>JAPHTF010000092.1 GCA_026197095.1 Gammaproteobacteria bacterium
AGACAAAATTTTGTCTAAAAACTTAATTTTTTATAAAAAATTTATCCGGTTTATGATTTTTGAAGTTAAAAAACAAAAAAATTATGCTGATGACGTTAAATTTTTTCGTCACGAGACAAAATTTGGGCTAATAATTTAAATTTTTATAAAAAATTTATCTGATTTACGATTTATGGAGCATAAAAAATAAATTATTTAACATTTCACCTGTTTATCTGGATGTATTAAACGAGAAATAGCAGTATTAAGTATAAAAAGATGCTCTTTTTAAAAAAAGTTATTGTTTTTATCGTCCAGATCTTAGAAATTTTTATGCTTAAATCTATAAAACCATCATTTATAGAAATAAAATTTGTTCAATGGCTATATTTTTAGAAGAAAATGATGCGTTGGTGATAATAGTGGGCTTAGTTCATCAGCTTTAGTCAGAACGGGAGATTTTTTTTAGCTAAATCATAGACTTTTTTCTATGGTTTTTTGTAAATTGTACAGTTATGGCTTCTTAAGCATTCTTTTTATTACAGAGGTACAAATGCCGCTCTGTTGCGACGGTTTGCAATGGAATATCCCAGGGATTTTTTTGTAATTGTTTCTGTTTTTGAAAATCATATGCAACACCAAGTAACTTAGGCTTATGCCAGTATTGCCGCTGTCTTAAAAAAGCCAGGGTTCGATCATAAAATCCTCCCCCCATACCTATGCGGTTACCTTTTTCATCAAACGCAACAAGCGGCATAAGAATAAGATCTAATGAAAGTGTTTTGCGTATGCGCAATGAATGTGGATGGATGGGTTCGGGTATACCAAAACGATTAGGCTTTAGTTTTGTCTCGGCTGTATAAGGAATAAACCAAAGTCGTTGGGTGTTGGGTTCTGCTAGCACAGGCAAGTAGCAGTATTTTCCCTGCTGCCAGGCATGTTCTATTAGTAAACGAAGATCCATTTCACCATCGTTCGGCAGATAGAATGCAATGTGCTTACTTTGTTGATAGACATGGCTTGAGGCTATGCGCTCACATAATAAAAAAGCCGCGTCTTCACGCTCTGCATCGCTGAGCGCGCGTCTTTGTTCACGCATTTGTTGGCGTAGTGCTTTTGCATTCATATAAATATCATTGAACCACAAAGTGCAGAGGAAATACAAAAGCAGGATTATGTTTTTACTGACCCAGGTAATCTTGCCAGCCAGCGGAGTCAGTAAATAACTTCCAGGGCAATATAACAACTAAGAATGTTTGTTGAATCAGGTAAGGAGTATCAAACATAAAATAGCTGCGGTACCTGATAAAGAAAGAGGGTGGGCAACCCCGCCTGTACCGTTGGGACCTGTGCCTTGAACCAAAGGTTCAAGTGGGGACGTCGTGGGAACATTAGGCTTTCCGCTCAAAGGCGGACATGCACACCGCGCCACTACTCAGCCCCCGGGGGTATGTATTACGGCTCAAGGGTCTTTCGATCTCTGACGAATACTGCAGGGTATGCCCATAAAGGGGTGTAACAAATTTGATTTTAGATTATTTAGCTCAAATCTTCTTTAGATATATTTAGTTTTATTGAGCGCAGGCGTATTGACAGCTTAAATTTCCAATTGGCGACTACGGTACAAGGCATCATCAATTTTTTCTTGAATACTGCGAATGCGTGTATCTACTGATGCATCAGGTGAGGATCCTGCTCCACCTTGAGTCAGTAATTCATGCGAGATATTAAGCGCAGCCATAACCGCTATACGATCTGAGCCGATAATTTTTCCACTATCACGAATTTCACGCATTTTTTTATCGAGATAGTCTGCAGAGCGCTGTAGATCATGACGTTCATCTTCACTACAGGCAATCATATATTCTTTATCTAAAATATGGATTGTTATGCCGCCAGATGATTTAGCCATCATTTTCTATTGCCTTTAAACGTCCGATCATTGCTTCAACCCGGGTACGCGCCAGCTCAGTTTTTTCGATAAGACGCGTGCGTTCACCTTGTAAGTGAGAATGGCTGTCACGCAATGTTTTATTTTCACTTTGCAGGCGATCTATCGTTTTGATGAGATCATCAACGCGGCTTTCTAATTTTTTTAGATCGAGTTCTTCCATTTATTCCTCAGTCTCCGCCGAAACCTTATTTATATTCAATAGTATAAGAATATAGAGCACTTCGGACGCGGTCAACGGGTAAACAGGGTGGAAAATGATGTAAAATTATCGTTCGCTAGCCGCGAGTGCAAGGCCAGGTTTTCCATCGTGTAGAATGATGGCAAATTTATCTAATTTTTGAGGTAAAACGGGACGATATGAGCGATATAGATATTCAGTACGATGAAATAAATGATGCCTTAAAAAGGATTAGTGTCGAACAGGATGCCGCTGAAGTGCACGGTGCATTATGTGGTTTATTTTGTACTGTGAATGGTTTAACTGCTGATTATTGGCTAGATCATACCTTAGCGGAATCGCCGGAAGAGGATGCTTTGACGGTTGATGCTCTGAACAGCGAAAGCCGCTCCCTATTGACGCAATTATTTAACGCAACACAAAAACAACTTTCAGGTCAGGACTTCGAATTCGAACTTTTTTTGCCTGATGACCACTCTGGTTTATTTTCAAGAGTTGAAGCGCTGAGTAATTGGTGTCAGGGGTTTCTATTAGGCTTAAGTCAGGGCGGGTTAACGGATCCTGGCGGCTTACCGGGTGAGCTACCTGAAATTGTTAAAGACCTGGTCGAGATCTCTCGGGCTGAATCTTATGAGCTAGATGATGAGACTCAGGACGAAAAAGATTATATGGAGTTGGTTGAGTTTGTTAGAGTAGCAATACAAATTTTTGTTGGTGAAATGCATCAATTCCAGGTAGCTGAACCTGGAGACGAGTCGGAGTACCATTAGAGTTAACTTTTAACCACAGAGGGCACGGAGTGACACAGAGTTTTTTAATATTTTTACTCTGTGAACCTCCGTGTCCTCTGTGGTGAAACTTCTTTTTTATACCTTAGTAATAAAACTATATTAATAGAAATATATGAAAAACCAAGAATACAAGCGCCGCCGTAAACACCTGATGCAAATCATGGGCACTGATGCCGTGGCGATTTTACCCGCCGCCCTGGTACGGATGCGTAATCGCGATGCAGAATTCCAGTTTCGCCAGGATAGTGATTTTCATTACATTACCGGCTTTGATGAGCCTGAATCAGTCGCTGTACTCGTTCCGGGACGTGAGCATGGCGAATATATTTTATTTTGTCGTGAAAATGATAAGACAATGGAAACCTGGAATGGGCCACGTGCGGGACAGGATGGTGCCATCGAAAAATATGCTGCGGATGATTCATTTCCGATAGATGATATTGATGATATTTTGCCAGGACTGCTCGAAAATAAAGAAAAAGTCTATTACACCATGGGTGTGCACCCTGATTTTGATCAACGTATTATTAAATGGGTGAATCGCTTACGTGAGCAGTCTCGAATGGGGGTACATACTCCGGGAGAGTTTGTTGCCCTGGAACATCAACTACACGATATGCGTTTGTATAAGAGTGCGGCAGAAATCAAAGTGATGCGTAAAGCCGCACAAATTTCAGCTCAGGCACATATTAAAGCAATGCAGTTTTGTAAACCGGGCATTTATGAATATCAGCTCGAGGCGGAGCTGTTGCACAGCTTTATGCATCAAGGTGCACGCTTTCCAGCCTACTCGTCTATTGTTGGTGGTGGAAAGAATGGCTGTATTTTGCATTACGTAGAGAACGGTGACACCTTAAAAGATGGTGATTTGGTTCTGATTGATGCAGGTGCGGAGTTGGAATGTTATGCCGCCGATATTTCTCGCACTTTCCCTGTGAATGGCAAATACTCAAAAGAACAGCGTATTTTGTACGAGATTGTACTGGCCGCTCAATATGCCGCTATAGAGCAGGTTAAACCAGGAAACCATTGGAATGATCCGCATGAAGCGGCGATTAAAGTGATTACCCAGGGTTTAATCGATATCGGTATATTAAAAGGTAAACTCGAAACACAAATCAAAAAAGAAGCCTATAAAGATTTTTACATGCATCGTACCGGGCACTGGTTAGGCATGGATGTGCATGATGTCGGTGATTATAAGGTTGATGATGAATGGCGGGTACTTGAGCCGGGTATGGTGATTACAGTCGAGCCTGGACTTTATATCTCAGCCGATCATGAACATGTTGCCAAGAAGTGGCATAACATAGGTATTCGTATTGAAGATGATGTACTTGTGACAAAAGATGGGTGTGAAGTTTTGAGTAAAGATGTCCCCAAAGAACCTGATGACATCGAAGCAATAATGGCCGGTTAAACTTAAATAGTAAGCTTAACGCAAGGAGCACAAAGACGCAGAGAACGCAAAGAAGGTTTTTTGTAGGTCGAGCTCGTAGTGCCCCTTGGTGGACATATAAAATAGAGGGTATCAGCCCGACGCTATACTCTATCAATACGTTTAATTAATAACACGGGAATTAAATGAATAAAATTGTCATAAATTTAAGATTTTTCTTTGCGTTCTTCGCGCCTCTGCGTCCTTTGCGTTAAAAAGACCATGTTAGACAAAACGACAACAACAGATTTTGATCTCATTATTATCGGCGGCGGCCTGGTCGGTGCAAGTCTTGCCTGTGCCTTATCTCAAGCCGAGCCTGCTTTACAGATTGCTATTGTCGAAGCATATCCTTTTAAGACTGATGACTCTGAATACCAACCCGCTTTTGATGCGCGAAGTGTGGCGTTGTCGTATACCTCTAAACAAGTATTTGAGGGCATGGGGTTATGGTCATCAATCAATAAGCTGGGCATTGCCGCAATTAAAAAAATTCATGTTTCCGATCGTGGTCATGCCGGTGTCACCCGTTTAAATGCGGCAGATGAGAATGTTGACGCGCTGGGCTACGTGGTTGAAACACGTGTGATTGGAAAAGCATTATTTGATGTACTTAACAGGCAAAAAAATATCAGCTTGATTGCTCCCGCTAAACTTAAGAATTTTGAATTAAGTGCAGACTCAGCGAGTGCCATTATCGAACATGATGGTGAAAATAAAACACTAACGGCAAAATTACTGGTCGCGGCTGATGGTGGTGATTCGGTTGTTCGTCGTTTAAGCGGTGTCAGAATCAAACAACGAAACTATGAACAAAGTGCAGTGATCGCTAATGTCGCGACTGACAAGGTGCATCATAACCAGGCCTTTGAACGTTTTACGGATAGCGGCCCTTTAGCGTTACTACCCATGGTGGCAACAGAAAATGAAGGCAATCGTTTTTCACTTGTCTGGACTATCAATAGTGCCGATACGGAAAAAATGATGAATTGGGATGATGAAACCTTCCTGAAAAAGCTACAAGAACGCTTTGGTACGAGAGCAGGGCAATTTATTCATGCCAGTGAACGCCATGTTTATCCATTAAGCTTAATGCGTGCACAGGAACATGTACGAGAGCGTTTAGCCATCATTGGTAATGCCGCGCATACATTACACCCCGTAGCAGGGCAGGGATTTAATTTAGGCTTGCGTGATGTCGCCGCATTATCACAAGTGATTATTGATGCGGTGCATAGTAATGATGTTGAAAATAATGATATTGGTAGTTTAACGGTTCTTAAGACTTATGCCGATTGGCGCCGTCGCGATCATATGCAAACGGCTATGGCCACAGATAGCCTGGTGAGAATTTTTTCCAATAATTTTTTACCGTTGGCGGCATTGCGAAATTTGGGTCTATTTGTTGTTGATGTTGTCCCGCCCCTTAAAAAACTGTTTGCACGCCATGCGATGGGATTTGTCGGTAAGTTACCGCGTCTTGGGCGAGGTTTAAAATTATGATGGATGATTTAAATCAAGAGAATTTAACGCAAAGGGCGCAAAGACGCAGAGCACGCAAAGAAGGATATTAATTTTTGTAGGTCGGGCTTCAGCCCGAAGCTGATACTGAAACAAGGAGTATTACTTGCAGCAATTACTAATATTAAAAGGTGAATAGGGGATTTTGGGATAACCAAAAATAGCCTTTCATTAGTGCTCGTTTATGGTCTTGCACTACTTTACATTACACCTATCGCGTTAACTGCATTGATTCCTGAAGTACGTGCAGGTTTAACAGGTGGAGGAGCTATTCTATATGAATGAAAACATAAACTACGACATTATTATTGTAGGCGGTGGCATGGTGGGTGCATCACTCGCCTGTGGCCTTGCAGAAGGGGCTGAACAACTCAAAATTGCTGTGATAGATGCAAACGCGCCTAACTTTGATTGGGACAAAGACAGTTACGACATGCGCGTGAGTGCAATAACCCGGGCATCACAAAATATTTTCAAGAATATGGGTGTGTGGGAAAACATTGTCGAACAAAGAGTCAGTCCCTACTACGACATGTTTGTTTGGGATGCGGGCAATCATGATCGGCATGGTGAAATACAGCATGGCGAGATCCATTTTGATAGTGCAGATATGGGTGAGGCCGATCTTGGCCATATTATTGAAAACCGCATAATCGTAAAAGCCTTATACCAACGTATGCAGGAAATGCCGCAAATCAGTTTATATTGTCCTACCAGGCTTGAAGCTATTGCCTTTAACCAGGATAAAACATGTTTAACTCTGCAAGATAAAACCAAGCTGACCGCTAACCTTATAGTCGGTGCCGATGGCACACGTTCATGGGTAAGACAACAAGCTGATATTGCCGTTAAAGGCTGGGATTTTGATCAAGCGGCACTCGTCACCACGGTTAAAACTGAAAAGTACCATCAAGATACGGCCTGGCAACGTTTCCTGAGTACTGGACCACTGGCCTTTTTACCTTTAACGGATGGATACAGCTCGATTGTCTGGTCAACGTCACCGGGTGAAGCACAACGCTTAACTGAAATACCTGAAGCAGAATTTGCGCTTGAGCTTGAACAGGCTTTTGAAAGCAAGCTTGGGAAAATTGTATCGGTTGCTGGGCGAGCGGTGTTCCCATTACGATTATTTGAAACGTTAAATTATGTCAAACCACGCTTAGCCTTAGTTGGTGATGCCGCTCATACAATCCATCCTCTGGCCGGGCAAGGTGTTAATTTAGGTTTAGCCGACGTAGCAAGCTTAATAACCGTCATTATCGATGCGCTAAACAATAAAAAAGACATTGGTGATTTCAAAGTATTACGTCGCTATGAACGTTGGCGCAGGGCAGATAACCGTTCCATGTTAGTCGCCATGGATGGACTAAAAAGGTTGTTTGGCAGCGAGTTATCCGTTGTAAAAGGTTTGCGTGGTTTTGGACTAAATATGGTTAATAAAATAACACCGCTTAAAAATCTCATTATGCAGCAGGCTATGGGGATTGGGGGCACAGGTCCGGGATCAAAGCTCAAATGAAAAAATTAAAACACGAAAAAGAACTGGTTAAACTGGCCCTTGATATGGTGATGACAATCGCTGAGAAAAAAGGTGTGGTTAAATTTGATGCCACTGATTCATCAAAAGATAAAGTTGAATATGTCTACCGCTTATTGGTGCATGATAAAGTTTTACAGCCGCTGGTTAAAGGCCAGGTAGACCAGCCAAGTATGAAGCATAAGCTCGCCTGCTGGATGCAAAAACAATTACCCGATGATCACCCCCTAAAAAATTAAAACCTAATCTCGTCATTGCGAAGGAACAACGTGACTGCGGCAATCTCATGACAGCGCGCGCAATGACAGCCCCGCTTTATTTATTTAAAACTATTCATTTTTTCTTTCTCTGACCGATATACAGACTAATAAGTCTGTATCAGAGGTTGAATATGAGAAATATAAATTTCTTTAAATGGCTGAATCCAGCGACTAAAAAAGAAATCACTACACCTGGTTTTTTGCAAGCCTATGTTCATCCCTGTGTTATTAATAAACAACCCCATATTGTTTATGCGAAAGGATTGCAGCAAAACTCACCGGCTTTATTCGCTAAACTTTCTCAGCATTATCAGCAACAAGGTTTTCGGCTAAAAGAAGATCAACGCTCAGGCCGCTGTTCTGAAAAACATAAAAATGAAAGACGAAAATGGGTGCCCATTGTTTTATTTACCGCGAGTTTGCTGTTTGAAAGCAGTGTTTTTGCTGATGAAGATACACGTGATATAGCCGCACAACAATTCCAGAATATTGAATTACAGATGATTCCTAAAAATATTATTCTGACTAAAATTCACTATAGCGTGAAGCCGATTAGTAAGCCTAAAGAGCGAACTGAGATTAAATCACGCGTCGCGCAAGCCATTTTTGATGAGCTGAAAAGCCGGTATAAAAAGCAAAAAGATGATCCCGGTTATATCGTTGAAGACCTTAAAGAAATTGCAAATTATTTTAGTGGTTTCCCTGAATCCATTGCTCTCATCGACGATTTAAAAAACAAAAACTGGATGTTATCTTATAATGAAGATAGCTGGGTAACCACAGGCAGCGGCTCAATGATGCAAGTTGATAAAGCTGTTATTCACTTCAATACACGCTCTGCTGCTCAACTTCGATTAAATAATGGATGCAGCAATAACCCGGTTTGCATTGCCTCACCTGCGGATGCGCTACTGCATGAGTTATTACATGTGCATAGCATGTTGGTTGAGGGAGAAGAGTCCATTGTGCCGTTTATTGAGCCGTTTATTGAACCGTTTATTGAACATGGCGGAATGAATAATGTTCTGTATCCTTATAAGCATGAATACGCGGTTATTGATGCAGAACGAAACTTATATGCCAGCATGAGTATGCAGGATAAGATTAAACGACCACAACGACGTGAACACACTGGACGTTTAGTAAGGGCGAGCTGTGCAACTTGTATTAAATAAAATGCATTACATAATATTGTTTCACAAGGCTTCGGCTAAGTGTAATATAGGTTGTGGGAAAAATAATAAATAGGGAGAGTAATATGAGTACCAGATTAAAAAGATTATCAGTATTATTTGTATTTTTGTTTTTAGCCGGTTGCGGCGGCAGTTCTGCTTTAATGAAGCCCAGTCAGAATCAAAACATTACACCAGCAAGTAAACAGAAAGCTAAAATTGTGTTTATGCGTACCTCTTTTGTTTCCGGTGCAGTTAATGCCGAATTATTTGAAATTGCAAACGGTAAAATAAAGTTTATCGGTTCAATTCCAATGGGCAGTAAAATTGTGCATGAGACTACGCCAGGTAAAAAAGTTTATATGGCTTACGGTATCGCGGCAGACTTTATGCTTGCTGATGTAAGAGCGGGTAAAACATACTATTCAATTGTACGTCCAAATTGGGGTACAGGCGGTTTTGCTCCAACCCCAATTCGTACCGATGGAACTTCAGAATACAATACCAGTAGTCCTGATTTTAAAGACTGGGTCTCAGGTACTGAATTACTTGAACCCATTCCAGAGGACGCGAAAAAATGGTTTGCTCAAGAACAAAAGAATATCATGGAGACGTATAAAGAGTATTGGAAACGGTTCCAGACTAAAAATCCAAATGAAAAAGCAGAAAGAAGTTTAACACCACGAGATGGTATGTAATTTTAATCCGCATATCCACATATACAGGTAAAACAGGTCGCAAATGCGGCCTGTTTTATTTTTTATAATATAAAATTTTATAAATAAAAAGTTTATAAGAATATTAAGGCGTCGCTCGATTAGGGGGATAGCAAGCTATGCGAAACAAGTGCAGACTCGCGAAAATGAATATCTGCTTTTATCTCCGATGGCTTTTTAATTTAACTGTTTGAGTCTTATCTTTCTAGCCTGAAGGTCACGACTTTCCCTGTTTTGAAATGATATTTTAGGGTATCTTTGAGCGATGGAAATATTAAATACAATTGCAATCCTTCTTACTTTATCGGCAATATTCAGTTATCTGAATTATCGGTTTATCAAACTTCCTACCACCATAGGTATTATGCTGATTTCATTAGTGCTATCACTGTTGTTATTAATCAGTGGAGAATTTGGTGCCTTTGATATTTTTCAGGAAGTCAGTGTATTAATTAAAAGTATCGATTTTCATACCGCGCTTATAAATGGCATGCTGAGTTTTTTATTGTTTGCCGGTGCTTTGCATATCAATCTTAATGAGTTAAGCAAACAAAAATGGGTGATATTATTCCTGGCAACATTTGGTGTCGTGAGTTCAACTTTTATTATCGGCGGAATGAGCTGGGTCATACTTAATGCTTTAGAACTCAATATCAGTTTTATTTATTGTTTGTTATTTGGTGCTTTAATTTCACCCACTGATCCTATTGCCGTGCTGGGTATTTTAAAAACCGTAGGTGTACCAAAAAGTTTAGAAATTAAAATTTCGGGTGAGTCACTTTTTAATGATGGTGTCGCGGTTGTTATTTTTTTAGTGCTGCTTGGCATTGCAACGGGACAAAGTGAAGCCACGGTATCTTCCATTACCATGCTCTTTATTCAGGAAGCTGTAGGTGGAGCAGTTTATGGCTTCATTATTGGCGGCCTCTGCTTTTACATGCTGCGTTCAGTCAATAATTACCAGGTTGAAGTATTATTGACCTTAGCATTAGTGATGGGTGGGTATGCCTTTGCTACTGTGCTGCATGTCTCCGGGCCTATTGCGATGGTGGTGGCAGGGTTATTAATTGGTAATCAGGGTCGCGTCTTTGCAATGTCTGCAAGCACACGTGAGCATCTGGATTCGTTTTGGGAATTAATTGATGAAATTTTAAATGCGGTTTTATTTTTGTTGATTGGTTTAGAAGTGTTAATCCTGGTTTATCACACCGAATATTTTCTTGCTGCGCTGGCTATTATTCCTGTTGTTTTATTGTCCCGCTTTATTTCAGTCAGCATACCTGTTCAACTCATGAAGAACGTTCGTGATTTTAGTCCAGGGGTAACACGGCTCATGACCTGGGGAGGATTGCGTGGCGGCATCTCTGTTGCGCTGGCGTTATCTTTGCCGCAGGGAAATGAAAGAGAGGTTATTCTGGCGGTGACCTATGCCCTGGTTATTTTTTCAATCCTTGTACAAGGCTTAACCCTGGGTTCATTGGTCAAGCAGGTTCAGCTTGAAGCAATGAGTGCGCTGGTTAAAAGACACGTTGATTAAGATACTCCAATCTATTGTTATAACGGTGAGTTTGTAAATTATGGATAAGTCATTTTGGGATTCACGTTACGCGGAAGACGGGTTTGCTTATGGTATCGCAGTGAATGAATTTCTTTCCTCTTTTGAGGGTGCTTTCAAAGCAGGTCAAAAAGTTTTAGTGATTGGTGACGGCGAGGGGCGCAATGGTGTCTGGTTAGCTGAACAAGGCTGTCATGTTGTCAGCGTGGATTCATCGAATGTTGGAGTGAAAAAAGCGCAAGAATTGGCGAGCGAAAAAGGCGTTGAAATTGAGGCAATTTGTGCAGATTTAAATGACTGGACATGGCCTGAGTCAGAATTTGATTTTGTCGTGATTATTTATGTGCATTTTCCACCCGAAGTGCGTGCGTTTTTACATCAAAAAGTCATTTCAGCGCTAAAGCCCGGTGGGCAGCTTATTATGGAAAGTTTTAGCCCTGCTCAGCTCCATTACTCATCGGGGGGACCGCCTGTTTTAGAAATGCTCTATACCGCAGACATGATGCAGGATGATTTTAAACTCCTTGAAATACAACAGCTTGAAGAGTGTGTCATCGAGTTAAATGAAGGCAAGTATCATTGTGGTGAAGGGGCTGTTGTCAGGTTAGTCGCGAAAAAGTCATAAAGCAATTGTGGCATAAAAAATAATTACCACAGAGGTCACAGGGGTACACAGAGTTAAAAATTGTTGAGTTTCATTTTGATGGTTATTGAATAGCTGAGGTGAGTATTTTTTCTTTATATTTGCTTTTTGCTTGATTTTCGTAATGCGAATCATTATCATTACCGTTAAGTTGTGTAGCAACAGAAATTTTTTATCAAATATAGAATAGTGTGCGGAGAGTCGTATGAAATCAGGTATTACTTTAGTTGTTTTAATGGGGCTTTTGCTTAGCCAATATGCCCAGGCAGCATCACTGGTTGTTTATTCAGGACGAAAAGATCAATTTATTAAACCCGTTGTAGCCGAGTTCACAAAAGAAACCGGCATTAAGGTTCTTTTGCATTCAGGCAGTTCTACCTCTCTTTTGAATAAGCTGAAATTAGAAGGCGATAATTCAACGGCAGATCTCTTTATCAGTAATGACGCAGGCAATCTGGAAAAAGGTAAGGAAATGGACTTGTTCTTACCCGTTTCACAGACGATTGCGAATGCTATTCCACAAAATTTACGTGCTTCTGACAATAGCTGGATTGGATTATCGGCACGGGCACGCGTTCTGGTAAAGAACACCAATGATAAATCTGCCGACTTCGTAACATCAGTATTTGATTTGGCTGACCCTCGTTTAAAAGGCAAGCTGGGTATCACACATAGTGGAAATGAAAGCTATATTGCAGGTGTGACGGTCTATATGGCGTCAGCAGGTAAAGAGAAAACGTCTCAGTGGTTAGCCGGCATGAAAGAAAATATTGACGGCAAGGTATTCAACAAGCACAGTAAAATTGTCAAGGCCGTAGCCGATGGCAAACGCAGTGTGGGTTTGGTGAATCATTATTATATTTACCGTCATCTCGAGAAACATCCAAAGGCACCTATTAAGATTGTATTACCCGATCAAGGCGCTAATCAAATGGGTGTAGCGTGGAATGTAGCAGGTATTGCAATTGCCAAATACTCAAAAAACAAACAAGACGCAGAACGTTTTATTGCCTTTGTCACCTCTGAAAAAGGTCAATCACTTTTTGCAGAAGTGAATAGTGAATACCCTGCACGCGAAGGTGTGCCTGCTGCAGCTGAAGTTCCAAAAGCAGGTAGTTATAAAGTCGCACCGGTTGCCATGCCTGCTCTAGGTCAGCAACGTAATGCAACACTCGACTTAATTGAAAAGGTCGGTATGCCATAAGTATAAAACGAGAGCTTTATTAGTCTTCTTATTTTAAGAACTTAGCGTAGAGACCTTTTCTACGGTATTATCGCACTATGACAAGCAGTTTAAATAACCCCGTTGTAACTCTTGAACAAATAAAAACCCGCGCACCTTCCATGCGCGGGTTTCTTGCTTTGTTGGTTGTGCTCACTGCCGCCATACCTTTATTGTTTGTTTTATTCAGTAGTGGAAAATTATCACTACAGCAATGGACAAATTTGTGGAGCAATCGTTTACCCGAGCTTTTAGCTAATACCTTAAGTCTCGCTGTATTGGTGGCAATAGGCAGCATGATCTTAGGTGTTTCTGCTGCATGGTGGATTACCCGTCGTAATTTTCCTGGTCGCCGCATTGCCGTATGGCTGATGGTGTTACCTTTGACCATTCCTACCTATGTATTTGCGCATATCTATACGATTATGTTGGAGCAAGATGGCTGGTTAGGGCAGCTTTGGTTATATTTATTTCCTGCAACCGCTATCCCGGAAATTTTTAATATCTTTGGTGTGACACTGGTGCTGGTGTTAGCCGGTTTTTCCTATGTTTTTTTACTGGTTCGAGATGCTTTAAGTCGTTCACAACAAGATGTTGAAGAAGCCGCGCGAATCCATGGCGCTACACCGTGGCAAGTTTTCTGGCGGGTCAATTTACCCATGTTACGTCCTGCCATTGCCGCCGGTATTGCGCTGGTTGTGTTACATGTACTGTCAGATTTTGGCGCGGTGAGCATGTTGCGCTACCAAACGTTTACCTTGAGTATCTATCTGCAAATGAGTAGTCGCTTTGATTACCAGTCAGCTGCAGGTTTGAGTTTAGTGTTGGTGACATTAAGTCTGACATTTATGGTGCTTGAGCGATTCTTTCGTAATCGCCAACGTTATTATGGCAGCAGCCAGTCTAAAAAAATTACCGCACAAAAAGCGACAATGTTTGAAACCTGCGCAATCTGGTTCTGGTTAGGATTAATCTCAACGTTTGCTTTCTTATTGCCGATTGCCTGGATGCTGAGTTGGAGCTGGCAAGCATGGCAACAGGATTTAATCGATACAGAGTTCTGGGGATACGTGAGCAATTCATTAACAGTGAGTGCGTTGGCCGCAACATTAACTGTCATCGCAGCGTTACCGGTTGCTTTGTACCATGCGCGTGAACGGTCTGCGCTCAGCCAGGGCTTCTTATACTTATCGAATGTCGGTTTTGTTTTACCTGGCCCCGTTATCGCGCTGGGTATCTTGAGTTTTGTGATTGCGACCATGCCGGCAATTTATGGTGGCATGACGGTCCTGGCGCTGGCGATGATGGTGCGTTTTTTACCGCTATCCATTCAGGCTCAGGAATCAGCGGTGCAACAACTTACTCCTTCAATAGAGCAAGCAGCGCGGAGTTTAGGTGCCAATTGGTACGAGAATTTGCGCCGGGTCATTTTGCCAATATTAAAAGGCGGTATGGCCACAGCCTGGGTTCTGGTGTTTATTGATACCTTAAAAGAATTACCTGCTACTCTTTTATTAAGGCCAACGGGTTTTGATACCTTGCCTGTTCGGATCTGGATTGAAGCCAGCGAAGAGATGCTTGAATTAGCTGCGCCGGCATCTTTAATGTTAGTAGTAGGAACCTTACCTGTTTTATGGTTCTTGATGAGAGAAAAATCACCGAACTAATATTATTTATCTACAGTATTGTTCTGTTTTGATTTTAAATTTTTATTATTTTTCTTCTATACTCATTAGAGTCAAAATTTTTACTGATAAAAAAGACTTCAAAAAATTCTATGGCATTACTTTCCTCTAATAAATATGAACATCGTCAGATTGAACTGGCCATTGAAGTGCTTGAACGCGCAGTTGAGAATCACACTAAATGGTTACAGTCTGTGCATGAAAGTATTATTTGTGGCTTACCTGTTGATAAGGAAATTATTGCGGATAATGCACATGAAAACTGTAAACTTGGATTATGGTATTACAATGAAGAGTCCGATGTTTTTCGTCATCATATTGAATTTGTTGAATTGGAAGAACCACATCGTGTAATGCATGACGCGGCTCGTGAGCTATTGCAGGTAACTCAAAAACAACCTGCGCTTGAAGACTACCGGGCATTTATTCAAAAACAACAAAGCGTTATTCAACAACTGTTAAAACTTAAAGATAAACTTGTTGGTACTTTTCATTCCTTTGATTCCCTCACCGGGGCGATTAATCGAGACGCATTTAATATTATTGTTGTAAATGAGCAAGCACGCGTTAAACGAGAAAATGGTTGTTGCTGTCTTGCTTTAATTGATATTGACCATTTTAAAGATATCAATGATCGCTATGGACATGTGGCTGGTGATCATGTGTTACGTTCTTTTGCGCTCATGATCAAACAATATGTTCGTAAGTCGGATACTTTTTGTCGTTATGGTGGCGAGGAGTTTGTCATCCTGTTAACCGAAACATCTTTATCAGATGCCTTTAATCTTATTGAAAGCATTCGTAAAACAATAATGGCAACAGAATTTGAGATTAGTGAGCAGCTTGCTTTAAAGATTCAATTTTCTGCAGGGGTTTCTGAATGTAAGCCCGGTGATAAAATTGAAAATTGTCTTGCACGTGCTGATCATAATCTTTATCAGGCAAAACAAGCTGGGCGAAACCAGGTTGTGTCGTAAAATCGTTGTTGCAAACATGATTACTTCTGCATAATTTGTTCTTTATTTACTGAAATAGTCGTGAATTTTCTTGGTTTCACCCCCGATCACCAGTAAAATGCCTGCTTCAACAAAACCCCTCCTTGGGAGAGAGCAGGTAATCTGCCACCGAAGGCGCAACAGCCCGGAATCGCTCAGGTAAAAGGACCGTGGAGGAAACGTTGACTCTGGAGAGAGATGTATTCTATATAGGCCAGGTTTATATAGATCAGACATCCGCCGAAGGGGCTCAAGCTCTCAGGTTAAAGGACAGAGGGGCGACATAAGATTAGTTTCTGACTGATTTTATGCCGCCCTTTTTTTATTTAACGAGTCGGTAATAGAGTTAAAATTATATGTCTAAAGAGCCTTCAGCTAATACTAAAAAGCGCCCTGTTTTTGATCACTCTGCTGAATCTAATGCCAGTCGTATGCCGCTCTGGATCCGTCAGCAACTTGGTTCAAAGAAATTTACCGACACAGCGAAATCAGTTCATTCCAACAGTTTAAATACCGTTTGCGAAGAAGCCTCCTGTCCCAATCGAGGCGAATGCTGGTCGCACGGTACCGCCACCTTTATGTTATTAGGTGATACCTGTACCCGCGCCTGTGGTTTTTGTAATGTCATGACGGGTAAACCAACCTGGTTTGATAATGAAGAAGCGCAACGTATTGCCAATGCAGTACAGGAAATGGGGCTGGACTATGTAGTGCTCACCTCGGTCAATCGTGATGATATGGAAGACGGTGGGGCAAAAGTATTTGCCGATACCATTACTGCACTGCGTAAAAATAAGCATGATATCGGTTTAGAATTACTCACTCCTGATTTTAATCGCTGCCAGCAAGAAGCGGTCGACACTATTATGTTGCAACTCAATGATGTGAAGTGTGACAGTCTCACAACCCAAATGGTGTGGGGACATAACGTTGAAACCATTCCCGATTTGTATAAAACCGTGCGTAAAGGTTCAAACTATGAGCGTTCATTAAAGATGCTTGAGTTAGCTGTGCAGCAAGATGGTATTGAAGCCAAGTCCGCCATCATGATGGGCATGGGAGAAACTGAAGCACAGGTTATCGAAGTATTAAAAGATTTGCGCAGTGTCGGTGTGCAACGCATCGCAATGGGCCAGTATTTACGTCCAACACGTTATCACTTGCCCGTTAAAGAATACGTTGCGCTTGAACAGTTTGAACGCTATGGCGAAATCGCCAAAGAGTTAGGTTTCAGTTGGGCTAAGTCAGGACCGATGGTGCGGTCGTCTTATCATGCTGAGGAAGTTCAGAAGTAGTTATTGAAAAATTATTTGGTTCCCCCTCCCTGAGGGAGGGGGCTAGGGGGAGG
>JAPHTF010000199.1 GCA_026197095.1 Gammaproteobacteria bacterium
ACGGTTGATGCAGCATTAAATACTGTAAGTAACCAGCGTGCGAAGTTTGGTGCGATTCAAAGTCGTTTTGGTTCAACCATTGCGAACTTATCAACCAACTCTGAGAACTTAAGCGCTGCACGTTCACGTATCCGTGATGCTGACTTCGCTAAGGAAACTGCAGAATTGACTCGTAATCAAATTCTGCAACAGGCTGGTACTGCCATGTTGGCGCAAGCCAATGTTGCTCCTCAAAACGTACTGACTTTACTTCAGTAAGTTTGACGAAGTTGAAGATGACTTTTCATAGTCTTTCTTTAATAACCGAGATGAGGTGACAATATGGCGACTCAGTCTATTACCAATGTGGCTTCGCTGGGGAGAACGGTTGAAACCCGCTCCAGTGGTTCCACGGAAAAGGTGGCCGCGCAGCGGCAAACCATTGCCGTGGAAGTTACTGAGGTAGAGACTCAGGAAGTTGACGTAGAGCTCTCCCAGAAAGCCCTGGAGAAAGTGGTCAGCCAGTTAAACGCTTACATTCAAAACACACAACGTGATGTTGATTTCAGCATCGATGATTCGACAGGACGTGTGGTAGTGAAGGTAATCGATTCAGAAAGTGAGGAAGTAATACGCCAGATACCATCAGAAGAGATGCTGGCTATCTCCCGCCACTTAGTAGAAAGCCTGGAAAATGAACAACCGAAAGGATTTCTAATAGAATTGAAGGCATAACTTGGTACTGAACTTGCATTCTTCAATAATAAAGACCGGTTATGGTGACATAGCCGGTCTCTTATTTAACTTATCGTAGTTTTAGTTTCAAAAATACGAATTATCTGGAGATAGAGGACGCACATGCCAACGATTACATCAACAAATTCAGGTTCAGGACTCGATGTCCGTAATCTTGTTGATCAACTTGTTGCTGCAGAAAGAGACCCTGTATCTTCACGCTTAGATAAAAAAGAAATAAATATTCAGCAGGGACTCACTGCTATTGGTTCCTTTAAAGGTGCCTTACTCGATTTTCAATCTTCATTAACTCCATTACGAAATGCAGACGCATTCAAATCAATTAAGGCAATATCATCCAATGAAGAAAAATTTACTGTTAGCGCAGAAGATAATGCAATAACAGGATCTTACGATATTGAAATATCACAGCTTGCTCAATCACAAAAATTAAAATCACAGGCGTTTGAATCTGAATTCGATGTCATTGGCTCGGGCACACTGAGTATTGAGTTTGGTGAAATAAACATGCCAACAAATTCTTTTGATATCAATGGCAAAATCCCAACTCAGCATATTGATATTGATGAATCAAATGGTTCTTTACGCGGTATCCAACAGGCTATTAATGAAGCAAACGTTGGTGTACGTGCCAGTATTATTAATGACGGATCAGGTTACCGTCTTATTATTAATTCAGAAAAAAGTGGTACAGAAAACAGTCTACGCATATCAGTTTCTGATAATGATGCTAATAACAATGATCTTGCTGGTTTATCGCTACTCGCCTATAACCCTGTTGAACTGACTGATGCGCAAGGCAATGTTGCTGCGGGCAAAAACCTTGAAGAAGTCGCACAGGCAAAAAATGCATTATTTAGTATTGATGGTGTCAGTGTTTCCAGTGCGGCAAATGAAATTAAAGACACTGTGCCAGGATTAACTTTAAATTTAAAAAAATTAACCGAAGGTGAATTTGAATCCTTTAAAATAGAAAAAGAAACGGCAGGTATTAAGCAGTCCATTGAATCATTTGTTGGTAGTTATAATGAGCTCATGTCGACTGTTTCAATATTAACCGGGGTGGATGCAGAAACAGGTCAGGCCGGTCCTTTATCGGGTGACTCCTCTATTCGTGGTATGACCGACCAAATTAGAAGACGATTATCTACATCATTCAATGGTATTAATGAAAATCTCACGTCACTTTCAAGTATAGGTATAGATAGCAGCCTTGATGGTTTATTAAGCGTGAATGAATTAAAGCTTAATAGCGCGCTTGAACATCATGCCGATGAAATTGCGCATTTGTTTTCTGCCGCTGTTTCAACATCTGATGCGAAAATTCGCGTGACCAGTAAAAAAGTACCTGCAGCAGATGGTGTCTTTAATATTACGATCAATCAAACACCTTCAAGCGGTTCGCTTACGGGGATGTCATTACTAAATTATCCTGACAATATTTTTGATGTGCCGGAGAAAATTTCTCTGGTAGTGGATAATGTTACAACCAGTGAAATAAAACTTGTACCGCGAAGTTATGAGTCCGGTAAAGAGTTTGCTGCGGAGTTACAACGTCTAATAAATAATGATGAAAGTTTAAAACGAAACGGAAGTTCAGTCAGTGTGAGTTACATTAATAATGCGCTGACAATAACATCAAACAATGTGGGTTTGAAATCAGCTGTTGCCGTGAAATCAATTAGTCAAAAGTTATCTTCATTAACAGGTTTGTTTGTTAATCAGGGTGAGCCAGGTAAAGATCTTAAAGCTAATGTCAACGGTTATGAGCTGACCGGTGATGGCACTAAATTAAAATTAGAAGGCGTGCTGAGCGGTGTTGTTCTGGATGTGTCAGGTGATAAGACGGGTTCACGTGGTGATATAACGGTAACAAATGGAATAGCCTCTATTTTAGATGAGCTGAGCACCAGTTTTTTAGAAAGCAATGGCTTACTCGATGCAAGAATAGATGGTTATAACTCAAAAATTAAAAACATTGATAAGCAACGCAGTGATTTGGTGCGAAAACTTGAAGTTTCTGAACAAAGATACCTAAAGCAATTCTCAAATCTGGACGCTATGTTAGGTAAGATGCGTTCAACAA
>JAPHTF010000078.1 GCA_026197095.1 Gammaproteobacteria bacterium
GCCATTAATTTCAACCACGTTATCCAGCATGCGGGTAAAGATCGCGACAACTTTTTCAAAACCGGCCCAGTCAAACCTGGCTTTATCGGTAAACGGATCGTTGACGAACTTGGTTAAGTTTACTGAGCCTAAAAGACAAGAACCGTAAGGCGGTAAAGGTTGTTCACCACATGGGTTGGTGGCACGCACATCTTCACAGAACCAGTTGTTGTTCATTTCATTGACCTTATCAATAAGAATGAAACCCGGTTCAGCAAAGTCATAAGTGGAGGCCATGATCATGTCCCACAGGTGTTCTGCTTTAATGGTTTTATAGACTTTACAGGCCACTAAACCTTCTTTATTGGTGATATAGCCTTTCGTCACCGGCCATTCGCGCCAGATCACTTGCTCTTGATCTTTTAAATTAAGCCCGTCTTCTTCGGCTTCTTTTTCAGTCACCGGAAAAGCCAGTTTCCAGAAGTCATTGGTTTCAACGGCTTTCATAAATTCATCGGTAATGAGTAAAGAAAGGTTGAATTGACGTAAACGACCATCTTCACGTTTAGCGCGGATGAAATCCATTACATCGGGATGACCGACATCGAAGGTGGCCATTTGTGCACCACGACGACCACCGGCGGATGATACGGTGAAACACATCTTGTCGAAGATATCCATGAACGAAAGCGGGCCCGAGGTATACGCACCCGCACCGGAGACATAAGCCCCTTTAGGACGTAAGGTTGAGAATTCGTAACCGATGCCGCAACCGGCTTTTAAGGTTAAACCGGCTTCATGCACTTTGCCTAAAATGTCATCCATTGAATCAGACACTGTTCCAGAAACAGTACAGTTAATGGTTGATGTGGCGGGTTTGTGCTCTAAAGCACCGGCATTAGAAATAATGCGGCCGGCAGGGATGGCACCATGACGTAAGGCCCAGAGAAATTTTTCGTACCATTCTGCACGCTTATCTTCATCTTCAACTTCAGCTAATGCTTGCGCAACACGTTGATAGGTTTCATCCATATTATTATCAACGTTTTCACCTTCTTTTGTTTTAAGGCGGTATTTTTTATCCCAGATATCGACTGATGCGTCCTGATAGGGGATGTCCTGTGTTTTTGCTTTCAAGGCTTTTAGCTGCGCGCTCATGATTGGCACGGTCCTCCGTAAAATTTTAATTACTCAGCCTTCTTTGCTTCTATTCTTACTTCTATTCATAGGGGGGCATGAATAAAGAAGGCTGAAATGCTTACTAAACTGAATGACAACGAAATTAAAAACTTATTCCTCTAAAGTAAAAAAAGAGTAAAAAAAGCTGGATTGTTCCGTTTTTTATTATTTTCAGTTTTTGCTGTTGTACTTTTGACTCAATTCAACCAATCAAAAACTGGTGATGTAGAGCTTGTCACTTCAAAACACTACATGTTGTGTTAGGCGTCTAGCTTATTGCCAACGGGGCACTACTGTCAACAACATTTATAAGCTTATAAAACGATAACAATAATGTTTAAATACAATAAGTTACATTATTTTAACAGATTAAAATTACGGTTAAAAATTTGAAAATAATTTTTGCACTCAACACTATATCTTGTGTTGTTAATATACCTGTAATAGCGCCTGTTAGCGCGTGAGGAGGTGCTCACATTTGGGGTTTTTACCCCGGTAATCTTGATTACAAGTGAGATTGAGGCGTTTTACAGTGGAGATGAATGCGCAGATAATCAAAAACGCGTGCTAAAACTGGATTGGGCAGGGTTGATCTGGTAAATAGAGAATAAAAGCTAAATATCACGAGGGAATGGAAATTGATGCTCATAAAGTTCAATAAAATCAATCGCCTGCATAAATCGTCCAGACAAAAATGGGTGGCTTACCTTCTTACCCCATTCCTGTTAATACTCTCGCTTCCCGCATCTGCAATAGAGGTGAATGAACTTATCCAGCATATCGATCGCTTATGGCGTGGGGAAACCTCTCAAGCCACGATGACCATGACGGTAAAAACCCGGCGTTATGAACGTAGTATGACCATGGAAGCCTGGTCGCGTGGTAGTGAGTATTCACTTGTGGTCATTCGTGAACCGGTTAAAGACAAGGGTATTGCAACGCTTAAAGTAAAAGACAATATCTGGAACTACCTGCCTAAAATTAACCGCGTCACCAAGGTGCCTTCAAGCATGATGTCAGGCTCCTGGATGGGCAGCCATTTCACCAATGATGACCTGGTCAAAGAGAGCACTTTTGAAGATGACTTCACTTCCAGCATTAGCTTTGAAGGTGAGCGTGATGGCATAAAAATCTACGAGCTCACCTCGGTGCCCAAACCCGATGCCGCGGTAGTCTGGGGCAAAGTGGTGATGAGCATCGAGCAAAAAAACCTGTCTCCACAACGCGCCCTTTATTACGATGAAGAAGGTCTGCTGATTCGTACCATGACCTTTGACCAGCCTCGAAAAATTGATGCCCGAACAGTGCCGATGCGCTTAATTTTGCAACCCGAAGACAAGCCGGAAGAATCAACGGTGATCGTTTATAACGATATTGTTTTCGAAGTGCCGCTGCAGGATTCGTTCTTTTCATTACAAAACTTACAGCGCCGTCAATAAGCGTTCGTGTAAATGACAACCCTCACACACAGTTCCATGCTTGGTCGCTTACCTATTTTGATCTTTGTGGCCTGGCGCAATATTTGGCGTAACCCTGTTCGCAGTACCCTGACGATTTCAGCACTAGCCAGCGGGT
The DNA here is from genome assembly GCA_026197095.1 of Gammaproteobacteria bacterium. Taxonomy (GTDB): domain Bacteria; phylum Pseudomonadota; class Gammaproteobacteria; order UBA6429; family Thiohalophilaceae; genus JAGLTQ01. The sequence continues at coordinate 2,734 of JAPHTF010000078.1, forward strand.
TAATTATGGTGATTTTGTATGCCTCACTCCTGGAAGGCATGAGCCGGCAAATGGTGCACTTCGCCACCGACATCTCAACTTCGCATATGCAGCTTCACCGCCAGGCATTTATTGATGATCAGGATCTCTACGCCACTTTGCCCTGGTCATACATGGAGAAGATTAAACAGGATTTTCCCGGGCTTAATATTTCACCGAGACTCTATGCCGCGGGGCTGGCAAGTTCAGCAACAACATCTACCGGTGTGCTCATCAAAGCCGTTGATCCGAAAAGTGAACCCGAGGTGACACAAATGCTGCAACATGTCCGCCATGGCAAACTGGATCTGGGCATTGCGGATACCACTGCAAGTGGTTTTACTCGCTACAACCTGGTGATTGGTGCACAACTCGCTAAAAATATGAAAGTGAATCCCGGTGATGAACTGGTGCTGGTTACGCAAGCCGCCGATGGCAGTATTGGCAACGCGCTTTATCGTATTGCCGCCGTGCTCAAACCCTTGGAACCCAATTTCGATCGCATGGGTGTGTTGATGTCGATCAAAGCTTATCAACAGCTCATGTATCTAAATGAGGGCTTTCATGAACTCGCCATCAAAGTGAATGAGTTAGAGCAGCTCGAAGATATTCAGGCGGCGGTGATGAATAGAATGAATCAGCTCACCAGGGCTAAGCCACTCGATGAGCTGGGTGGCCAGCCTGTGGTACGTAACTGGCGCCAGCTTTCCCCTGCCGTGGCGGACTTATTGGAATTGAGTAAATCCTTTGTGTTTATTATTGGTTTTATCATTATCAGCCTGGCTTCACTGGGCATGTTGAATACCATGCTAATGGCAGTACATGAGCGTACCCATGAATTTGGAATTCTGCTCGCCATTGGTATGAAACGCCGCTGGCTCTTGCTGATGGTGTTATTTGAGTCATTTTTCCTTGCGCTTGTTTCCGCACTCGTTGGCTCGCTCATTGGGCTGGTGATTAATGATTACTTTGAAGAATACGGTATCGACTTTAGTCAATCCATGCCAGATGGTTATGACTGGGCCGGCATGATTTTTGAGCCCATTATGAAAGGTCATTTATTAGCTTCTGATCTTTTCTATGCCTGCATTATGATGATTTTCATCACGGTGTTAGCCTCACTCATTCCGTCGTGGCGAATCGTTCGCCTTAAACCTGCGGAGGTGATGCGCTAATGGCGGCTCAACCTGATCACGCTCAACTTGATCACCCACAAAAAAGCCACCTGCCCTTCTGGATGCTGTTGATGCTGGCGTGGCGAAATTTATGGCGCCATCGTAAACGTACCATCATTACCCTGAGCTCCATTGCGATTGGCTTTGGCCTTGCGGTGTTATCGATTGGTATTGGCGATGGTAGTCATAACTCGCTGATTCGAAATGCCATCAAGCTTGGTGAAGGTCACCTCACGGTTCAGCCTCGTGGTTATATTGAAGCCCCTGCCAATCATAAATACCTGGCCAATGGTTTGCTTTTATCAGAAAAACTTGAAGCGCTTAATCTGCCCGGTAGTATTGAACCGCGGATCTCGTTACAGGTGCTTTCAAGTACCCCCAGTAACTCGGTCGGTGCCGCACTCGAAGGATTAAGTCATCAAAATGATCCTCGGGTCGATATGCTCAAACCTCAACTCGTTACAGGCCACTGGATTGAAGCGGGAGACTTACGTGGCATTGTGATTGGTGAAGGCATGGCGCGCAAACTCAAAGCCAAAGTCGGTAGTAAGATTGTTGTTATGGCCGGTAAAAAAGGCGGTGATTCCCAGGCGCAACTCGGTCGTGTGCGCGGCATTTTTAAATCCCAGGTTACGGAGATGGATGATTACCTTATCCTCAGTGATACCCAGTTTGCGCAACACTTTCTCGAAGGCGAAGGTGCTGACACAACAAAACAACCCGTTACCCGTTTCGCTATTTTCCTTGACCATCCTGATACGCTTTATCACTGGAAAAACGTGATTAAAACCATGGTCGAAAATAAAGACGTGATCGCAATGGACTGGCAGGAAATGATGCCGCAACTGGTGCAATTTATTGCGATTGATGATGCCGGCAACTATGTCTTTTTGATTCTTATTTTAATTATGGTGGTCTTTGGTGTCCTTAATACCGTATTAATGAGTGTACTCGAACGCACTCGTGAGTTTGGTTTGTTACGCGCACTTGGACTGAGCCGTCGTTCTTTGCTCATGTTAGTTTTTTGTGAGTCTTTAATTTTAAGCCTGCTAGCAATTGTTGTTGGCTGGATTGTAGGTGGAGGTATTCATCTCTGGTTCTCTCAGCACGGCATCGACTTCACCGCCATAATGGGTGAAGGCGGCAATGTCATGATGGGCAGCTTTATGGATCCGATTATTTATACCGAGCTGTCATGGGATCGTGTAACCCAGTTAACCAGTATTATTTTTATCGTGACATTAGCCAGTGGTATTTACCCTGCGATCAAGGCGGCCCGGGTGACACCGGTAGAAGCGCTACGAACGTAAGGACGAAGCGCTACGATATGAACCAGAAGCGCTGCGATATAAACCAGAAGCGCTACGTACTTAATTTAATATTCAAAAAGAGTCTGGAGTAAGGACTATGGCATTACTGACATTAAAAGGCATTGGTAAACGTTACCGTCAGGGTGAACTGGAAGTGAATGCATTATCTGATATTGATTTGGAAGTAAAAGAAGGTGAGTTCGCGGCATTAGTGGGGCCTTCGGGTTCTGGTAAAACAACCTTATTAAATATTATTGGTGGCCTGGACGCGTCTTCTGAAGGAACTACTCATCTCAATGGTATTGATATTAGTGGCTTGAAAGAAGCGCAGCTCTCAAACTTCCGCCTGTTTCAGTTGGGCTTTGTTTTTCAGTCTTATAATCTTGTGCCTGTGTTAAGCGCATTGGAAAATGTTGAACTCGTCATGGTGCTACAGGGCCGGCATAAAAATGAATCTCGTCAACGTGCTCAGCATTACCTTGAACTGGTGGGTTTAAAAAATGTTATGCAGCGTCGGCCTTCTGCCTTAAGTGGCGGACAACAACAACGCGTTGCCGTTGCACGCGCCCTCGCTGCGGGCCCAAGACTAGTCCTCGCCGATGAACCCACCGCCAACCTTGATTCAGAAAATGCGACCGCACTGTTAGACATCATGCACACGCTTTCGCATGAAGAAAAAACCACCTTTATCTTTTCGACTCATGACCCACGCGTTATGGATCGCGCTGAAAGAATTATTACCTTACAGGATGGCAAAATCGTTAGCGATGAACTGCATGAGCATGAGCACTAAATGTAAATGAGTAGCGTGTTGAAATGAACATCAGGTTTAAATTTTTCAACTTGTCTTTAGTGTTGCTGCCATGCGCCATCGGTGCTGTAACACAGGCTGCTGATTTTACCGGTCAGTTTTCTATGTTGGGCACAACGGCACGAGCTACTCAAGATGATAATACTTTAACAGCAGATCAACAAAGCTTACGCTTGATGTTAGATAATTCCAGTGCGCGGGATAAAACGTTGAATGAAGCAGAGTGGTCAGTGCATATGAAAATGGTACGCCTGCATCTCTCTGATTTTCTGTTTAGTGATATTCATTCAAGCGACTTGTTTCGCTATGAAAAACTGTCTTCTTACTGGTTAGAAGAAAACGATGCTAACAATACTTCACGCTTTGGATATGAAATTGATCGTGCCGTTTATAAACATCGATTTAAAAACACAACACTGGCTATCGGACGGCAATCCATTGATTGGGGCAGTGGTCGGTTTTGGCAACCGCTTAATGTGTTTGGATCTTTTGCACCTACTGATTTAGATACCGACTTTAAACCCGGCATCGATGCGGCCCGGCTCGACTGGTTCCCCTCAGGTTTTTCATCACTCACTGCTGTTTATGTTTTCTCACCTAATGACAATGCAGCCGTTGATAATAATAGTAGTGCGGCACTGCATTATCGCCGTCAAGTCGGTGAGCAATCAGAACTTAAGTTACTTGGCGCAGACATTATCGGCAACACGGTTTTTGCTGCTTCATTTGAAAGCGCCTGGGGCGGCATGGGTTGGCGGCTGGAAGCCGCACATACGCAAACAAAACAAAATGAAACATCTGTTTTTTCGATCGCCGGTCTTGATTATCAGTTTTCTAATGGCACCTTGCTTGCAGCCGAATGGTATAACAATAGCCGCGGCGCTAATGACATTACGACGCTGATGAACAGCAATATACTCACAGACACCTTTATTAAATATGGTCTGCAACAACACCTCAGCCAAAATGTACTTGGAGTTTCGCTCAACAAAGATATCACCCCACTGATGAATGCCGGTTACACTTTGCTCGCGAGCCCTGTTAAAGATATTGATGGCACACTAAATACCTCTCTATTACATCAAGTAAACTTAATATATTCCGTCAGCAATGAATCTGATTTACTTTTTTCATTACAGTTCGCAAATGGCCGAGGTAAAACTAACCTCGGTCAAGTGCAATCCGAGTTTGGACACGTTCCAACTAGCATAACTATTCGACTTCGTTTTTACTTTTAAAAAAATTATAAAAATTCATTTTCAGGTACTTGAATCTGACTTGTTTGTTAATAAATTGTAGTTACCAAATTAACAAGTAAGGAGAAATATCATGTCACTAGTACGCTATCAACCATGGAACTCTATGGAACAATTACGTCGGGAAATGGGGCGTGTGTTTGAAGGCAACTCTTCTGTTGCTGAAGGCAGTAGCATTGCCACCAGCGATTGGACGCCTGCTGTTGATATTAAAGAAACTGATAAAGAATTTTTAATTCATGCTGATATCCCGGGTGTTGATCCCAATGATATCGATGTGCATATGGAAGACGGTATGTTAACTATTAAAGGTGAACGTGAGTCTGAAACTAAAGAGGAAAAGGAAGGCTATAAACGTATTGAACGTCAACGTGGAAGTTTCTATCGTCGTTTTAGTTTACCCGATACCGCCAATGCCGATAAAATTAGCGCGAAAAGCAATAACGGGGTGTTAGAAATCACCATTCCTAAACAGGAAAAAGCCCAGCCGCGTAAAATCGAAGTTAAGTGAGTTAAAGTTAATTAAGATATTTTAACTCCGTTACCCAATGAGCCTGTCTTATCAACTGGCTCAGAGGGATTCTTTATTTTATGAACTTTTTTTAACTTTTATCCTCCAATGCAACACTGTACTTTGAACAAAGAATTTAATTAAAAAAATAAGAGAGATTTTCATGAATAAGGGATTTACGCGCAATTTCGCGATGCGAATAATAAGTTTTGTATTTATCGGTATTTTATCTTCAGCAACATTTGCATCACTACCTGCTATTGATAGCCAGGGTACGCCTCTGCCCAGCCTGGCACCCATGCTTAAACGTGTCACACCGGCTGTTGTAAATATTGCCACCAGCGGCACGGTACGTATCCAGGGAAACCCACTTTTTAATGATCCGTTTTTTCAACATTTTTTTGAAATGCCCTCACAACCGCGTGAACGTAAAACACAAAGTTTAGGTTCCGGCGTGATTGTTGATGCAAAAAATGGCTACATTATCACTAACAATCACGTCATTGATAAAGCTGATGTTATTAAAGTGACTTTACGTAATGGTGATACATATGAAGCAAAACTCATTGGAACTGATCCAGATAGTGATGTCGCAATTATTCAAATTAAAGCCAACGATCTTATTGCCATTCCACTCGCTGACTCCGAGAACCTGGATGTGGGTGACTTTGCTGTCGCCATTGGTAATCCTTTTGGCCTGGGTCAAACAGTGACCTCGGGCATTATAAGTGCCATAGAACGTAGTGGTTTAGGCATAGAGGGTTATGAAAACTTTATTCAAACGGATGCTTCTATTAACCCGGGCAACTCGGGCGGCGCACTGGTGAATTTGCGTGGTGAGTTGATTGGAATTAACACTGCAATCTTTTCTAAAAGTGGTGGCAACATTGGTATCGGCTTTGCGATCCCAATTAATATGGCCCACGACATCATGCAACAACTTATTGAGCACGGTGAAGTTAAGCGTGGTCGTTTAGGTGCACAGGCACAGGATCTGACCCCTGAGCTTGCCCAGGCATTTAATATTCCCTTTCGTCGTGGTGCAGTCATCTCACATATTGATAAAGATTCTCCTGCTGATCGGGCAGGATTAAAACCTGGCGATATTGTTATTGAAATTAACGATAAGGCGGTACGTAATGCTGACATGTTACGTAATAGCATGGGCTTGTTACGCATCGGCCAAACTGTTGTAATGAAAGTATTACGCGACAATAAAGTCGTTTCACTCAAAGCAATCGTCGCTGAACAGGATAATTCCAAGGGAAGTATTGCAGGTAAAAATTTACACAACCATTTAAGTGGCACCGAGTTACAAAATATTCAACCTGACTCTAAGCTGTTTGGACGCATTGAAGGTGTGATTATATCTTCCGTAGAACCCGGCAGCCCTGCTGCGCAAACGGGTTTACGCCAGGGTGACATTATTACTTCAGCAAACCGTAAAAATATTAAAAGCATAAAAGAATTACAGGCCGCCATCACAAACAATAAAAGTTTGCTGATTAATATTCGTCGTGGTAATGGATCATTATTCTTATTCTTGCAATAAATAAAAAAATAGCCTTTTTCTTAACTCAGAAACAAAGGCTATTTTGTCGTATTCATTATTTAAACCTTAAGATTTTGTTTTTTTAACCGATATTAAAAGTCATTAGCGAGTAATTATTCGCTAATGCCCTTCTAATTAATACGGAATTATAATTGTGGCTGAATTAAAAAAAATTCTTTATGTCGAAGATGAACCTGATATTCAAATGATTGCCCGAGTTGCACTGGAAAATGTCGGTGGCTTTGAGTTACTCGTTTGCAGTTCGGGTGCTGAAGCCGTCGAAAAAGCAGCTAACTTTGATCCTGATTTGTTTTTGCTTGATGTCATGATGCCCGGCATGGATGGCCCCACAACACTACTGGAACTGCGCAAAATTCCTACTCTTGAAAAGACGCCGGTGATATTTATGACCGCAAAAGTACAACCGCAAGAAGTAGAATTCTTAAAATCACTGAATGTCACTGATGTTATAGCAAAACCCTTTGATCCCATGGGGTTGGCAAATAATATTCGTGATTCCTGGTCAAAAATGAATTAACACTCATTTAACCCGTCTCTTTATTTTAGCGGTATCCATAACTTAGCCCAGCAATAGTATATTTGCGGATGAAATCCCGAGTGTATTGCCTGGGCTATAAATTAAATTCCTCAAAGCATTGAATTAGCTTATGTTGATCACTATGTTCATAGTTAACGAAATACGGTTATTTCATTAAAACCATTTGGAGGAACTGCTTATGTCTACTGGACTTATTAATAATTTTCCACACGACGGTGTGGTTACTGTAAACCGAGTTGTATTAAAGCCAGAATACACACTGGACGATCTTCAGGAGCGTGTGGCATTTTTATGTGAAAACGTAAAAACATACCATTCAACGACAGGTTTTGTGGGTGGTTTTGTTTGCCTTAATTCAGGCAACGTATCCAATGAAGGCTCAACTATCGGTCAGGCAGTTGAAAGTGATATGAAGGGTAAAGAAGCTTTAATTATCACTTTCTGGAATACATTCGCAGATCATGAAGCCTCACATCGCTCAGACACCTTTCAACCCCTGTTTGAGAAAGTGCTGGAAGTCTGTGAAAACGGAAATGAAGAAATTGCCTACGACATGTTATGGTCTGGTGCAGCTTACTCACCGGATCAGGCTGAAGCTGCCCGTTTAGCAAAAGAAAATGCCGGGTAAACCCGGATATCTAGCTCAAAGTTAACTCTTTAATTCTTAAAGAAAACTTATGAATTAGCGCCTGCCATTTGGTGGGCGTTTTTTTAGACTCGATATAATTTACATTCTTATACCTCAATCTATGCCCTCATAAATTACCCTATTTTTCTGACAGTCAAATAGTGTTGTATAGTGCCTCCCACGATTATTTAGCCTACACATTATTGCTACTTTAGGCTGGTTGAACCCACTTAGGTTTTCTAAAAAGTATCAACCAATATGAGTAATAAAAAATAATTTAATTTCAGATTTTTAACTATATAACCACCCAACAGGGTCGTTAGATGCGAGGAAGAGAAGCATGATTAAACCAATAGGTTCTGACGAATTACAACCACGTTTCGTCTACGATGTTGCCGAACACGACAAACTCAGCAAAGAAGCTGAATCTTTGCCTTCAGTAGTCATCAGTTCACAAGCTGCCGGTAATGCCGTAATGATGGGTGGCGGTTATTTCAACCCATTAAAAGGTTTCATGAACGTGGCTGATGCCATGGGTGCAGCGGAAAAAATGACCTTAACAGACGGTTCATTCTTTCCTGTTCCCGTTATGTGCTTATTAGAAAATGCTGACGCCATTGGTGATGCAAAACGTATCGCGTTACGTGACCCAAATGTTAATGGTAACCCTGTACTGGCCATCATGGATGTAGCAGCGATTGAGCAGGTAACAGACGCTCAAATGAAAACAATGACGGACAAAGTTTACCGTACTGATGATGCAGAACATCCAGGTGTGGCTGCATTTAACAGCCAGGGCCAAACAGCCGTTTCTGGTTCTATCCAGGTATTAAACTTTAGTTACTTTCAGACGGAGTTCCCGGATACTTTCCGTACTGCTGTTGAAATTCGTAACGAAATTGCAGAACGTGGCTGGAAAAAAGTTGTTGCCTTCCAAACACGTAACCCAATGCATTTAGCTCACGAAGAGCTCTGCCACATGGCAATGGATCGTTTAGGTTGTGATGGCCTTGTGATTCATATGTTACTGGGTAAACTGAAACCCGGTGATATCCCTGCACCTGTTCGTGACGCAGCAATTCGTAAAATGGTTGAAGTGTACTTCCCACCAAACAGTGCAATGGTTACAGGATATGGTTTTGACATGTTATATGCCGGTCCTCGTGAAGCGGTATTACATGCCTACTTCCGCCAAAATATGGGAGCCACGCACTTCATCGTGGGTCGTGACCATGCCGGTGTGGGTGATTACTACGGTGCCTTTGATGCACAAACTATTTTTGATGATGAAGTCCCTAAAGGTGCGATGGATATCGAAATCTTTAAAGCAGATCACACTGCCTGGTCGAAGAAACTCAATAAAGTTGTGATGATGTGTGAAGCGCCTGATCATGAAAAAGATGATTTTGTTCTTCTTTCAGGTACCAAAGTTCGTGAAATGTTAGGTAACGGTGAAGCGCCACCTAAAGAATTCTCACGTCCTGAAGTAGCTAAAATATTAATTGATTATTACCAAAGCCTGTAATATGTAAAAACTTAACCACCATTTGTGGTCATGTATAAAACCCGCTACCTGCATTGACAGGTAGCGGGTTTTTTTATCCCTAAAATTAATGCTCTTGTACACTGAAATAAATTGTTTCACGATATTGCTGATAGTAGGATAAGAAAGTCTTCATTTATTAGAGCTATACTAAAACCATGAAATATTTAATTCTAAGCCTGCGATGTTTAAAGCATATTTTTCTAACCGCTCTTTGTTTTTTTATAGCAACTCCAGCTTTATATGCGGCTAAGCCCGTTCCAGTTCAACAGGTTATTGTTGCACCTGTAACATTCAAGGAACTCGCTGACCGGGTTGAAGCAATAGGCACAGCACAGGCAAATGAATCTGTCAGCATTAGTTCCAACGTCACTGAAAAAGTAAAAGAAATTTTATTTGAAGATGGCCAGCAAGTTAAAGCGGGTGATCCATTAATTGTTCTTGAATACGCTGAAGAGCAGGCAAACCTGCAACAGGCTAAAGCCGTTCAGGGCGAACGTAAACTGGCACTGGATCGGTTACGCAGATTAGCGAAAAAAAATCTCAGTACGCATGAAGATCTGGATCGTGCCCGGCTTACGCTGGATCAAGCTAACGCAAACATTACCGCTATTCAGGCGCGCATTAATGATCGCATTATTAAAGCACCGTTTGATGGTATTACCGGCTTGCGTGAACTCAGTGTTGGTACGCTGATTGAAGCCGGCGATAAAGTAGCAACACTTGATGATACGCGAACCATTAAACTCGACTTTAGTGTGCCGGCGATTTTTCTTGCTGAAATAAAACCTGGTTTAAAAATTGAAGCACGTGCAGATGCTATTGCAAATAAAATCTACCAGGGTGAAATTAAAAGTATTGATAGCCGGGTAGATCCTGTCAGCCGCTCAGTAAAAGTGCGCGCTATTCTCGCTAATAGTGATGGCCGAATATTACCCGGTATTCTGATGCAGGTTGATCTATTACGAAATTTACGTACTGCACTGGTTATACCTGAATCCGCGTTACTGCCAATGGGTGATAAACAATTTGTCATGCTGAGGAAAACCACAGAGCAAAAAGACCTGGCAGAAAAACGTGCTATAAAAATAGGTATTCGCATCCCGGGCTGGGTAGAGGTGCAGGATGGCCTGTCGTTATCAGATCAAGTGATTACTCATGGTAATGACAAAGTTCGCCATGGTGCTCACATCAAAATACTGGCTGTCGATGATGGCAAAGTTGATCTTTCAACAATTATTAAAGGCAAATCTGTAAAAGGTCATCAGCCATGATATTGTCGGACCTGTCTGTCAAACGCCCTGTTTTTGCCGCGGTGTTATCACTGTTACTCGTCGCTTTTGGATTACTCGCTTTTGATCGCTTACCGCTACGTGAATTTCCAAATATCGATCCCCCTGTCGTTTCAATTGAAACCGTTTATCGTGGCGCATCCGCTGATGTTGTTGAAAGTCGTATTACCCGCGTTATTGAAGATCGTATAGCCGGTATTGAAGGAATTCAATTTATAGAGTCCGGTAGTGAAGATGGAATATCCAATATCTCGATCGAATTTAATATTGAACGTGATATCGATGCTGCTGCAAATGATATTCGTGACAGGGTTTCCGGCGTTTTAAGCCTGCTGCCCGCTGAAGCTGAGCCTCCTGATATACAAAAGGTCAACAGCAACGAAGATGTAGTCATGTGGTTAAACTTTTCCAGTGATCGTCTTTCGGTACCGGCGTTAACCGATTATGCAGAGCGTTACCTCATCGATCGTTTTTCAGTTCTGGATGGAGTTGCACGTGTACGTATAGGTGGTGCACAAGCCTATGCAATGCGTATATGGCTAAATCGAAATGCGATGGCAGCACGTAACATTACCGTTACCGATGTGGAAGATGCTTTACGCAGAGAAAATGTTGAATTGCCTGCCGGTAGTATCGATTCAAAAGACCGTCAGTTTACGATTCGTGTCAAACGTCAGTTTCAAACTGAAGATGATTTCAAAAAGCTGGTGATTAATAAGAACGAGCAGTACCTGACCCGCCTTGGTGATATTGCACGTGTTGTCCGGGCTGCAGAAGATACTCGACTGTTTTTCCGTGGCAACGGCGTTCCTATGGTAGGAATTGGTATTATTAAACAATCTACTGCGAATACTTTAACGGTTGCACGCGCGGCAAAAAAAGAAATGCATCGCTTAAATCCTATCTTGCCTGAAGGTATGATTATTCAACAAAGTTATGACACTTCAATTTTTATCGAAGGCGCTATTAATGAAGTCTATAAAACATTAGGCATTGCAATTGTGCTGGTGGTGCTGGTGATATATTTGTTTCTCGGTAGCGCGCGGGCGACACTCATTCCTGCTATTACTGTGCCTATTTCATTAATAGCAACCTCGTTAGTTTTATTGATATTTGATTATTCAATTAACATGCTGACCTTGCTTGCTCTTGTGCTGGCAATAGGTTTAGTGGTTGATGATGCAATTGTGGTACTGGAAAATATTCATCGTCGCATGACTAAGTATGGCGAATCACGCCTGGTCGCGGCGTTTCGCGGCACACGGCAAGTTGGCTTTGCCGTTATTGCGACAACTATTGTTCTGGTGGCGGTGTTTGTTCCTATCTCTTTTTTACAGGGCAATATTGGCAGGCTCTTTTCCGAGTTTGCCATTACCATGGCTGCAGCGGTTGCCTTTTCCAGTTTTGTCGCACTCTCTCTTTCACCTATGCTGGCCTCAAAAATTCTGACACCACATCAGCATGTTAATAAAGTTACCGGTTTTGTGGACAGGCAATTTCTACGCCTGCAAACGCGTTATCATTATTTATTACAAATTGCACTGCAACGTAAACAGGCCATCATTATTATTTTTATTGTTATCGCCTGCCTGGCCTTTTTATTTATCAAAATAATTCCTGATGAATACACACCAAAAGAAGATCGCGGTGCATTCTTCGTTCTGGTGAATGGTCCCGAAGGTGCAACTTATGACTATATGAAAACTTACATGGATGAAATAGAAGAACGACTTATGCCTTTTATTGACTCTGGTGAAGCAACTCGTTTACTGATCAGAACACCACGTGGCATAGGTGCGGTCAAAGCCTATAATTCTGGTGTCGCCGTTGTTGTTCTCAATGACTGGGGTCAACGACGTCCTGCTGAAGTCATTATGCAAGAAATACGTAATAAACTCAGTGATCTTCCCGGGATTCGCGCCTTTCCGGTCATGCGCCAGGGCTTTGGTGCACGTATTCAAAAACCGGTTCAATTTGTGATAGGTGGCGGAACTTATCAGGAGCTTGCGGAGTGGCGAGATATTTTACTCGCTAAAATTAATGAAAATAATCCGGGGCTGCATGGCATCGACTGGGACTACAAAGAAACTAAACCGCAAATGCAGGTAGCCATTGATTATCACCGTGCAGCAGATTTAGGGGTTACCGTCAGTAATATTGGCCACACTCTTGAAACCATGCTGGGTTCACGCCGTGTGACAACCTATATTGATGAAGGTCAGGAATATTATATTCTGCTCGAAGGTGAACGTGATGCACAACGCACACCAACGGATATCCAAAATATCTATGTTCGCTCTGATCGCAGTGGAAAATTAATCCCTTTATCAAACCTGGTAAAAATTGAAGAATTTGCTGACTCAATCAAACTTAACCGCTATAACCGCGTTCGCTCTATCACCATCGAAGCAAACCTGGTTGAAAATTATTCTCTTGGTGATGCACTGAAGCACTTTGAAATGCTGGTCAAAGAATACCTGCCAGCTCATGCAGGTATCGACTACAAAGGTCAGTCACGCGATTATAAATTTGCCGGTGAGTCACTGCTTTTTATTTTTGCACTGGGGCTACTTGTTGTCTTCCTGGTATTGGCAGCGCAGTTTGAAAGCTGGATCCATCCATTTGTTATTATGCTGACCGTTCCCCTGGCGATGACCGGTGCATTGTTCGGCTTATACATCAGCGGGCAAACATTAAATTTATACAGTCAGATTGGTTTAATCATGTTAGTTGGTCTCTCTGCAAAAAACGGCATTCTTATTGTTGAGTTCGCCAACCAGTTGCGAGATCAAGGTTACAACATTCGTGATGCGTTAATTGAAGCATCAGATGTACGTTTACGTCCTATTATTATGACCGGCATAACAACTGCAGCGGGTTCTATTCCATTGCTTATTTCATTTGGTGCCGGAACTGAAACACGTTTTGTACTCGGTATTGTGATCTTATTTGGCGTGATTGCCAGTACGTTTTTTACACTATTTATTGTACCGGTTGCTTATGACTTGCTGGCAAAATATGCTAACTCGCCACAAGCAGTCAGCCAGCAGCTTGAAAAAGAAATCTCAGATACAAAAAATACCCAGGTTTAAAAGCTTACCCGGAAGTAACACCCTGCTACCTGTCTTTACCAGGTAGCATAACCTTAAACAACATCCTCTTCGCGCTTGGTCCTTTTTTCCAGGCGCCGTAAAAACTCTTTCATAATAATGTCGTACAACTCGTTGCCTAACACTTTATCTTCAACGCCCGCATCTGCGTTCGGGTTGTCATTGACTTCAATCACCACATAACCGTTGGCTGTTTGTTTGATGTCGACACCATAAAATCCGTCACCAATTAAATTGGCCGCTTTTAAAGCCACTTCAATAAGTTCAACTGAGACATGTTCTAAATCCCACGTTTTAAATCCACCTTCAAGAAAAGCACCACCTTCCTTGTGTTTAACAATTTGCCAGTGTGCCTTACTCATAAAATACTGGCTTACAAAGATGGGGCTTCGATTAATAATACCCACGCGCCAGTCGAATTCTGTGTACATGTATTCCTGTGCCAGAATTAAATCTGACTCTTTAAACAGAAGCTGACTGAACTTCTTAGACTGTTCTGCATTTTCTGCTTTATAAATCCCGCGCGAAAAAGAACCGTCTGGAATTTTTAATACAACCGGATAACCCAGGGTTGATAATTTTTTTAGATCATCGCCTTTATGTAAAATAACGCTCTTAGGAATCGGAATATTATTTAATTGAAGTAACTCGGTTAAATAAACTTTATTAGTACATCTCACTATTGAATTGGGATCATCCATAATAACCATACCTTCACTTTCTGCTTTACGTGCAAAACGGTATGTATAATTATCAATAGACGTGGTCTCACGAATAAACAGGGCATCATATTCACCAAGACGGCTGTAGTCTTTTTGCTGGATTAGTTCCACATCCAGCCCCAGGCGTTTACCGGCTTCAATAAACTTACGTAATGCCGCCATATTCGACGGCGGCAACTTTTCATTCGGGTTGTAAAGTATAGCCATATCATAACGCGCACTGCTTTTTTGTTTTTGTATCCGCCAGCGCCGGGTTAAATAATGCTGTATTGAATTCACAAAGAATTCACGTTGATCTTTTTTCAGGCTTGTTATTGAAATAGATTTTATTTTTTTTATCTGCCAGTCTTTATTTTTACGAAAAACGACTTTCATCAGGGGACAGGGGAATAACTCGTATAACATACGCGCCAATTCAGGCAACTGCCCCTGGGAAGTTTGGCCAAAACAAATCAGCAACTCCATCTCATCTCCTGAGATTTCAGTAAAATGGCTGATGGATAATTTTTGTAATTGCCGTTCAAGATCATCAAAATCAAGACTATAAATTGATTTACGACTTAAGTTTGTCAAAGTGCGTACAGAAGGGATGATTTTATGCTGGCGCGCTTCAGCCAGGAGTGAACAATAATAGCCTTCACTTAAATACTGATAGCCACGGCATAAATTGACTATGCGAATGCCTTTGCTGCGATAACGTTGTGAATCCGCAAGATAATTTTTTGATGTGATAACGTTTAACGCCGGATATTCTTCTAACCAATCCTGCTCGTTTTCTACAATAATTATATGTTCAGCCATTTAGTTTTTTCTTTACCACGCTTATAAAATTTATTTTGTTTTAATATTTTTTTTATTACGGCGAATTATAAGCGCCGCTTTTTGTCCCGCCTTTCCGTAACGTGCCATGCGCTGAAACTCACTGCGTAAAATTGGCATATTCATTACGTCCGTCACTGATTTATTCAGATTTTCATCTACAAAAGAATCATGCATGTAGATATAGCGCTCATCAAAACCAGTCACGACAACCCAGTGCGGGAATTTTTCTTTATAAATTCTATATGAACTGATTAATACAACCGGTATGCCTCCATCACGAAAATGCTTTTCAAGATCATCCACTTTTAACGCACCATAGTGAATTTTTACCGGAAGCGTTGATAACTCTTTTAGAAAATCGTCCTGCACCAGTTTCATTACTTCTTTCTTGTCATGGCTTCTGACTGAATCTACGAACATCACGCCGGTTTCGTTTACAAACACTTCAACCTCAAAACCACGATGTATAGCAGCAAGTGCCAGGCCATAAGGCCCGCAACCACCGTGACCCGAGGTCATAAAAATAGTGGTTGATTCGCGCCATAAACGTAACTCCTGGGTTCGATCGAGAGGAACATTTTTATCAAGAGCATTCATTGCCATCAGCAGTGCAGATGGTCCGCAGGTAAACTCTAATGTTTGCTGAAAATAAGGTACTTTAGCCAGGTCTGGTTTTAACTGCGGCACTAATAATTTTTCAAAACGAAGTGCATCCATGTGATCTTCATAGTAATCCTTTACAATTTTTCCAAACTGTTTGTAACCTGAACGGCGATAAATATTTATTGCCTGAGTATTGTCACGTCGAACTTCAAGGCGCAAACTAATGCAATCGTGTTCCTGTGCAGCCTGTTCAGCTGCTTCTAATAATTTTTTTCCTATCCCTTTGCCTTGTTGCTCAGGATGCACGGCTAAAGAATACATTCGCGCCAGAGAGGTGCCGGCATGAAACAACAACATGACATAACCCAATACCTCTTTCTTTTTCTCATAGACAAGCGTCGTGGCATTTGCTTTAGTTAACAGATAATGAAAACTACGGCGACTGAAACGATCAAACACGAAGGTCTGGTTCTCGATAGAAACCAGGGTATTCAAATCCTGAAGACAGGCGGGACGAATCATGTGCGGTTTGATAACCTCGCGAAAAAATAATCTGTTTCAAACTTCACACAATATAAAATTTAGTGACAGATTAGTGGGCAAATATACGACTTAAATATTCAATTGCAAGGACTATCTTTATGACTGACAGGTCGATTGACACTTACCTAAATTACGATGACCTTAGTAAAAGGCTGTTACAGCTTGCAGCCGAGCAACCACACATCATGCAGGTTAAGTCCATCGGAAAAAGCTTTGCACAACGTGATATCTGGTTAGTCAGCTTGACACAATTTTCATCCGGGCCGGCAAATGACAAACCCGCGCTGTGGATTGACGCGAATATTCATAGTAGTGAACTGGTTAGCTCAATGGCAGCACTCAATTTTATACAGTGGATGCTGGATAATAAAAATGACGCTGATGTGCAACGGTGTCTTGAAACACGCACGCTCTACATTTGTCCTCGTGTAAATCCCGATGGCGCTGAATGGGCACTGGCACCTGTACCGAAACTGGTACGTTCAGGTATACGCGCTTACCCCTACGAAGAACCATTAACCGATGGCATTGAGGTTCAGGATATAGACGGCGATGGTCGTATGCTCTCAATGCGCATTAAAGATTCAAATGGCGCGTGGAAAATCAGTGAGCACGACTCGCGTTTAATGGTGCGGCGTAATGCGATCGAAACGGGGGGAAGTTACTATCGTTTATTGCCAGAAGGCTTGATTCGAAATTATGACGGCTTTCATATTCCTCCTGCACGTAAAGAACAGAACCTGGATTTTAATCGCAACTTTCCTGTGCAGTGGCGTAATGAACAAGAACAAAAAGGAGCCGGCCACTACCCTGTCTCGGAACCTGAAGTAAGAGCAGTAGTTGATTTTATCAGCCAGCATACGAATATATGTGCCGCATTATCACTTCATTCTTATAGTGGCGTACTTTTACGCCCGTATTCCTTTAAAGCTGATGATCAAATGCCAGCTGAAGATCTCTGGTTGTTCCAGAAAATTGGTCAACAAGGTGAGCAATTAACTGGCTATCCTGCCGTCTCAGCCTATCATGATTTTCGTTATCATCCGCAGGAAGTCATTACCGGGGCAATGGATGACTGGATATATGAAGATTCCGGTCGCATCGCCTGGACTGTTGAACTGTGGTCTCCGCATCGCCAGGCGGGCATCAAAATGAACAACTTCATTGACTGGTATCGAGAACATCCCTTTGAAGATGATCTCAAACTAATGCAATGGAATGACACTTCACTCCAGGGTAACGGATTTGTTAACTGGTATAGCTACAGTCATCCCCAGCTAGGTGAAGTTGAACTTGGTGGCTGGGATAGCTTATTTAATATATGGAATCCACCGCCGTCACAATTACAAAACGAAGTGGATCGATTACCAAAGTGGCTTTTATGGCATACCCTGATCACGCCCAGGCTGGAATGGTTACATTGCAAGTCACGCAAAATAGATCTCGGTATTTTTCAGCTTGATGTTGCTGTCATTAACAGCGGTTGGTTACCAACTCAAATCAGTCAGCATGCACTAAAAAACAAACTGGTACGTGGCGTGGTATTTGAAATTGAATCAGATGTGAATATAACTTTTTTACAGGGACAGCCCCGGATGGAAACTGAACAACTTCACGGTCGGCATGATACACCCAGTAGCCCAAATAACTGGCTGGGCCAGAATGGTGATGCAACAAATGATCGTATACGTATGCAATGGCTTATCCAGATTGAGCAAGGCGCTTCCGTCTCTATCACCGCCAGGCATGAACGCGCAGGAACATTACATCAGAAACTTTTTTTAGAATAGGGTTATCTAGTAACGAAGTAAGATAATCTCTCCTGATATGATAATTATTTTAATCGCTTATTATCATAACCTGTAAGCTAAAATCATTTAGCTCAAACAAAAAATCCCACTTTAAAGTGGGATTTTTTTTTGCCTTAAGGCTTCTTCGGTGTTTGGTACGGTACTTCTTTTTGGAAGCTTTTCCACTCAGTTGTATAACCAATAACAAACTGTCCAGGAACAATCTCTTTTTGTGTTGTTGTCACATACTCTGTTACGCCTGTTGGCACCTTAGGTCGTGTAAACGCCATAATATTAACTCCTTAATTGTTAAAATAGCGGGAGGAATATAAACAAATATGTCAGTCCCTCCCAGTAAACTGACTAAATTATACTATCTAGCGCGTGTAATGTCCCTTCCTGGTCACGTGCCGCACGCCCCCCTGGGGATTCTCAACATCACCCGTATAGCGGGGAATGATGTGAATGTGCACATGGAGGATACTCTGCCCGGCCGCCGGCCCTATATTAACGCCGATATTGTAACCGTCGGGACTGAATTCTTCATCAATGAGCTTTTTTTCCTCGCTAATCAACTCCATACAAGCCGCCACCTCTTCAGGGGTCAGCTCGAAAAAACTGGCCACATGGCGTTTAGGGATAACCACCGAATGTCCAGGGCTCGCCGGGTAGCTATCACGCGCGCTGTAGGCAAGTTCGTTATCCAGGGACACCCCTTGTGGGTCTGTACAAAACAGGCATGGATTATTCGGGTCTCGCTTTTTTTCTTGTTTTTCTGTCTTTTGTTCGCTCGACAAACTTCACTACCCTTTCTTCTAACTGACTTTTTTAGCCAAAATATCAGCTGAAAATAATCTCTAATATTTTATTTTCACATTTTTTAAAACAAAAACATAATAAATAGTTACTCATATCCCCTAAAAAAAGTTAATACGGCAAATCTTTATCGCACACGTTATAATCCGCAGCCGTATTGACTATTTTTTGATGAGGACTTTATCTTGGCATTTAACAAAGGACGCGCTTTTTTCGGAATTTCCGGTTATCACTTCGACCCAAGTGTCGTCACAAATTTTATTGGTCTGGAGCCCACATCAACCAATGATGCAGGTATGCGCGGCAATCTGGACAAACCTGTGCTTAGCTCCTGGGAATTCTCCACACAAACAATAACATCTGAAATGCAGGAGCTGGATATTTACAAACTCATCGATGATGAAATTCTTAAAAAAATTGAACCCGCCAAGGACAAAATTATCGAAATCTGTGAAAAACTTAACTTATCTCCAAGGTTAAACGTGGTGTTAACCCTGTCGATTGATAAAGATGAAGTCACCCCTGATGTCGGTTTTGGTTCACGCGTGATCAAGTTTTGTTCTGAGATCGGCGCCTTTATTAACGTCGATTACGAGTTGTCTGAGCGGGTTTGATCTTTAGAAGTTAACACGCTTGTCGTTGCGAGAAGCAAAGCGACGAAGCAATCTCCCGAAAAGTGACTTTAACCGCGAGATTGCCACGCCATAAAAAACATGGCCCGCAATGACAAAAAACTAATTAAGCAGCAGAGCTTTCGGCCATTTTCCGCATTTTACTCATTTGTTCTTCGCAATACTTAGCACAGAGCGGTTGAAGGGCATGCGGGAAACATTCAAGAATGATTTCAAACTCATCCGCCACTTCATCAGCAAGTACAGCATCGTTGTTCATTTCAGCCAATACCGCTTGAGCCCTCGTCTTGTTAACACGGATAAGCACTGAGAGATGTACAGGCCGTTGCTGCTCCAGGCAGACTACTCCTGCCGTCTCGTATGCCCTGATGGCTTCTTGCATACGTTCCGGGTTTTCCTCTGATTCAGCGAGGTTATGTAACACAGCACCACAATTATTGAATGCCGCGGTGTATTCAAAGGGATAATTATCGGCATCGAGCTCAGAGATGGCATTTTTATAGGCTACGACCGACTTTTGAAAGTTACGATTGCCTTTTAACTGCAAGCCGTAGCTGTGCAAGGCCATACCCAGCTGAAGCATGACCAGTTTCCACTCTTCAGGGGTTTTCGTTTTTGTGTATTCCAGTAGTGCAGCAGTATAGGCATCAACAGCCTTGCCCAATAACTTCGAGCTTGATTCTAGCCTGCCCTGGGCCTGTAATGTTGTACCCAGGTTGGCCTGAGTCTCGGCCCACTCAAGCGGAGATTCTTCC
>JAPHTF010000062.1 GCA_026197095.1 Gammaproteobacteria bacterium
CATGTACTTATTTCCTACTTTCACAGTATCCGCAATGGTATGAATCGTAATGATGCCTTACACGAATCACTGCGCATAAATCTAGATCCCATTTTTATTACCAGCTTAACAACAATTATTGGTGTTTTATGCCTTAATTTTAGCGATTCCCCACCCTTCCAGGATTTAGGTAATATGGTTGCGCTTGGTGTATTAATTGCTTTTGTTTTAAGCATGACTTTACTGCCCGCATTAATCACATGGATGGCCATTGATAAATCTCAAATTCATGGTTCCGGTAAATTATGGATGGACAATTTTGCCAACTGGGTAATTACACAACGTCACAAAATTTTAATCGTACTATCCGTATTTTCTATTGTGATAGTCAGCTTTGTACAAAACAATGTGCTTACAGAGGAATGGCACAACTATTTTGACGACTCATTTGAAATTCGGAATACGGTTGAAAATGTAAACAATAATCTATCTGGCGTGCATTATTTACGTTATTTAATAAATAGTGGTAAAGAAAATGGCATTCACGAACCAGCCTATCTTAATACAATAGAAAATTTTTCTAACTGGGTAAAACAACAGGATAAAGTTGCTCATGTTACAAGTCTTGCTGATATCAGCAAGCGCCTTAATAAAAACCTACATGAAAATCAACAAAGCTACTACCGTATACCGGATAACCGCGAACTGGCTGCACAACTTTTTTTACTTTATGAAACGGGTTTACCACGTGAATTAAATCTTGATGATCTGGTCAATCACAATCGTGATACTACATTAGTGACCGTTGTTGTGCATAAAACAGATTCCGAATTTTTATTGGATTTAGACAGGCGCGCACAAAACTGGTTAAAACAAAATGCTGCAAATTATGAAAGCGGTGAAGCGACCGGGCTGGATATGATCTTTGCCCATATTAATCATCGTAATATTCGCAGCTTATTAAAAGGCACACTGGTTGCTTTAGTGCTTATTTCTTTTGTTCTTATTATTGCATTAAAGTCTGTGCGTCTTGGACTTATCAGTCTTATACCCAATCTTGTTCCTGCTGCTTTAGCTTACGGTACCTGGGGAATATTTGTTGGCAAAATAGATATGTCGGCTTCCATCGTTATTTGTATGAGCCTGGGAATTGTTGTTGATGATACTGTGCATTTTCTGAGTAAATATTTACGGGCACGACGTGAAAAAGGCTACGATGTCAATGAAGGCATGCGATATGCTTTTAATACCGTGGGTGTTGCTCTTATGATTACAACTGCGGTGCTTGTATCCGGATTCTTAGTCTTGGCAGCCTCTCATTTTTCACCTACCTGGGTCAGTGGTTTATTACTCGCCATTACACTCAGTTATGCTTTGCTAACAGATTTTTTGCTGCTACCACCACTGTTAACTATTTTAGATTCAAAAATCTATAAAAAAGTTACAAAAGAATAAGCTAATATTAATAAATGGACTTTCTACAAACTCATCATTTAGATTGCCCTTACTGCGGTGAGAGTATTCAGCTTGTTGTTGATTGTTCCATAAATAATCAAGACTATATTGAAGACTGCCAGGTATGTTGTCGTCCTATTAATGTCTTTATCTGTATAGAAGACGAGCACGTGCATATTCAACTCAAAGATGAAAATGAATAACGTTTTTAGGCACAATTAAAATTTATTTACAGGGTTTCAACAAACCTGTTTCAAATCGTGATGACAGCTGCTGTTGCCAAAGTTTCCGCCCTGTTTTCCATTCATGTTCACCTTTTATCATGGTTACATTTTGTTTTGGCAAAATACCAGAGAAAAGGCTTTGTACTTCAACATAGCGATCTTCATTGCCATAACCGATAAAAATTTTATTAAGATTATTTTTACTTTTTTGTTCTTCAAACCAGAACCATAATTGTTGTAATTGCCGATCAACTATTTTTTTATCTTTATAACGGCCGTTATTTTCTACAAGCACAGCAGGCTTCCCATTTTCAATTCCACCCATATTTGAAATTTCTTCTGTTAATACTTTGTCACCTAAGTAAGGCGCAAGTACTACCACGCCACAAATATCTTTTTCATATTTTTTATAGAACAGCAAAGAATTTAACGCACCCAGAGAAACACCCACAAACCATATATTTTTATATCCATTTTTTATTGCCGGGTTAAAAATATCTTGTTCTATCCTCTCAACCACCATTTCTTTGAGTAAATGATTAATATGTATACTGGCAGCAACCATATCTGCCTTAATCCCCGCTTTTCGCGCCAGGATGAAAAACTGTTCTTTCTGAAATATATCTGCAACATCGTATAAACCGGGTAAGAATACGATTATTTCATCAGTTTTATTGCCAGGCTTATCCCATATTAATTCTACTGGTTTATTAACGTCTGAATTGGGTGTACAGGAAAGAATAAAAAAGAAAGAGATAAAGATAATAAGAATTCTAATATTGATGCCTGATGTATATAACTCCCTCATAAAAAGCCCCATAAAATCAGCCAATTTTCAAATACAATTCATTGATTATACATAAACATATCACGCAAAATCCCCTATACTCAAATCATATTCTTGTGCTAAATAAATAACTGTGAATTATTCACTATCAAAGTTTTTGAAGCCCATGCTGATACATGAACTAACTTTATTCACCCTAATGATCTTGAATATCGCATTTTGACTAAGGATGGAGACTATATGTGGATACATGATCACACCAAAATTGTTCAATGCGATACTGTTGGTTCTCCCCTGCCAATGAGTGGAACTCATACTCATATATCCGAACGAAAAAATATTGAACAAGAAAAAGATGAATTAGTTAATTCACTTAAAAAAGCGCTATCCGAAATTAAAGCAGTGCGCGGAATCATTCCTATCTGCTCTTATTGCCACAATATTCGAAATGAATAAGGTGCCTGGGATGAAAAGCTTTCCTATATTTCCAGCCATTCAGATGCAAAATTCTCCCATGGGCTTTGCCCTGAATGCCTGCCAGAAGCGCTTGCTAAGGCAGGTTTAGATGAGACTAAAAACGACTAAATTATGCATAAGCATGAAAAAATAAATTACGTTGAATTTCCTGCAAAAGACATTCAGGCAACAAAACAATTTTTTAGCCAGGTATTTTCCTGGTCATTTCAGGACTTTGGGCCAGAATACACGGCGTTTTCTAACCAGGGAATTGATGGTGGCTTCTATCATTCAGCGTTAAGCTCATCAACAAAGAATGGCGCAGCTTTAATCGTATTCTATAGTCACGATCTACACGCAACTCAGACTAAAATAGAAAAGGCCAGGGGTATAATCACCAAACCCATTTTTTCATTTCCCGGTGGCCAACGTTTTCACTTTACAGAACCCAGTGGTAATGAGTTCGCAGTGTGGTCAGATAAAACGCATTCTAATTAAAAATTACCCATATTGGTTGGTATATTAAAAGTATTGTCAGTCACACTTAATTGTAAAATAGAACTTAAACTTAGAATCCCTTTTGCTTCACATGATAGCTTTTTATGTCCTGGTAAAATAACTTCTCTTATTTCCTTTTTATTGCTACTTGTGTGAAATTGAATAACTGCTTGTCCCTTTTTTCTTTATCCAATTGTCCAAATTGCTCAACAGCAATATAAAACTTTTTAAGATCATTATTTTCTTTATTTAACAAC
>JAPHTF010000106.1 GCA_026197095.1 Gammaproteobacteria bacterium
GGCATTATTTAATAGCGGCAATGATACTGTTCAACCTGCCACGGCTATCGCGAAAACTAAAGCTATCCGCAAAAAAGTTCTGCGTGCCGATACCAAGGTTAATATCAAGAAAAAAGTTGGTAATAAAATGGATAATATAATGCAGAACTGGAAAGAAGTATTATCTGAATCTGAAAACCCTAAGAAATCAAACTAATATAACCAATACAAAATTACTACATTAAGCGCCAGACTATCCAGAGTGTTGTAACTATAACAACACTCAGCAGTGAAAATAAATTCAAACCCGTCGCACTATCTCCACCAATATAAAAATCTTTTACTTTATTCTGGTCTTCGCTGACAACCAGCTCTGATAGCACGTTCCAGTCAGCTTGCAATGGCTCAGAAACTTCAGAATGAGCATTATTTCTTTGCCATTCACTTATATCTGATATTTCTACAACATTATAAGGCTTTCCTTTAGGAAATTCAGCACCGTTTATAAATAATACTTTTTCTTCTACTTTAGTATTTTTAATTTTTGAATTTAAAGTTATTACATCATTTTCAAGCTGGCGTAAAGGGTTCTCAAACTTATAACTTTTATTACCAATAACCTGTGTCCATAAATCAATTTTTTCGGCTGCAAATATCAAACCTCGATATTTTTTTACACCCAGAAGCAATATTTTATTTGGCATTAATATTAAATTTTCAATAAATATTTTTCCATCCATTTCATCGGGAATAGTGACGTTATGTAATGAATCCACCCCAATATTTCTCAATACCCGATTTAATTTCCATTTGCTAATATATTCTTTTATCCATACTCTCTGTAAAGCCAGTCCCATTAATACGAATAATCCAGTAACAGCCCAGGTCACTAGATTAGGGTTAATTAATGTGAAATCTTTTACTATTAGGAACACTTCTGACATTATGGTTACTCAATTCTGATATGATGGTGTTAAGCAAGCTTAAATATTGCCATAATGAGTTTATCAAACTATATTGTTTGAAAAAACACACAATAAAAAATAATGACCTCAACAATAAACATAGAAGAAGCAGAAACAATTGTCAGTGAATATGGCAAACTGCTATCTACAATTGAACCTTCAATCTATGGTATCGCAATTTCCCGTCTTCCATTCAATAAAGAACAAATCAAAATTGCTATTCAAACACTTATTTTAGCAATTGATAAAGAAGATGAGAAAGTTAAGGATAGTCTGATTCAGGCTTATGTTTATCTTGCTCAATTTATTGATGATGAAAAAGTAACCATTGCTGAAAATGGACGAAATATACTCGAAACAGAATCTTTAGAAGCCAGCAATGCTCTCCCTAATAGTCCAAATACTGATGATCTTGAATTAGCGAACCAGGCAGTGCAGACAATAAATAGTATTAAAACTGAAATGGAAAACTTAATGAGTGAAATACGTTTAGTGGTTTCTTAGCTTTACCCTCTTACTAGTTTAACCGTCTTTTTCGCTTAACTGCTCATTATACGAATTCAGCATTTTTTTCACATCATCAAAATGTAAACTACATATTCTTAACGGATCACGTTTACCTTTAACCCGAATTTTCTGTTTTTCACCTGTCACACATTCATTGGGCAGCGTACTGTATGATGATTCACTCATAACAATATCGGTACCCAGGACTTTAGTCGCACTTTCTAAACGAAAGGCAATGTTCACGGCATCTCCTAATGCTGTTGCATCCTGACCAATTCCCATTGAGGCAACACCGGTATTGATACCCACTCCAATACGTAAATTTTCTGATACCTCATCTGTATTGTTATTGAGCTCTTCGGTTACTTCATTAATTAATATTGCAGCCTGTAATGCTTTCATGACAGAGTGAGCCTCATTTGAATCAAACTCCCAGCGTGCAAAAACACAGTCACCAATAAACTTGTCTACGATACCACCGTGCTGAGTAATGACATCCGTTACACTATGGAACCACTTGGTCATCATGCGTGTTAATGTGCGGATATTGACGCTTTCAGAAAGCGAAGTAAAACCACGAATGTCAGCGACAAGTACGGTTATTTGTCGAATCATGGGGCTATCTGAAATAATGGTTTCTTCCATGGAAATAGTGTCCATGGCATCTTCTTCTTTATGATCCTGTTCAAACACAAGTTCACTACCACCGATTTGGATGCGATCTCCCGTTTTTAATAAACGCGGAATGGCCACACGATGCGAGTTAACAAAACTTCCGTTTGAGCTGCCACTATCGATTAAATAATAATCACTATGCCCTAGGCGACGAATCATGGCGTGATTTCGGGATGCGAGTAAATCGATTATGACTATATCGCTATTTTTATCACGCCCGAGCGTGAGTACCGCTTTACACGAAACTTTCTTATTTATGCCTTTATTACGATAACAAATGATTGCAGACATATTCTGACAATATTCCCTTTCCAGAATAAAAATCTAACTGCCGTTAAATTGTATTCTTAAAATATTAATCTCAAAATTTCAGGATGCATGCTTGTGTTGTAAGAGTTCTGGCTGAATGAAGTGTCCGACTGAGCGGTATAATTCGACTTCATTTGCTGCCTGCATCCCGCTCATAATATCACTATAATCAGCTTGTTGAGTACCTG
Organism: Gammaproteobacteria bacterium; assembly: GCA_026197095.1. Taxonomy (GTDB): domain Bacteria; phylum Pseudomonadota; class Gammaproteobacteria; order UBA6429; family Thiohalophilaceae; genus JAGLTQ01. Next base: position 2,624 of record JAPHTF010000106.1, read on the forward strand.
TTGGCTCACCTGTAAGCTCACTCGTTTCACCATATTTTTCCTGGATATACGCATCAATAATTGTTTTATCGGTATTATCGCCGATAAATTCAGAAACTGTTCTTCCTACCCGAAAAAGCCAGGCTTGTGCAAAAACATCTATCCGATGCTGGCTTTCGGAGTGACTATTTGTCGAGTTTTCATTAACTGAAGCCTTAAATTGCTCAATTGCGCGCACTAAATAGCGGTGCAATACGGTGTAGGAGTAAGTGGCAACTTCTGTTTTAAAACCAAGGCCAACAAAACGAAATTCTGGCCGTTTTCCATACTGCCGTGAAATCAAATTACGACACTGGAAAGCATCTGCCACTAAATTGGCCAATGCCAACACCCAAAATGGTGGGTTATATCTTTCACCTGCCTGGATAACGCTTTCAGTCACATCGGCAGCCATAATCTGAGCATCACTGATCCCGTACTTTTTCATCATACTGGTAGCCTGTCTCAAAGCTAAAGCAGCCTCATTCGGGTTGCCAGACTCAGCTAAGCGCAGGCATTTACAGATTTTATCTATGATTTTTTTATTTGTTTTCATATTAAAATAAGTACAGCAACACACTCCCCATCAATGACTTTTACATTTAAGATATTACTATAATTTCATATAGTTACAACACTTTCCTTTTAAATTACTTGAATTATGTGAGATAGTACTCTAAATGAATATAAGGAAATAACTTGTTTTATCCAATTTGATGCATACAAATATATTACTAAATCGCCGATAATGTGAGTCTCGGTGATAATTATAATTTTAGTAAAGAATCCAACTTTAACCTGATAACTTTGTAAAAAACTATGAATACAGCCTCTGCTACTCCTCCAATCATTGATGACGCCAGAATTCGTACGCTGGGCCGCGAAGCACAAGTAGCCGCGCCCGTTTCATATCAAAAACGAGAAGAATTAATCAATAAAATCAAGGGTTTATTAAAAGAGAAGGATGCGGTTTTAGTCGCGCATTATTACACGGATGCGGATTTACAGCAGTTAGCCGAAGAAACAGGCGGCTATGTCTCTGATTCACTGGATATGGCTCGCTTTGGTAAGGAGCACCCTGCCTCCACGCTCATGGTTGCAGGTGTCCGTTTTATGGGTGAAACGGCCAAAATTCTTACCCCTGAAAAAAGAATCTTAATGCCCACGCTGGAAGCGGAGTGCTCTCTTGATTTAAGCTGTCCTATCGATAAATTTAACGAGTTTTGTGATGCACATCCCGACCGCACCGTAGTGGTTTATGCCAATACCAGTGCAGCGGTAAAAGCACGGGCTGACTGGGTTGTGACTTCAAGTATCGCCACAAAAGTTATTAAACACCTGGCCGAGAAAGGAGAAAAAATTCTCTGGGGGCCGGATCGATTTTTGGGTAGCTATATCCAAAAAGAAACCGGTGCAGATATGCTGTTATGGCAAGGTTCCTGTATTGTGCATGATGAATTTAAAGCCAAAGAACTAATTAAGCTACGGCTACAACACCCATCAGCTGCTGTGCTGGTTCACCCGGAATCACCGCAAAATATTATAGAACAAGCTGATGTGGTTGGTTCGACAACACAGCTAATAAACGCTGCAACGAATATGAAAAATGACAAGTTCATTGTCGCAACTGATAACGGTATCTTTTACAAAATGAAACAAGCCGCGCAAGGCAAAAAATTTATCGAAGCGCCAACCGGCGGTGCTGGCGCAACGTGCATGAGTTGTGCACATTGCACCTGGATGGCGATGAATGGGTTACAAAACCTCGCGGACTCTCTAGAATATGGGACAAATGAAGTATTTGTCGATGAAAAAATTCGTCAACAAGCCCTAAAGTCTGTCACACGTATGATGGATTTTGCTAAAAATTTAAAATAATAAAATAAATTTTTGTGATTATGTTGTTTAAGTCACTCTTAAAGATAGGACATTTGTGAATATCGATTTTAGAAAGCTATTCAACGTATCAATACTCCCTGCAATTATCTTGCTGAGTAGTTATTTTTTTATACCACAACTCACGAAACCATTACCTGAGGCCCTCAGAAGTATCCTACCCTATGTACCTTTTGTAATTTTTTTCATTGGCATGATATTAAGCTGGATCTTTCATCATAGCCGGGAGTTCAATTTATTCCTGCTCTTCACCATCATCTATATTGCATTAGATAAATATATCTGGGATTCAGACTTAAAAGTTGATCGGCAACTTGCCTATTTACTACTTGTTGCGCTTATTCCAATAAATTATTTATATAACTTTCTTTCCCGGGAACGCGGAATACTAAATCAATACGGCATCAGGCGCTTTGTCATTCTCGCCGCTCAGCTCTACTGTATTGCCTGGCTGCTTGAACACCCTTATCCACCACTAAAGGAATTTATTACTTTTACCTATTTTAAATACAGCATATTTAAAATCACAGCAATTACTCAGCCATTAATTTTCGCACTTTTATTTACGGGACTAATTTTAATGTTCCGCTTACTGCAAACATCATCTATTCTAGTTTCAGGAATTTTTTCATCGTTTATTGCGATAACTACAGCGATGCATTTTTCACAGCAACCACAACTCGCAACAATGTTTGTCCTTATCGCAGGCTCACTGATTATCATCAGCATTACCATTAATGCTTATTCCTTAGCCTACCTGGATGAGTTAACCAACCTGCCTTCACGACGGGCGTTATCACAGAACATTTCAACACTAGGTAAAAGTTACAGTATTGCAATGGTTGATGTCGATCATTTTAAAAAGTTTAATGATAAATATGGTCATGATATTGGCGATCAAGTTTTAAAAAAACTGGCCAGTCAATTACGACAGGTTCGGGGAGGAAAAGCCTTTAGGTATGGAGGAGAAGAATTCACTCTACTTTTCCCTAACAAAAACTTACATGAAGCCAAAATGTTTTGTAACGAACTGTGTAAAAGTGTGGCTAACAGCCCGTTTATGTTAAGAAATAAAAAAAGACCAAAAAGCAAGCAAGCAGACGGAACTTACAAACGAATTCAGAAGGATGCCAAACCTTTAAAAATAACAATAAGTATTGGCCTGGCAGAACGTTCACAAGAGCTCCTCACCGCTGAAGAGGTTATTAAACAAGCGGATAAAGCACTATATAAAGCAAAAAATAATGGCCGTAACCAGGTAGCTATTTAGGTTTTACGCTCTGAAATTTATCCTTCTAAACTACGACTTGTTATTTCATAAACATCTTTAGATATACCTTTTTTTGCTAAAATACGTTCTAGCTGTTTTCTCATTAATGTTTGACGCTTATCATCATAGCGACGCCAACGACTCATGCTTTGGATTAAGCGTGCCGCTATTTGTGGATTCATTGAATCTAAAGCTAATACCTGATCTGCCAAAAACGTATAACCAGAACCATCTGCGGCATGAAAATGTGCAATATTTCCTGCACAAAAGCGACCAATTAATGAACGTACTTTATTTGGATTACTTAAAGTAAATGCTTCATGCTGCATCAGTATTTTAACTTTAGCCAGAATATCAGGTAAATCTGATGTGGCTTGTATCGCAAACCACTTTTCTACCACTTGTGCATCATGTTTCCATTTATCATAAAATTTATCTAATGCCTGTTGTCGCAATTCAGTATCATAATGCGTTAAATTATTTAAAGCCGATAACACATCCGTCATATTATTAGCATTTTCAAATTGATTCATGCAAACCGATATGATGTCATCATCCTGCAATAACATTAAATAAGATAAGCAAACCTGGTTCAGATCACGACGCGCCATTTCATCGGCCTGAAACAAATAGACCGCATCACTTTGACCTTGTTGAAACACATGTTCAAACTCTCTTCTTAATGATTTTGCCAGTTCCATTCGCATAAAAGTGCGCGCTTGATGTATGCCGTCAACATCAACGATATCAAGTTGATCAGCTAAATAACCTTCTGATGGCAATGTCATCGCCTGGGCTATTAAAGCACGATCAAGCTCAGAATTAGTTAAAGTTTGTCTATATGAATTAATTACATTATCAGGAATGACGAGAGGCTGTTTTTCTCTGATTAACTTAATTAAATTCAGCAGGGTATTAATGGCCAGACTTTGTCCGGCATCCCAACGATTAAATTCATCTCTATCATGCGAAAATAAAAATGAAAGCTCATCATCACTATGCTGAATTTTGATCTTTACCGGAGAGGTAAAGCCGCGATTAATGGAGACAACTGGAGCGCTGTTTACGTTATAAAATATAAATGACTCTGATTTATTTTTAAGCTCTAAGGTCATTTGATTCGAACCTGAACTACCTTTATTTCCATCAAGAAAAAGAGGTATATCAAACCCGTTTTCATCTATTAAGCCAATCTGCAAAGGTATGTGGAATGGTTTTTTATTTGTTTGCCCGCTTGTATCTGGACAGCTTTGAACAATATCCAGTTTATATGCTTCATCGGTTTCACTATAGCTTCCCGACACTTCCAGCTCAGGTGTTCCGGCCTGTGAGTACCAGTTTTGAAACAATGAAAGATCAATATCATTTGCATCTTCAATGGCTTTGACAAAGTCTTCAGTGGTTACAGCCTGGCCATCATGACGTTCAAAATATAAATCGGTACCTTTGCGGAAACCTTCTCCGCCAACAAGATTCCGGATCATGCGTACGACTTCTGCACCTTTGTTATACACAGTAACCGTATAAAAATTACTGATTTCAATATAATGATCCGGTCGTATTGGATGCGCCATCGGACCAGAATCTTGTGCGAACTGGTGATTACGTAAAACATTCACATCATCAATACGTTTAACTGCGCGTGAATTTAAATCTGCTGAAAACTCCTGATCACGAAATACAGTAAAGCCTTCTTTTAAACTTAGTTGAAACCAGTCACGACACGTTACTCGATTCCCCGACCAGTTATGGAAATACTCATGAGCAATAATGCTTTGAATATTATAGTAATCCGCATCTGTTGCTGTGTCGGGGCTGGCTAAAACGCAAGAAGCATTAAATACATTCAGTCCTTTATTTTCCATTGCCCCCATATTGAAATCATTTACTGCAACGATCATATAAATATCGAGATCATATTCCCGACCATAGGTATCTTCATCCCATTTCATGGCCTGCTTTAACGACATCAAGGCGTGATCGCACTTATGACTATTTTCATGTTCAACAAAGACTTGTAATGAAATAACCCGTCCCGACATAGTAGTAAAGGTATCTTCTTTACAAAAAAGATCGCCTGCTACAAGAGCAAACAAGTAACTGGGTTTCAAACTTGGATCTTGCCACGTTGCCCAATGTTTCCCCTTCTCACTTTCTCCCTTAGCAACCAGGTTTCCATTTGATAATAAAACCGGATATTTATTTTTATCAGCAACAATAGTCACTTCATACGTCGACATGACATCAGGACGGTCTGGGAAGTAGGTAATACGGCGAAAGCCCTGCGCTTCACATTGGGTACAAAACATTTCACTTGAAAGATATAAACCCTCTAATGCTTTATTATTCTCAGGATTAATGCGTGTTTGAATTTCTACTTCACAGCGGGAAGGTATTGCTGTTATGACCAGTTGTTCAGAATCACAAGCGTAGTCATCTATGGACAACAATTCTCCATTTACTTTAACGGATAATAATTCCAGGTTTTGACCATCTAACACAAATTTTTTTTCTAACGAGATGTTTTCAATATTTAAATTCACCGCCAACTGCGATGTCACAATTGTTTCTGTTTCATGTAAATCAAAATGCAATTTCACATGTTTAACTAAATATACAGGAGATTCATAGTCCTTAAGAAAAATAGTATTCGGAGTTGAACCAGTACTTTTAATATCTGCCATGAAGATTTAACCTGTTTATAAAAAAATTAATAAAGAATAAGTTTATGATTTACTGAGTGCAAGTCAATTATAGTGCTAATAATCACGTTATTTTGTATTTCGACCACGATGAATTTTTAATTTACCAAAACGTTGATTAATTTCATCTGCAACCCCATCTAGCTCATCGTGCTTGCTGCCCTCAGAAAATAAATCCCCCTGATAAGTAGTATCATTATTAAACCCAGATACCCCTACACCTAATAAGCGTACAACTGGCCGTCCCGATGCATTCGATGCCACTGCAGCAGTAAATAAACTTTTCACTAGCAACCAAATTTGTTGTGTCTGGTTAGTGCTCTCTGCCAGAGTTTTAGAGCGAACTATTGTTGTAAAATCATGAAAACGAACTTTAACAGTTACCGTTTTCCCTTTGCGGTTTTTTTCACGTAATCTTGCGGCGACCTGCTCTGTCAAAAGTGATAAATAGGCGATGAGTATTTCTTTATCACTGATGTTTTCTATAAATGTATTTTCAGCAGAAATTGATTTAGCTTTTGCATCTGAAATCACCTCACGTTTATCCAAACCATGAGCTAATCGATAAATATGATCACCCTGCTTCCCAAAGCGATCAATCAACCACCGTACTGATTGATTGCGTAAATCTTTAATCGTGGTGATACCGTAGTTATTCAACTGAAGCTCCGTTTTTTTACCTACCCCCCAGATACGTTTTACCGGCAGCGGGTCAAGAAAATCTTGCATGGCGTCTTCTTCAACAACGACAAAACCATCTGGCTTGTCAAAATCTGAAGCAATCTTGGCAACAAATTTATTGGGAGCAATTCCAGCTGAAACTACCAGGCGCAATTCATCTTTAATTTCTTGTTTGATTCTTCTTGCAATTTCTTCAGCAGAGCCAAACAGCTTTATGCTACCACTGACATCAAGAAAGGCTTCATCTAGCGACAAGGGCTCAATTTCAGGGGTATAGCGATTAAATATCTCGTGAATTTGTTTAGATACAGAAACGTAAAGCGGCATATTCACAGGCAAGATTTGCAGCTCAGGGCATAAGCGGGATGCCTGCATCATCGGCATTGCACTAACGACACCAAATTTGCGCGCCTCATAGTTAGCGGCAGCAACGACCCCTCGCGTTTTAGACGGACCACCGACGACAACAGGCAAACCGACTAATTCCGGGTGTTCGCGCTCTTCAACCGAAGCATAAAAAGCATCCATATCGAGGTGAATAATCATAACTTCATTATAATTTATTTACAGGATTGACGTAGTGTAAATGAGAGAACAAACCGCTATTTGAAAAGATTAAAAATGCTATATACTTATTCTTTTTTAAACTATTTGGCATATTCAAAATGCAAGACATTGAAAACATTGAGTTAAGTTTACTAAATATTGATGATTATCAGGAATTAAAAAAAGCGATGATCGAGGCTTATACTAATATGCCCGATACTTACTGGAAAGAAAGCCAAATTGAATCGCTACTTAGTCAGTTTCCTGAAGGTCAAATAGTTATTAAGGTTAATGATCAAATCGCAGGTTGTGCTTTATCAATTATCGTTGACTATGATCAATTCGACGATGCACATACCTATAACGAGATCACCGGAAACTCTACCTTTAACACTCATACCCCGGAAGGTGACACACTTTACGGTATAGATGTATTCATTAAACCTGAATTCCGTGGCCTGCGCCTTGGTCGTCGCTTGTATGATTACCGCAAAGAACTTTGTGAACGTTTGAACCTCAAAGGTATAACCTTTGGTGGGCGCATTCCTAACTACCACAAATATGCCGAAGAAATTTCACC
>JAPHTF010000172.1 GCA_026197095.1 Gammaproteobacteria bacterium
GATAATGGCACATTTCCAGCACACGTTCTGGTGCACCTTTTAAATAGATAAAACCATGTTTGCTATGATCATGATGCAGTGTTGCCATAAAGCGGTGTTGTGATTCAAAAGGGATGGCGTCTGTGCGGGGAAACTGAGTTTGGCAAAGATCATGTTCGAGTCCGGCTTTAACTGCCATCGTCACTAATGCGGCCTCGGTGGGATCGCCTTGTATCTGCCATTGTCCTGCAACTTCGAACAAGCTGGCGTCATTACATAATAATGCGGCTCGAGCCATTTCTTGCAATAGTGAAAAATTATCTATGTTGATTTCATTATCATCGATACTGAAAGTGCCATGTGGATCATATCCCGCACCACTGACTTCGCATATGCCTGATCCTGTTGTAATGGTTTGCACCGTCATTTCATTTCGAGTGAGAGTGCCTGTTTTGTCTGAGCAGATGACAGTTACCGAGCCAAGCGTTTCTACAGCGGGAAGTTGACGGATAATGGTGTTCTTTCTTGCCATACGTTGTACACCAATAGCCAGTGTAATGGTCATGATGGCAGGTAAACCTTCAGGTATACCTGCTACCGCCAGCCCCACTGCAGCAAGAAACATTTCACTTGCAGGATAGTTTTGTATTAACAAGCCATATAAAAAAGTGGCTGCCGCTATGATACCTATTGCAGCTGATAACCATTTTGCAAAAATTGCCATCTGCCGTAATAACGGTGTTGTTAATGTTTGTACCTCGCGCAACAAACCACTAATGCGCCCAATCTCAGTATTGTCGCCCGTCGCGACAACTACACCTTGTCCCTGACCATAAGTCACCAGCGTGCCAGAGTAAGCAAGGCATTTACGATCACCAATACTGGCATGCTCTGTAACGGGCATTGTTGTTTTCTCTACGGGTAATGATTCACCGGTGAGCATGGCTTCTTCAATACGCAGTTCACGGTTTTTAAATAAACGCAGGTCAGCGGGCACTTTGTCACCGGATTGAAGCAGCACCACGTCACCCGGAATAAGTTCATCAGCAGGCAGGTTAATAAACTTGCCATCACGTTTTACCATGGCCTGTTGCGATAACATTTTGCGAATAGCATCCAGTGCTTTTTCTGCTTTGCCTTCCTGAATGAACCCTATAATGGCATTAATGATAACAACACCAAAAATAACACCACTATCTACCCAATGACCTAACAGCGCAGTGGCTAAGCCTGCAGACAAGAGTACATAGATAAGTACATTATGAAATTGAGCCAGAAAGCGCGCCCATGGTCCTTTCTTTTTTTCAGAACGAATTCGGTTTAGACCGTATTCCTGAAGCCGACTTTGCGCTTCATTATACGATAGCCCCTTTGGTGTAGAGGAAACCATTTGAAAAATGGTTTCAATATCCTGAGTATGCCAGGCTGAAATAACTTTACTGTTGTGAACAACCATAATCAATTCATCCTTAAGTAACGCTATTGCATAAAGAGTAGACTAGTATGTATTTCCTTTGAGTTAATTTTGTATCATAAGAAATATGTTTATTCGGACAAATTTTTAGCTGATAGTTCCTTTCGATTGAACGTGATAGTCACAGATGTGCTAAATCGAATGGCTGCAAGGGCTAATAAAAGCACACTCAGGGCATAGATATCACTGGTGACTAATTTGTGGTTGAAGAGATCAATCATAATATGTCGAAGTACAAAAACAATGCCTGCATCAATGATGGGCGTTAAATGCATTTGATGTGTTTCAAAATACTCCATTAGCGAGCGCGATAGTTCAATGAGAATAAATAAGGTGAGTACATCAGCGAAGATATAGAGATAACTACCGGTAATACCCCCTTGATTAAACAGTTCGCCAACACGGTAGAATAAACGTACAACACCAATAACCATAGTTAGCGTGATAAATAGCAAAATAATAGCAAATACCGCATCAATAGCGCGGTTGTAAATGTCCTTAATATTACTAAAGATGGAGGGTTTATTGGTTTCGGCCATTTTTACGTTCCTCTTTTACGCTCTTCAATGCGTATATTTATAATGCAGGCATGTAGTATTTATATCACAAGCAAATGTAATAAGGTTGCTTAACATGTTATTTCAGTTCATTATTTTATTAATTATGACTAAACCATTATTAAATAAGAAGCACTATTTAGCATTGAATTTTAAATATTCTATAATTTAATAATAAAGAGCCAAAAACGTATTCTTTATATGAATTATGTTCATATTATGGAGAAAGCTATGAATGATTCAGCATCATCGTTGCAAGTTTTTATTGCAGAGTTTCAGAGTCTTATGTCCCATGTATTTAACTATCTACCGAAGATTGCTGTCGCAGTACTCGTGCTCGTTATTGGCTGGGTCATTGCTCGTCTATCACGTTTACTTGTGGTGCGAATGATTAGCCGGCTTGATCAGCTCTGGCAAAATTTTATTATGAAACGTGGCTCAGTGCATTTACAGCCGCGGCAACCACCTGCACGTATAGTGGGTGGATTAGTATTCTGGCTGTTATTGCTTATTTTTGTCACCCTGGCGACAGAGATTTTAGGATTAGATATTTTTGGTATTTGGCTTAAAGCGATTACCACATATTTACCTCTGGTTATTGCAGGATTACTCATTGTTATTATCGGTTTTATAGTTAGCTCGCTGGCTCGTGATTTAGTGTCTTCCACTATGACGTCATCAGGAATGTCTCATGGCGATTTGTTAGGGCGTTCAGCTCAGATTGTTATCTTGTTTATCGCTATTGTCATTGGCGTTGATCAAATCGGAATCGATATAAAGTTCCTCTCGGTTATCGTAGGAATTATTCTTTCTGCTGTATTGGGCTCCCTTGCGTTAGCGTTTGGTTTAGGCGCGCAAACACATGTCAGAAATATCATAGCCGCTAACCAGTTACGCCAGCTCTATCAGATTGGCGATAAAGTCCGGGTTGGAAATATCGAGGGACGTATTGTGGACATCCTGGTTTCAAGAGTGTTGATTGAAACTGAAACAGGTAGTGTTGATGTGCCTGCAAAAATATTCGATGAAGAAGTGACTACGATTACAGATAAAGGCGTTTAAAGTGAAAGTTGATAATGCGCTTTCACTAAAATATCTTCTGGAGTTTCCAGCAGAGGCCGCACGTGTTCTGGAACAGGCCGCCGCTGAAGATGTTGCCGCCTTGTTTAGTGAATTTCCTGTTCAAACAATTGTGCCTGTGCTTGCGACGATGTTGTCAGAAAAAGCGGCGTCATGTGTAGAGTTAATGGATGACATGTTTTCAGCAAAGTTATTATCAGCAATGTCTGTATCGTCGGCGGCGCGCATTTATCATTTATTAAGTGAAAGTAAGCAAAAATCACTTGAAAGCTTTATCTCTGATAAAACACAAAAACAAATTCATCAGTATCTCAAGTATCCCGCTTTATCTGCTGGCGCGTTGTTACAAAACAAAGTTGACATGCTGCCGGTGAATATTACCGTCGCAGATGCGAATCGCCGTATTGGACATCTTGAACATGCTGTGAGTTGTGAAATTTATATCGTTAATGATGCTCATCAATTGCAGGGCATGGTAGAACTCGGTCGTCTATTGAAATCAAGTCATCATCTACTGTTACGCGATATTATGATTCGTAAGACGCAGCCTGTTTCAGCACATGCCATGGCAGAATCTTTATTATCACACCCAGGCTGGATAACTCGACGCAGACTGCCAGTGATTGAGCGGGATAATACATTGTTAGGCGTGCTGGAATATAAACGCTTACAGAAAATTTTTATTGATATAAACAAAACCAGCACAAATGATCCGGTCGAAAATATTTTTTCATTAACTCATCTTTATTGGACAACGTTAGCTCAATTACTTAATAGCTTATTTACTGTTACCAGCTCGGGTAATGCAACGAAAACAGGAGAGAAAAAATGAGTGGTAATGCACAACATGCTATTTACGCATTGAATCAGGATTTTCTTCAACTTCATCCATTACAGGCAGAACAAGCTGTCAATCAATTATCGGCAGATGACCTGGTTGAACTGATACAGAAATTACCTGCCAGTGAAATGATTATAGTGTGGGATGGTTTAATGCTGGATGTCGCCACAAGGATTTTGCTTCGTTTGCCAGAAACACATCTTAAGCGAATTTTGAACAGGGGTAATCCAGTACATATTGCCCGTGTTCTTATTAGATTAGCAGTAAATGAACGTGAGCGTTTAATGCTGCTTGTCGATAATACACGCAAACATGAATTGATAACATTGGTGCAATACCCTGAGGAGAGTGCAGGTTCACTCATGAATCCACGTTTTCTTATATTAAATGAATCACTTACTGTCAGGGAAGTTCTACGCAGAATTCGTAAGTTCAAACCCCGCTTTTCCAGGCAGTTATATGTTGTCGATAGTGAAGGACGGTTGCAAAGCATGGTTGAGCTACATCAGTTGGCATTAGCTGAAGCCGGCGACAAGTTAAATACATTAACTCAAGCTGTTCCCGGATTTGTCACCGCGACAGCGACCCGGGAAGAAGTGGTAGAGCAGCTGGATATACATCGTGTTACAGATTTAGCGGTGGTGGATCTTGATGGATATCTAATAGGCATTATTCATTATGATGCCCTGATGGAAGCTGTTCGTGAAGAAAGTAGTATTGATATTCTTACAATGGTGGGTGCGAGCCGTGATGAACGTGCATTGTCACCTGTTTCATTTGTTGTGCGTAAGCGTCTTCCCTGGTTATCTATTAATTTATTAACAGCATTTTTAGCCGCCTCCGTCGTAGGATTATTTGAAGATACGATCGCAAAATTTACAGCTCTTGCTGTTTTGTTACCCGTGGTTGCCGGGCAATCAGGCAATACGGGTGCCCAGGCACTTGCAGTAACGATGCGTGGCCTGGCATTACGTGAAATAGGAACCAGCCAATGGTTGAGAGTGGTGAAGAAAGAAGTGGGCGCATCTTTTATTAATGGCCTTGCCATCGCCTTGTTGACAGCTTTTGGAGTATTGGTCTGGAGTTCTTCAGTAGGACTCGCACTCGTTATTGGGTCGTCTATGGTTATAGCCATGGTAGCTGCGGCTCTTTCCGGCGTTATTGTTCCTGTAGTATTGTCATCACTGGGACAGGATCCCGCTCAATCATCATCTATTATTTTAACGACAGTGACCGACATTGTGGGTTTTTTTGCTTTCCTTGGTATAGCAACACTGTTATCTACTATGTTGTAGGTTATAAGTCTTTATGCAACAAACGTTTATCACATTAGGCATGTTAATAGGCGGTCTTGGTTTATTTTTGATGGCGGTGAATATGATCACCGATGGTCTTAAACTGGCTGCGGGTCGTATGCTAAAAAATATTTTAAGTCGCTGGACCGAATCTTCTGCACGAGGAATAGTCACCGGCTTAACAATTACAGCAATTGTACAGTCATCAAGTGCGGTGACTGTTGCAACCATCGGATTTGTAAATGCGGGTTTAATCAGTTTATACCAGGCGCTGGGTGTTGTTTATGGAACCAATATTGGTACCACGATGACGGCGTGGCTAGTCGCCATTATTGGTTTTAATATTAAAGTTGAAATTTTTGCTTTGCCATTAATCGGCATTGGCATGTTACTTAAACTGACAAGCAGTAAAACACGCCTGGGCTCGATTGGACTGGCATTAGCGGGCTTTGGTTTATTCTTCATGGGTATTGATGTACTTAAAAATGCTTTTGAAGGAATTGCTGCCACGCTGGAAATGCAAAGGTTTACGATAGACGGTGTAGCGGGTGTGTTATTGTATTTTGTCATTGGTTTTATCATGACGGTTTTAACCCAATCTTCCAGTGCTGCTATCGCCATTACGCTTACCGCGGTGACAGGTGGGGTGCTGGGTCTTTATGCTGCTGCTGCAATGGTGATTGGTGCAAATGTTGGCACCACTTCAACAGCGGGGTTTGCTGTTATTGGTGCGACTTCAAATGCCAAACGCGTTGCGGCAGCTCATGTCATCTTTAACGTTGCTACAGGAATTGTGGCTCTGGTGACTTTGCCGTTATTATTTCTAATTGTAAAAACAACGGGCCAAGTTTTGGGGTTAGAGGATATACCCGCGGTAACCCTGGCGTTATTCCATACCACTTTTAATATTCTTGGGGTATTACTCATGCTGCCCTTAACAAGAAAAATGACGGGGTTTCTTGAGACACGATTTGTTACCCAGGAAGAGATAGAAGGCAATCCTCGTTACCTTGATAAAAATATTGCTGCTTCACCCGCCCTGGCAATGAATGCCCTGGCGCTGGAAATATCACGCATGTCAACGGTTGTGCAACGTATGGCAATCGCAATATTAAGTACAGAGTCATATATTGGAAGACAGATTATTAGCGATCATATGATTGTAAAAAAATTGGCAAATGCAATCGCTGAATTTATATCTCTTTTGGAAAGAGGAACGCTATCGGCTGATGTCGCCAGGCAAATGGCAAAGTTACTTCAAGCCGAGCAGCATTTATTGACGTGCGCAGATCAAGCTATAGACATAGCAAGAGAACAACCAAATTTAATACCACTTGAGAATAAAGAGTTAATTGAAAGAGTATCCCGTTATCGAGCTGAAGTAGTTCAGTTGATCCATTTAGCGAATTCACAAGCTGAAGATTTCTCGTTAGCAGCATGTGAAGTTCAGTTAGAGCGTGTGCAAGCATCTTACGATGATACTAAAAGAACATTGTTGCTTGCTGGTGCTGAATTACGTACTCCTATTCCCGGTATAATCGATACGCTTGAGCAAAACAGTCAAATTCGTCGCATGACGAGGCAAATGGTAAAATCAATACGCTCTCTCAGTGAAACGGTTACTGGTGCAGAGAAGCAACCGTTAACAGAAAATAATTCGGACGATGAAAATACAGATAACGAAAATACCCGGTAAAAGTTATATTGTTTTGATTATTAAATAGTTAAGGAAAATATTTAATAATCGCATGGTCTTAATTTAAACTCTATTGGCATCACTGTTTGCATTATTGCGTTATTCAAATTGTGATAAACGTGATTCCAGTGATTCAATTTTATCAAGCAGATCTAATGCCAGCGCAATGCCTGCAAGGTTAAGTCCAAGATCTCGTTGTAATCGCATTGCCGTTCGTGCTTTGAGTAAACATTTTCCTGTAAAGCGCCATTGGTTTTGTTGGCTGCCGATGGGATCTAATGCACCTTCCTCGACGAGTTCTATAATCCATTCAGCAGAGCTTGAACATGCGGTGCATATTTCACTAAGGGAAAGTTCAGTTTGCTCATCAATAATAATGCCATTGAGTATTTTTATATTCATGGTTATTTATACTCCCAATTTGCTACGTGGGTTATAAGCCATTTCTTGTTCCATTTTACGGTATAATTCTTTCGCTGCATCACTATCGGCAGATGGGAGAGTGATACTTGGAATAACATAAAGATCGCCAGGTGGCTTACCCGGTATACCGCGTGCTTTTAAACGTAGCTTTTGTCCAGTTTTTGTACCAGCAGCTATTTTTAGATCGACCACACCATCTGGTGTGGGAACTTTAACCGTTGCGCCAAGTGCAGCTTCCCATGGTGCGACAGGCAAGTCGATATACACATCATGGCCATCAACCCGATATATGTGATGCTGTTTAAATTCAATTTCCAGGTATAAATCACCGGCAGGTGCCTGGCCCATGCCGGGTGAACCTTGTCCATTGAGTCGAATGCGTTGACCCTGTTTTACACCTTTGGGTATTTTTATATTCAGGGTGCGTTGCTTAGTCGTGACATGGCCGCTATTGTCGACCACAGGTGATTGCAGGGTTACTGCACGTGTTGCTCCTTGATAAGCATCTTCAAGATCAATAATTACCTTAGCATGATGATCTTCTCCCCTTAAGGAGTATCCATCTGTGCGACCTGTGCGATGATGGGCCTGGGAAGATCCAAATCCTCGGCCAAATAATGACTCAAAAAAATCACTGTAATCAGCATCATCAGCACCAGTATATCCGCCTCCACTAAACTCAAAACCCGCATTCCAATCGGGTGGCGGATTAAAGTCCTGGCCTGCTTTCCAATTACTACCGAGTTGGTCATAGGCGGCACGTTTTTCAGGATCTTTTAGCGCCTCATAAGCCTCACCCACTTCTTTAAAGCGAAGTTCAGCATCTGATTCCTTGCTGACATCCGGGTGATATTTACGAGCTAGCTTGCGGTATGCACGTTTGATTTCATCTTGACTGGCATCTTTCTCGACACCCATAATTTTGTAGTAGTCTTTATAGTCCATGATTTACTCCGGTAAAAGGACATTAAAAAATAACAGATGATTTCAGTAATAATTTTAAATATAAGTAAAAGTGTAGCGCATTAATATACTCTATCTACGTTTAATATATTAGAACATATCGTGGCATTTATCAGTAAAGGCATTATCCATATGCCGGCTGATTTTAGTTATGTGCGTCTATTAGCATGCTCTTGCAAACGAGAGGAGGGTGTTTTATTCCAGGCAAGAATAAAACATGTAAATAGATGAATAATGTTTGTGATGACGATGTATAAATTAACCAGGGTTGTATCTGCCATTCAGTAATTTAAGTTTTCACCATCAGGGTGTTTCTTTATTTTGTTTAGGGTTCTTTTTATGCAGCATATGAGCATGCAAAAACCAGCCGATTGCGATACCAATTAGTACAAGAAAGACAAACATTAATGAGCGAGACATTGATATTGTCCAGAACAGAAATTTTAATTCAACAACATTTGCGTTCTGCACAATAAAAATAGTTGCTAAAGCAATAAGAGTCAGCGTTATATACAATTTAATATTCATATTGGCTTGTCCTGTTTATTGCAAATTATTATTCTCACTATCTAACAGTATTTATTTTAGCATCTAAATGAAAGTCTATTATTAAATAATCGGACTCTCGGGCGTCGGGAAGGGCAACATTTCAGGAGAGTGCTCTTCATGGAAATCATCAACCTTCGCTTCGATCTCGTGAATGTCTTCAAATCGCGCGATATGGTAAAGGGCATCACCTTCATTAACTAAAGGCAGGTTAGTTCGTCCAATGACGATGCCGTTGAACGGAGCTAAGATAGTTTCCTCCGTTTCACCAAAAGGATCAGCAACAACACCTAACAGGGTATTTTTTTTCACCCGACTTCCTAATGGAATCATTGCTCTTAAAATGCCACTGTCAGGTGCTCGCACCCATGAACTTGATCGCGCGACAACGGGTTCAAAACGTTTTTTAGATTTAGTACGGCTTGGAGGCAACATCTCTAATGTGCGCATTACATTAGTA
>JAPHTF010000079.1 GCA_026197095.1 Gammaproteobacteria bacterium
GCACGACTCCTTGTGTGAAGTCGATATTATAGCAAGATATATGGGTTAAAGGAGTTTTTCTACAGCTTCAACGATTAGCATAAGGGGCAACTAAAAACGCGTGGAACGCGGCTTTTAGTTGTCCAAATGAGCGACAAGCGAATGTTCTTGATGCACTTGTTAGGAGTTACCATTACTTATTTGCTCAGCTTGTTTTTTTAAAATTATATCTTTTGGTACTTGTACTTTGTTATACCAAGCGAGCAAGCCCCAATGACCTATAATAGCTCCAAATATTACAAAAAAGTATAACCATTTAATTTTAGCATCTTGTTGTTTTGTAAGAGCCTCTTGAACCGCTAACTTTTTTCGTAATACCAAGGTATCGGATATTTCACCTTTGCTTTTTAAATATTGAACTTCCGCAGATATTTCTGCAATAGATATCGTTGTATCATCCACTTCGTTATTGAGATAAAGGGTAGGAAGAATCATTATCATATAACCAGTGATTGCTAAAAACTTATATAAGTTATCGAATGGTAATTGAGGTATATTCATGATTCTGATTTTTACTCCTAACAGTCATATATACGGAATAGAAACATTTTAAATGTTTCTACATGTAGTAGCTTGTTTCTAAATATAGTCATTTGTTTCTATATATAGTTACTTTATTTTTAATTCACAATTCTATGGTTTAAGTTAGCTTGTTGTGCCATTTCGGCATCTAATAACCACACTTTTTCTTTTGGTGACCATATACCACCGTATGATCTTGCTATGCTTTGTAGCTCATTTTCATCCCATGCAATACGGACTTTAACTTTGTGTTCTCGTGTAAAGCCTTGTTCAACTTCTTTTATATGTGTTTGATCTGGATGAAGAGGTAAAGGTTGCCAATCATCTTCACTAATAATTAATTCAATGGTTTTATATCTTTTCTTGTTGCAGTAGTCATAACGGTAACGCACGCAGACAAGTTGGCTACCGTATTTTTTTACAAGATTTTTAGTGCCTCGTTTCCCTGGCTGGATGACTGTTCTTATTTTCATTAGCAAATCCTTTTGCTTATTATAATCTCTTATTTTATTATTTTTAGCTTGAGTATTTATTCAGGCGATAAAGTAAAGCGCTGCGCGTTAAGCCGAGTAAGCGTGCGGCTTTACTCTGATTGCCATGACTTTTATCCATTGCCTGACTAATCAGTTGCGCTTCGAGTTGTTCCAGGATGACACCGCCTTCAGGTAGCGTGAATGGTGCTTCAATTTTTGTTTTTTGCTCTACTCGCATTTCTAAAGGTAAGTTTTCAATATTGATTGTTTTACCGTTGAGTAAAATAACCATACGTTCACAAAAGTTTTTCAGTTCACGAATGTTGCCGGGCCAGGTATATCGCTGGCAGTGTTCAATTGCTTTAACGCTAAAGCGAGGTACATTTAAGCGGTGCTTTACTGCAACCTGGGCAGATAAATGATTGATTAAAAGTTCAATATCACTTTTTCTTTCTCTTAGACTGGGTATTTCCAGGGGAACAACATTTAAACGATAAAATAAATCTTCGCGGAAGTTTCCATTTTCCACTTCTTTGTATAGGTCACGATTTGTTGCTGCAATAACACGCACATTTACTTTTTCAGTTTTAGTTTGTCCAATCGTCTGGCATTCACCATTTTCTAAAAAGCGTAATAACTTGGCCTGAATATTTAACGGTAGCTCACCAACTTCATCAAGAAAAAGCGTTCCATTATGAGCGGATTGAATGCGGCCCTGTTGGTCACATGTTGCATCGGTAAAAGAGCCTTTTGCATGGCCAAAGAGCGCAGACTCGGCTAATGTTTCAGGTAACGCGGCACAATTAATGGTGACTAAAGGCGATGAGTGGCGTGAGCTTTGGGTATGAATAAATTTGGCCATGAGTTCTTTGCCGGTTCCGCTTTCACCTTGAATCAGAACGGTCACATCAGTCGCCGCCATAATCTTAGCAGTACGCTGAATGCTTTCGAATTCAGCAGATTGGCCTAACATATCGTATTCAATTTGAGTTTTCATCGTAAAAACCTTATATCAATGTTACATATGATGTTGATGGTTACTTGTTGCGTCATTTCCAACTGCTGGGGCAGGATGGTTGTGCCCGGCATGCTGTATTGCTAAATACCCGGTGAACAGCGCCGCAATTATGATAATGAGCCCAATTGTTGGCCGGATATAGGTTAAGCGAATAAGCCTTGTAAACCACCCGGTCAATATACCCGCAATCATCACCGCTGGCAAAGTTCCTGCACCAAAAGCAAGCATTAATAAAGCGCCATCTTTTACGCTAGCGGCAGTAGCTGACCATATTAGTGCGGTATAAACTAAACCACAGGGCAACCAGCCCCAAACCAGGCCAAATAAATAGGCATGAACAGGACTTTTAACGGGAATGAGTTTTTGGCTAATGGGCTCAAGTTTTTTCCAGATGGGCTTCCCGAGGTGCTCAATTTTAACGAAAGCGGGGAACCAACCGGCAAGATATAAACCGATGCCTATCATTAAAATACTGGCAAAGAGTTGTAAAACGAGATGGCCATTTACAGGGGAAAAAGCGATAAGATTGTCACCTAAACCTCCCACTAATGCACCTGCCAGGGTGTAGCTGCTGATTCGGCCAATATTGTAAGCTGAAACATAAGGAATTAAGTGCCAGCGGTTATTTCGAATGTGCTCAGGCAAACTGAAAGTCAGGGCGCCAATAATACCGCCACACATACCAATACAATGTACGGTACTGAAAAGGCCAACAAAAAAGGCACTAAGAAAGGTGATTTCCATATATATGAAGTATTTTCTTGTTTTCGTGAGTAACATTAAGTTTACCATTGTCTTAGTTAAATCGTCCTTATAGTTATTTTTAGTGCCCCATTAATCACGCTTGTCAGGAGTAAGCAAATGAAGAATTATCGATTATCCATTGGTGGTATGAGCTGTGCGGGCTGTGTCGCTTCAGTGGAAACCGCATTAAATTCTGTTCCCGGGGTAGAAGAGGCCGTGGTAAATTTTGCAGAACATACTGCTGTTGTAACGGGTGAGATGGATATTGCAGATGTGATCAGTGCTGTTAAGGCAGCCAGTTATGATGCCGCTGAACTTAAAGGTGGGGATGAAGAAGCGGCTGAAAAAGAGGCAATTGAATTTGCTTATTATCGTGCGCTATTAAAAAAGGCAGGAGTTGCTGCCATTGTCGGTGTGCCGTTGTTTGTCGGCGGAATGACAGGATGGTTTCCGGAGATTGATTCAGAAAATGGCCAGTTAACCTGGTTATTGCTCGGTTTGTTAACACTGGGTGTCATGGTTTATTCAGGTAAACATTTTTTTACCGGCGCCTGGAAATCATTCCGTGTGCATAACGCCAATATGGATACCTTAATTGCATTGGGTACTGGAGCGGCCTGTCTTTATTCTTTTGTGATTGTTTTATTTCCCGATAGCGTTCCGAGTTTAGCGCGCCATGCTTACTTTGAAGCCGCGGTGATTATTATCGGTTTAATTAATTTTGGCTCAGCGTTAGAAATGAAAGCACGCGGAAAAACCAGTGAAGCCATTAAACGTTTGATTGGTTTGCAACCTAAAACAGCACGTGTACTCCGCGATGGCAAAGAAGTAGATGTTGCCATTAGCGAAGTGGGTTTAGATGAAACGTTACGTGTACGTCCCGGTGAACGTATTGCGGTTGATGGTGTAATTATTGAAGGTCACTCCAGCATTGATGAATCTATGTTAACCGGTGAACCTATGCCGGTTGAAAAAAATGTCGGCGATGAAGTGTCAACAGGCACGATTAATTCCAGCGGAACATTTTTATTTACCTCAAAACGTATCGGTTCAGATACCGTGCTGGCGCAAATTATCGATATGGTCAGACAAGCACAATCAACTAAGCCTGCGATTGGTCGCCTGGTCGATAAAGTGGCTTCGGTTTTTGTTCCGGTAGTTTTAATTATAAGTGTCATAACCTTTTTAATATGGTTTAACCTGGCAACTGAAAATGCCGCCAGTTATGCCCTGGTCACCACCATGACGGTTTTAATTATTGCTTGCCCATGTGCCTTGGGATTAGCCACGCCTATTTCAATTATGGTGGGCGTCGGTAAAGCAGCTGAAATGGGCATACTTATTCGTAATGGTGATGCGTTGCAGCAAGCCGGAAAACTAACAACCATTGTTTTAGATAAAACGGGCACAGTGACCGAAGGCAAACCGGCGGTAACAGAAATAGTGCCGGCTAAAGACGCAGATGAAAATTCTCTGTTAACCATTGGTGCGAGTATTGAAGCAGGATCAGAACATCCATTAGCCTCCGCGATTGCTATGCATGCAAGAGAAAAAGAGTTGGCATTATTAAAGGTTGAAAATTTTGCAGCCATTACCGGGCAAGGTGTAAGCGGGCTAGTGGATAACCAAAGTGTTTTATTTGGCAATACAAGCTTAATGAAAAATCATCATGTTGATATTTCTCAATTAGAAAATAAGGCGCAGCAATTATCACAACAGGGGCGTACGAGTATGTACCTTGCCGTAGCCGGGCAGCTAAAAGGCATTATTGCGGTATCTGATCCCATTAAAAAAGATTCAATAGAGGCGATACAACGCTTGCACGATCTTGGTATGAAGGTGGTGATGCTTACCGGGGATAATCAACTCACGGCAAATGCCGTTGCAAAACAGGTGGGTGTTGATGAAGTGATTGCAGAAGTTTTGCCACAAGATAAAGCTGCCAAAGTGGTTTATTTTCAAGAACGGGGTGAACAGGTGGCGATGGTGGGTGATGGTATTAATGATGCGCCGGCGCTTGCACAGGCCAATGTAGGCTTTGCCATTGGTAGCGGTACCGATGTGGCGATAGAAAGTGCAGACATCACCTTAATGCGGGGCAGTCTATATGGTGTGGCTGATGCGATTGCGATTTCACGCGCGACCCTAAGCAATATTAAACAAAATTTATTTGGTGCTTTTATCTATAATACGCTGGGCATTCCGGTTGCAGCCGGTATTCTGTATCCACTATTTGGCATTTTGTTAAATCCTATGATCGCCGGGGCGGCAATGGCGATGTCTTCTGTAACGGTTGTCAGTAATGCAAACCGGTTACGTTTTTTTAAATCTAAAAGGCAAGTAACCTGAGCGGTATATAAAAAATGCGCCATTGCCTAATGCTGATCAGTTAGGCGCGGATAAACTTATATTGAGTTTCCTCCCCTTTAAGGGGAGGGCCAGGGTGGGTGTGATTTAATTATCCCCTCCCCCTAGCCCCCTCCCTGAGGGAGGGGGTAATTAAAGTAAGATTCTTAACTGATCGGAATGACAGTATTTTAAATATTGATGTTATTAATGAGTATTATTTTCTTATTCAACGACGAGGTTTAGTCTTATGTTGATTGTAAATTTAATTGGCTTGAGTCTGGTTGTGTTAATCATTTGGTGGTTTTGGCTCAAAAAACCGCAGTCATTAAAAGTGTCATCAAATACGGTTGAAATTATTGTTGATAACGGTGTTTATTCGCCATCGAATATTGAAATCAAATTAGGGCAAGCGGTAAAGCTCATTTTTTTAAGGAAGGATCCTTCTCCCTGTGCAGAAAAAGTTATTTTTGAAAAACTTGGATTGAGTCTAGATTTACCTGTAAATAAACCCACTGAAATTAGAGTTAAACCTGAAGAAACAGGTGATTATGTCTTTAATTGCCAAATGAAAATGTATGTTGGCCATCTAAAGGTAAATAATTGATATAAACCCTTTGTTACTTTGGCGATTAAGTACATCACCCTATACTTAAATCTAGAGTATAAATAATTAAATATTTCTTAAAATACGCCGATAATTTAACTGTCATATGACTTAAATTAAGGCATCCCCCTGTGAAATTTAAACGTATCACCTCTTTATTTAGCGCAAAGCCTCTCATATTTACATGGCTCATTCTTATAGCGATAACCGTAGTGCTAATGATATTAAGTTATCTTGATGTGAGGCAGAGCATCCCTGCATCACATAGTGCCCAACTTTCAGAGTTAGGCATAAATGGTCTGCTGTTTATCGTTTTTGCATTAGTCGGTATTGCCGTTGTTTTAATAAGATCTGCTGGCGGCAGTTCAAAACAAACCCTAATAAGACTACAGGAATATATTCAAAATCCTCAAGGATTTAGACAAGGTTTAAAACATGACGGTAATGGTAAACACGCTGATTTATTTGAATTGATCGATGTGGTTATTCTTAATGTCACAAACAAACTAGACAGGGTTGAAGATGCCGGTTCAATACTGGCTGGAGCGGCAAGTGAGTTGTCTTATGATGCAAAAGATTTGAATGAAGAAATGAAAAAACAATATTCATCGATTGATCAAGTTGCCACAGCAGTAAATGAAATGACAGCAACAGTACAGGAAGTTGCTCGCAATACTGCCGAGGCATCAAGCGCGGCAGACAGTGCAAGTATGGAGGCACAAGGTGGTGCATTAGAATCGACCAATGCTATTGGTGCAATTGAAATGCTTGATAGTGAAATCAAAGCCGCTACACAGGTCATTAAAGAAGTAAAACAAGAAAGTACAAGTATTGGATCAGTGCTTGATGTTATACGCGGTATTGCTGAACAAACAAATTTACTTGCGTTAAATGCTGCCATTGAAGCCGCGCGTGCGGGTGAGCAGGGTAGAGGATTTGCAGTTGTTGCAGATGAAGTGCGTACCCTTGCGACACGTACCAGTGATTCAACTCAGGAAATCGAAACAATGGTAAAAAGCCTGGATCGAAAAACAACCGAAGCAGTAGAAAAAATGCAAATTGCCACGGAACAAGCAAATATCAGTGTTGCTTCAGTTGAACAAGCTGCGATGTCGCTGGGAGAAATTGCAGGCTCAATTCGTAATATTACCATTATGAATCAACAAGTAGCAGAAGCAACCAAACAACAAAGTGAAGTTTCTGAAGATATAAATCGTAATATTACCGCGATTCAGCAAATTGCTGAAAACGTTGTTGAAAGCTCAAGTGAAATTTCTGAAACCAGTGAACGCGTGTTACGCGAAGTCTCATCATTAAATAAATTAGTTAAAATGTAGTTTAAAAATATCAGAATAAAAATCTGCTCTTGAGATAAACCAGGCTTAATATAAACCGCACTCAGCATATTTTTGTTGAGTACGGTTTTTTTATGCCCAAAGTAATAAAGTAAAGCAGCGCAAGCTTGAATATGTTTTTTATTATCTCCATACTGGCTCATCTTTTTAAACATTATAAGGTTGATAGGAATGAATTTTGGCGGAAAACTGGCCGGCGCTTTTTTTGGTTATTTATTAACAGGTGGCAGTTTAATTGGTGCCTTAATTGGTTTTTATTTTGGACACTTATTTGATCGTGGTTTAGCCCAGGGTGATTTTTCTTCTGTTTTTAACACGGTTCGAAATAAAGCTGAAATACAACAGATATTTTTTAAAACAGTTTTCTCTTTATTAGGTCATGTTGCAAAAGCTGATGGTCATGTCAGCAGCGAAGAAATTCAGGCTGCTCGTACAATCATGCAACAAATGCGTCTGGATGAAGCACAGTCAAAACGTGCGATAGAATTTTTCACTGCCGGTAAACAAGTCGAATTTTATCCTGATCGATGTATTAACGAGTTTCGTGAAATCTCTCATCATAACCGTGCTTTATCACAAATGTTGTTAGAGATATTAATTTTTGCTGCCCTGGCCGATGGCAAACTTGATATAAATGAAGAACGTATTTTATTAAATTTAAGTGAACAAATTGGTTTTTCCCGGCAAGATTATCAACGCCTGGTACAAATGGTGATGGGGCAGCAACATTTTCATCAGTCCGGTTCAGGTCAGGCACATTACCAGCAGCAATCAACAGAAGATGCCCTTAAAGAAGCCTATGCTGTGTTAGGTGTAGCTGATACTGCAAGTGATAGTGAAGTAAAAAAAGCCTATCGGCGCCAGATGAATGAACATCATCCTGATAAGCTGGTTTCCAAAGGTATGCCTGAAGAAATGGTGAAAATGGCAACAGAGAAAACTCAGGAAATTAAAGCAGCATATGAGTTAATCGTTTCTATAAGAAAAAAGTAGTTAACATATGTTTTTTTTGAGAAAGTTAACGGTTTATTCATATAATCTGGCATAACTTAGCAGCGGCAGGTTTTAAAATCAGTGCAAACTAACGAATTATATTCTTATATACATAAACAAATCCCTGTAATGATAGTGTTATCACTATTTCCAGGAATAGCGTATATATTGCTAGGTTGGTTTAATGATCTTTATATTAGCGCGCTATTTTGGTATGTGGCCGTTATGCTTGTTTCAGCCAGAGGATATTATTTATATAAAAACTTTGAACTTCAAAAAATGAGTGAAGCTCAGTTAGTAAGCTGGTATAAAAAAACGTCAAGATTATTATATTTTTTCTTTCTTCTTTGGCTGGTGATTTTTTTAATATATGTTCCCGAGTCTGAATCAGGAATGCATTATATTGCCATCTTTACTGAAATTGGCGCTTCAACTGTTGCGGCTGCTCTTTTATTTCCAGATAAAAAACTTTATAAACCCATTCTTTTATGTCTTATGGTTCCATTGGCCATTTATTTTTTCCTTATTGGTACATGGTATGGCTACGTATTAACAGCTTTTGCATTAACTCTGGCCTGGGTTTTGTTTTATGTTGCAAATGGAAGTAATACACTTTTTACCCGAACCATTTTCCAGTCAACTCATGACTTTTTAACAGGTATTTTTAATCGCCAATATTTTGTTGAATACTTGCAGAAGAAAATGAGTGAGTTAAAACAGACGGGTGAATACTCTTATCTTTTATTAATTGATCTTGATCATTTTAAAACAGTTAATGACTCGCTCGGTCATGATGTTGGTGACCAATTATTAAAAGAAGTGGTTAAAAGAATGCAAAATAACCTGGCCGCCGGAACAATGGTTTCACGTTTAGGTGGTGATGAATTTATTATTACGGGTAATAACTTTTCAAGCAAAAAAGAATGTAAAGAAAAAGCATTGCATATCTCAGAACAGTTATTATCAATATTAAAGGCCGCATATATTATTGATCAACACCACCTGTATATAAGCGCAAGTATTGGTGTGAGTTTAATAAAAGAAAATGGAAATAGTTCATTAGATTTTATTAAAGAAGCTGATATTGCGATGTATGAAGTTAAGGATAAAGGCCGTGATGGTGTCTTTTTCTTTGATGAAGAAATGTCTGAGCGTGTTGAAAGAAATATTTTACTTGAGCGTTTTTTACATTTAGCTATTGAAGAAAAACAGATCAAGCTTGCATATCAGCCACAAGTTAATAAATTTAAAAAAGTGACCGGTGTTGAAGTTCTTGCAAGATGGGAAACTGAAGAGTTTGGCCATGTTTCGCCTGAGGAATTCATTCCTATTGCAGAGCAAACGGGGTTAATTATTGAGTTAGGTAATTATATTATTGAGTCTGCTTTTATTGCGCTTGATGACTGGCACAAGAATGGACTTAAAATCAGATATATGTCGATTAATCTGAGCGCACGTCAAATGATGCATCATAACTTTATAAATGATGTTACACGTTTAGTTAAGAAATATTATACAAGAAACATAGATACTAAAGTGGTTTTTGAAATCACAGAAAGTATAGTTGCCGAGGGCTCAAATGTTATTGACGTTATTAATAAAATTAAGCGCTTAGGCATTCAGTTTTCTATCGATGATTTCGGTACAGGTTATAGCTCGTTAAGTTATATTCGTCGTCTTCCTATTGATGAAATTAAAATTGATCGACACTTTATCAGTGAACTGTCGAAATATAATAATGCTGAGGAAATGGTTAATACAATTTTACATATCGCTAAAATATTTAACCTCGCCGTGGTGGCAGAGGGTGTTGAAACTGAAGAGCAAAAGAATTTCTTGATTGAGCATGGCTGTAAGGTGTTTCAGGGCTATTTATATTCTAAACCCGTCTCTAAAGATGAGTTTGAGCAGTTTTATTTGTCTAATAGTTAATATGAATAATATTAACGTTGCTCAGTCTAAATGACCGAGCAACAATAACATTTTAAAGTATCAATATACGCCCGGCACTTGCCACCAGGATAGTGGCTAATCCAATAAGCATATTAATCCCCACCATTTTGCGGATGATATTTAAGTTTCTGCCGCCTTCAGGCCAGTCTTGTTTTATGACGGCTTCTTTAAGACGTTTGAATGGTGCAAAGTAAACATGCAGGTAGATTAGTATCATAACCGTGCCTAAACCATTCATAATATGCACATAAAGTGGTGTGTGCGCCATACTGCCCCATATTTCAAAAATCATCAGGTATCCGGTTAAAGGTAAGAACAGAACGGAAAGCCAGACGATAGGAAAAAATCGCTTAAATACGCCTACCCAAAGTGTTAAACGAACAGGAGGTTCAAGTTGTGCAGCTGCAACGGGGCGCAAAAACATATGCGCAAATAACATACCGCCTACCCAAAAAACGACAGAGAAAATATGTAACACAATTGATATAGAGATAGTTGCCATGTGGATTTCCTTGGTTATTTTATTTTAATTTCAGTACCTGATGCATTTTTTGCCAGCCAACCCCGAACCCGTTTAACCAGTACTTCATCTTTATTATCAAAAAAATGATTGGCTCCTGGAATTTTAACCTGGGTATAGTTTTTGTTACCGGCTTTGCGGGCGACAGCGGCTTTTGATTTTTCGCTTTGTAAAACGGGCGTTAAATCATGGCTTCCAAAAATATCCAGTACGGGCACTTTAATGGTTTTAAGGGAGGTCAGGTATCCAACAGGATCGTCTTTATGCATATTGCCTGATACGCCTACCGCAACAAATGCACGTATTTCAGGGTCGGGTTTGTCAGCCAGGTAATGTGCTGCCATAGATGAGCCGAGGCTATGAGCAACAATGACAATATTTTTAATTCCTTTTGCTTTTAAAAAGGCGATGCCTGCTTTTATGCGGGGAGCTACGTCCTTAAATAAAGGAATGTAGTCTTTATATTCCGCTTCGTTAGATAATACCGGTAACTGTATAGATAGCGTTACCCAGCCATGATCCGGTAACTGACTACGTAGCGGTCGAACAACTTGATCCCAGTTAGGGTGTGCCCCACTGCCGTGTAAGATAATGGCTGCACCAATGGCTTTTTCAGTGGTGTTTTCAGTATAAATACTCAGTATTTTACTGTTTCCAGCGTTTAGCCATTCTGCATTGCCCACCATAATGCTATCAACAACTTGCTCTGCCCAGCGTTTTTCTTTTTCTGCATCCGTGGCGTTACTCACGCCAAAGAAGATACTAAAGCTGATAATTAATAAGGTCTTAAACCCGAATATTCTAATCATTCTTATCCCCATTTGATTTCGGCTTGAACTCTATCAAGTATTATATTTAGAG
This sequence comes from Gammaproteobacteria bacterium, assembly GCA_026197095.1. GTDB lineage: Bacteria > Pseudomonadota > Gammaproteobacteria > UBA6429 > Thiohalophilaceae > JAGLTQ01. The sequence goes on from JAPHTF010000079.1 coordinate 11,432, forward strand.
CTTTTGACATAATTAGCGTGTTTTGTCACCTGAGTGTAGCGGTATCTGGATTATATGTTGCTATTCACTGTAGCAAAAGGCTGAAAAATCCTTTGTGATCGGGTAAAGTCTGCGCTTCTAAATATTTACAGGCTCGATAAATGAGGAATTATTTCAAATATCGCGTCAACCACCAGATTTAGCGCGGAGTCGCTGAAGATAACAAGAGGCAACAAAACATGGCAAATTTCAAGATAGCACCTTCGATTTTATCCGCAGATTTTGCACGTTTAGGCGAAGAAGTCGATAACTCACTCAAATCAGGTGCAGACGTGGTGCATTTCGATGTCATGGATAACCATTATGTACCTAATTTAACGATTGGACCTTTGGTATGTGAAGCCTTGCGTAAACACGGCGTAACAGCTGATATTGATGTGCATTTAATGGTTAAACCGGTTGATCGTATTATTCCTGATTTTATTGATGCTGGCGCAAGTTACATCACATTCCATCCGGAAGCTTCAGAGCATGTTGATCGCACTCTGCAAATGATTCGTGAAGGTGGCTGTAAAGCAGGTTTAGTTTTCAACCCGGCAACACCACTTGATATCCTTAAGCACGTGATGGATAAAGTCGATATCATTTTATTAATGTCTGTGAATCCAGGTTTTGGTGGTCAAAGTTTTATTCCCGAAACACTCAATAAATTACGTGAAGCACGTAAATTAATCGATGAAAGTGGTTATGACATTACTTTAGAAATTGATGGTGGTGTTAAAGTTGACAATATCCGTGAAATTGCTGAAGCCGGTGCGGACATGTTTGTTGCCGGTTCTGCCGTTTTTGGTGCCAAGAACGACAAAGATGCCAATGTTTATGACACGGTCATTAAACAGTTCCGTGACGAATTGGCAAAAGTTAAGTAAAAAGAGAGAAAAACTTAAACGCAAAGGCGCTAAGGGCGCAAAGATACGCAAAGAAATTAATTATTGGCTTTGGTAAATGAAATAATGAGAGTGCCGTCCTGGACTACGTTATTTTGAAAACTCTGCGTCCCTTCGCGTTCTCTGCGCCTTTGCGTTAGGTGTTAAAAGATATGATTAAGAAAAAACCAGAAATGATTCTTATTGACGTAGACGGTACGCTGGTCGACAGTGTGCCTGATCTGGCTTATTGCGTTGATGAAATGATGAAAAAATTAGATATGCCGATTCATGGTGAAACTAAAGTGCGTGACTGGGTGGGTAACGGTGTTGAACGTTTAACTCGCCGTGCTTTAATTGGTCAGCTTGATGGTGAGCCGGATGATGCTTTATTTGAAAAAGCGTATCCAATTTTTCTTGAGCTTTATGCTGAGAACACCTGCAAACGTAGTTGTTTATATCCGGGTGTTAAAGAAGGTTTAGCTTATTTAAAAGCTGAAGGCTATAAGCTGGGCTGTGTGACAAATAAAGACTCACAGTTCACTTTACCTATCTTAAGAGAATTAGGTATACATGATAATTTTGAGATCATTGTCTGTGGTGATACCTTAGAAAAGAAAAAACCTGATCCATTACCATTGTTGCATTCAGCAAAAGAATTAGGCGTTAAGCCTGAGAATGCGATGATGTTAGGTGACTCGATCAGTGATGTGAAAGCATCACGAGCTGCAGGTTTCCAGATTGTTTGCATGAGTTACGGTTATAATCATGGCGTTGATATTCGCGAAGCGAACCCAGATGCAGTGATTGACTCTATGGCAGAATTACCTGATATTTTAGGTAATGCAGCAGCGGCTTAAACATTAATAAAAATACTTGATCTAATAATGATGACTATATATCAAAAAATACAACATCGATGGCGCAGCTAATAACCGGGCAAAAGCATATTTTATTTTAATCAAAATACACTCGTCATTGCGAGATGAGCAAAGCGAAACGTGGCAATCTCTCAGAACAAGTGTATTTTTAGACAGATTGTTTCGTCGCTACGCTTCTCGCAATGACGAATACGTTAAAGATGCTCTTGCCTTGTAATCATCGAAATTAGTTATTCTAGCTTTACTATTATCGATTGTATTTGTTGTAGTTTTATTATTAGGCAAAACGAATGAATCAAGAAGAATTCAACGCGTATATAGCGCAAGGTTTTAATCGCATACCTCTAATGCGAGAAGTACTGGCTGATCTTGATACGCCATTAAGTACTTTTCTTAAGTTGGCTGACGGGCCGTATTCCTATTTATTTGAATCCGTTCAGGGCGGTGAGAAATGGGGGCGTTATTCCATTATTGGCTTGCCAAGTAAAAAAATTGTGCGTGTTTCTGGCTATGACATCACCATTGTCCAGGATGGCAAAATTGCAACGACGTTAACGGTTGATGACCCTTTAGACTGGATTGAAAAATTTCAACTTGAATATAAGGTTCCGGAAATTGAAGGGCTTCCAAAATTTAATGGTGGCCTGGTGGGGTACTTTGGCTATGACACTATTCGATATATAGAACCCCGGTTAAAAGAGTGCCCTAATCCTGATCAGCTCGGACTGCCTGATATTTTACTTATGGTCTCCGATGAACTGGTTGTGCATGACAACCTGAGTGGCAAACTCTATATTATTGTTCACGCGGCTGAGAATGGATTTGAAGAAGCACAGGTCAGGTTGGATTGGTTAACGAATCAACTCGATAGTCATATTGTTCATCCAGCAAAATCCAAATCAGTCAGTGTGAGTGAAGATGATTTTGTTTCTGGTTTCAGCCAGCAAGGTTTTGAAGAAGCCGTTTTAAAAGCCAAGGAATACATAAAAAATGGTGATGCGATGCAAGTCGTTTTATCACAACGATTATCAATTCCTTTTTCAGCAAGGCCACTCGATCTTTATCGTGCTTTACGTGGACTGAACCCATCACCCTATATGTTTTATCTGGACCTGGGTGATTTCCATGTCGCCGGTTCTTCACCTGAAATTTTAACGCGTTTGGAAGATGGTGATGTTACAGTAAGACCGATAGCCGGAACCCGGCCACGCGGTAAAACTGCCCGTGAAGACAAACTGCTTGAATTTGAATTATTAGCCGATCCAAAAGAACTGGCTGAACATTTAATGTTGATTGATCTGGGGCGAAATGATGTCGGCCGTATTGCAAAGATTGGCAGCGTTCAGCTTACTGAAAACATGTTGATAGAGCGTTATTCACATGTCATGCATATCGTATCGAATGTAGTGGGTAAGTTGAAAGCCGGTTTAAGTGCGATGGATGTTTTGCGTGCCACGTTCCCGGCAGGAACGGTGAGTGGGGCACCCAAAATTCGTGCGATGGAAATTATTGATGAGTTAGAACCGGTTAAACGTGGAGTTTATGCCGGTGCAATTGGTTATCTTTCATGGCACGGTAATATGGACACAGCCATCGCGATTCGTACTGCCGTTATTAAAGATAAAACATTACACATACAAGCGGGCGCAGGAATTGTTTACGATTCCGTACCAACAAATGAATGGGATGAAACCATGAATAAAGGGCGTGCTGTTTTTCGAGCTGTTACCATGGCGGAAGCTGGTTTAGATAAGGTACATAAATAGAGTTACGAGATTTATCGCAAAGGACGCGAAGGCGCAAAGAGCGCAAAGTTTTCAAGGAGGAATAAATGGATGAGAATATCATTGCCAATAAAGTTATTGGTGCTGCAATTGAAGTTCATAGAACACTTGGCCCGGGGTTGCTTGAATCTGCTTATCAAGATTGTTTAAAGTATGAATTAAACCGTATTGGTTTAGAGTTTGAAAGTGAAAGTCCTGTTACGTTGAATTATAAAGGACTAATTGTTGGCGAAGCTTATCGGCTAGATTTGTTAATTGAAGGCAAAGTTATAATAGAGTTAAAAACAGTATCAAAACTATTAGATATACATAAAATTCAATTATTAACTTATTTGCGATTAACAAATAAGAGACTAGGATTATTAATAAATTTTAATGAGATTTTACTTAAACATGGAATTAATCGAATCGTCAATAACTTATAATTACCTTTGCGTTCTTAGCGACTCTGCGCCCTTTGCGTTTATCATGGGAGTTGCGTAATGTTATTAATGATCGACAACTATGATTCCTTTACTTACAACCTGGTTCAGTATTTTGGTGAACTAAAAGTTGATGTGCAGGTGTACCGTAATGATCAAATTAAGATAAAAGACATTGAAAAGTTAATGCCAGAGTACCTGGTTATTTCACCGGGGCCATGTACCCCCAATGAAGCCGGTATTTCCATTGATGCTATTCGCTATTTCGCTGGCAAGATTCCCATTTTAGGTGTTTGTTTGGGACATCAAAGTATTGGTCAAGCGTTTGGTGGCAAGATTATTCATGCTAAAGAAATTATGCACGGAAAAGTTTCTCAGATATACCATAAGGGTGAAGGTGTATTTAAAAATCTATACAGCCCGCTAGAAGCAACGCGTTATCACTCTTTAGTTATCGATCATACTTCGTTACCTGACTATCTTGAAATCACGGCATGGACAGAAAAAGAGGGGGGTACGATGGATGAAATAATGGGTGTACGCCATAAAAAGTATCCCATTGAGGGCATACAATTTCATCCCGAATCAATACTGACTCAGCATGGCCATGCTATGTTAAAAAACTTTTTAGATTCAGCTAAAAAGAAAAAAGGATAACGTTATGGATATGCAAGCCGCGATTAAAGCTGTATTAGCACGTCAGGATCTCAGTGCAGATGAGATGAGCCAGGTCATGCGTATTATAATGACGGGTGAAGCAACGCCCGCACAAATTGGTGGCTTCCTTGTAGGCTTGCGTATGAAAGGTGAAACGGTTGATGAAATTGCATCTGCTGCAAAAGTCATGCGTGAATTAGCAACAGGTGTAAAAGTTACAGGTGATCACGTTGTTGATATTGTTGGTACAGGTGGTGATGGTTCTAATACCTTTAATATTTCTACCGCATGTACGTTTGTTGTTGCGGCTGCGGGCGGTACTGTTGCCAAGCATGGTAATCGTTCAGTCTCAAGTAAATCAGGTAGTGCTGATTTATTAGAAGCGGCAGGTGTTAAGCTCGATCTCAATGCAGAGCAAGTTGCTCGATGTATTGATGAAGTAGGTGTGGGCTTTATGTTTGCACCGATGCATCACAGTGCAATGAAACATGCCATTGGTCCACGAAAAGAAATGGCCGTACGAACCATTTTTAATGTACTGGGACCATTAACGAATCCGGCCGGTGCACCTAACCAATTACTCGGTGTATTTGCTGATGAGCTGGTTGAGCCATTAGCTGAAGTATTAAATAAGCTGGGCAGTAATCATGTCATGGTGGTTCATTCAGAAGATGGTATGGATGAAATCAGTATTGGTGCGGCAACTAAAGTTGCCGAGTTAAAAAATGGTAAAGTGACAAGCTATACGCTTACCCCGGAACAGTTTGGATTAACCAACACACCCATTTCAGAACTTGCAGTAAATAGCGCAGAAGAATCTTTAGCCGTCATTAAACAAGTATTAAATAACGAAGCTGGCCCGGCTAAAGATATAGTTAAATTTAATTCCGGTGCCGCGATTTATGTTGCAGGATTAGCAGATAGCCTTGCTGCAGGAATAGAAAAAGCAGAAGAAGTAATAGCTTCCGGTGCGGCAAAAGCTAAACTGGAAGAACTGGTTAAAATTTCTAACTCTTTTTAATTTATTTTTAACCACAGAGTTCACAGAGAAAAACAAAATATTTAATTCTTGTTTTCCTCTGTGAACCTCTGTGTCCTCCGTGGTAAAAATTTTATGACTGATACTCCAGATATTCTAAAAAAAATTATTAAACGTAAACTTGAGGAAGTTGAAGCACGCAAAGCTTTAACGCCTTATGCAGATGTTAAAAAATATGCAAAATCTGCAGCAACACCACGTAGTTTTGTTTATGCCTTACAACGAAAAATTCAGGCGGGGCATGCTGCCGTTATTGCTGAAATTAAAAAAGCTTCGCCAAGTAAAGGTGTGATACGTGAGAATTTTGTACCCGCTGAAATAGCCATATCGTATGAAAACGGTGGGGCGGCGTGCTTGTCTGTTTTAACCGATATTGATTTTTTTCAAGGTCATGATAAATATTTGAAAGAGGCCCGGGATAATTGCTCAATACCTGTGTTGCGAAAAGAATTTATTATTGATCCATTTCAGGTTTATGAGTCTCGGATGCTGGGTGCAGATTGTATTTTATTGATTGTGGCTTGTTTAACCGATGAACAACTTAAAGAGTTAAGTGATATAGCCATCTCGCTGGAAATGGATGTGCTGGTTGAAGTGCATGATGCTGAAGAACTGCAGCGCGCTTTATTTTTAGACTTGCCCATGATCGGAATTAATAATCGAAATTTACGTACCTTTGAAACGTCACTACAGACAACCATTGATTTGCTAAAACAAATCCCAGAAGACTGCATTGTGGTCACTGAAAGTGGTATTCATAATCAAGAAGATGTTGCACTCATGCAGCAGCATAATGTGAATGCATTTTTAGTTGGTGAAGCCTTTATGCGGGCAGATGAGCCAGGTGAAAAACTGGCTGAGTTATTTTTTTAGAGTATGAGTTCTAACGCAAAGGACGCGGAGGCGCAAAGAGCGCAAAGTTTTTTATTATTTTTATAGGTTGGACCAAGCATAGTGGAGCTAATAATTTATGTTGTTACAAAGGAAACCATTAGCAGTGAATAAAGAATGACAAGCTATAAATATAGGTATTTCGAAATAAATCTTTTTTTTCTATAGATTATGTCGTCACACCTTTTTGAAAGATAAAGTAGTTTTTCTTCGCGCTCTTTGCACTTAATGAACCGCTACGCGTTTCGTTCAGTATTACCCTAACCTGCTCCGCACGTTCTGGCATCGCCTCCGCGTCCTTTGCGTTAAATCACGCAGCTAGACTTAGCGCGTGCCAAACACCACGATGGTTTTACCTTTCACCGTAATCAGTTCCTGCTCTTCCATGCTTTTCAGAACGCGTCCCACCATTTCACGTGAACAACCAACAATTTTACCGATTTCCTGACGAGTAATTCTGATCTGCATGCCATCCGGGTGAGTCATGGCATCCGGTTGTTTACATAAATCGAGTAAAGTACGGGCAACACGACCGCTGACATCCATGAAAGCAAGATCGCTTACTTTTCTGCTGGTCACTCGTAAGCGAGCAGCCATTTGTGAGGCCATGGCAAAAACAATGTCGGCATGTTCCTGAGCCACCTGGCGGAATTTGGTGTAACTAATTTCAGCAACTTCACAGCTAGTGCGGGCCCGAACCCATGCGCTGCGCTTGGTCTGCTCGTCAAACAGCCCCATTTCACCGAAAAAATCACCCTTATTAAGATAGGCCAGCACGATTTCGCGTCCATCACTGTCTTCAATGAGCACAGTCACAGAACCATCAAGAATAAAATACAGTACATCAGGCCGGTCATCTGCATAAATAATGGTGCTTTTTGCTGGATAATGCCGTTTATGGCAGTGTTCCAGAAATCTATCCAGTGACTGTATGCCGGTTGTTTCAGAAGGCGTTTGACGCATATTGTTCCCTATCCATTGCTAAAGTATGTTCTCGCATTATGGTATATCATCCATAAAAGTAATTGATCATAAAGTATAGATCAATCGTCCATGTGAGAATGTATCAGCTTACTGCGCGAATCAAGTTAAGTCAAAAAATACACTATCTATCAACCGACAGTTTGAGGAGAAAAATGTAACATGAAAGCACGGATTAAATGGGCACAAGGTGCGATGTTTATCGGCGAATCAGGCAGTGGTCATGCTGTGGTAATGGATGGGCCAGAGGAACACGGTGGCCGAAACCTGGGCGTGCGTCCTATGGAAATGATGTTACTTGGAATGGGCGGATGTACCGCATTTGATGTTATGCATATTTTACAAAAATCACGTCAAAACGTCATAGATTGTGTTGCTGAACTGGATGCGACAAGAGCAGAAACTGATCCCAAAGTGTTTACCAAAATTCATGTGCATTTTATTGTTACTGGAAATGACTTAAGCGATAAACATGTTAAGCGCGCAGTGGAATTATCAGCAGAGAAATACTGTTCTGCCTCAATCATGTTAAGTAAGTCAGTAGACATTACGCATGATTATGAAATTATTACAGTATAATTATATTAATAAAAAAACAAATTAAAAGAATTTAATCTAATGGCAAAATTAACAACTATTATTGATCGTTATTATCGCACCTGGTTTCGTTTTCATCCTGAAGTCGCTGTTGATGTTGGTGTAGCAGGCTACGCTAATATATTAAAACCCTATGGTGATGATGAATTAAATGCACTGAAAGTTCTGAATGAAAAATTGATTTCAAGTCTTGATGAACTGGATACAAAAGCGTTAAGTCAGGATCAACAAATAGATTTACAACTCATGCGCAGTTCTGCCGTTCTTCAACTGGAAGCGCATGCATCACGTGACTGGCGTTTGACTGATCCGGCTCGTTTTTTACCGGTGCATGCGATTTACCAGTTAACTGTTCGCGATGTAGAAGATAAAAAAACTGCATTTCGTGAACGCTTAGCAGCCATACCCGCACATTTACGTGGTGCGCGTAGCTGGCTAGATATGGAGCCGGAAAAAATACCCCCGGTTTGGTTAGAGTCAGCTATAGCAGAGGCAAAAGGTGGATCAGAATTTTTTCATGACTTAAAACAGCATCCTGAAATTAATGGTTATCGTGTTAGCGAAGAATTAGAGCAAGCGGCACATGCGCTGGATGATTTCGTTAGTTACTTAAAAGAAAAATTAGCAAAAGATGCGAAAGGTGATTTTTCTTGTGGCAGAAGTTATTTTGATCTTATTTTACAGGAAAGACATTTTTTAAATATCAATGCCGATGAGTTATATAACTTTGGCGAGAAATTATTTGAAGAAACAGAACAGGCATTAAAAAAGGTTACTCAGGAGCTTCAGGGTAATAATGATGTTAATGCATTAATGAAAAAAATTCAGCAACAACGACCAGAAAAAGAAAACATACTTGATGAATATAGAAGTCAAATGCAAGCTGCAAGAAAGTTTGTAGAAGATAATGATATTGTCAGCTTGCCAGGAAAAGAAAATTTAAAAGTCATTGAAACTCCTGTATTTTTACAGCATCAAATTCCTTTCGCCGCTTATTATGAACCTTCACCTAAAGATGTTGAACAGCAAGGTTACTATTATGTAACTCCTGCAAAATCAGAAGAGGATTTAGGTGAGCATAATACGGTAAGTTTAAAACACACCTGTGTGCATGAAGCATGGCCGGGGCATCACTTACAATTTGTTAAAGCTAACAGTAAACCGACTTCAAGTACCTTGCCACGGTTATTAAATGCATCTGCAACACTGTATGAAGGGTGGGCGTTATATTGTGAACAACTCATGCATGAACTTGGGTTTATAACCGAGCCAGAATCACGTTTTGTGTTACTAAAAGATCGTTTGTGGCGAGCATTAAGAATTATGATTGATGTAGGTATCCATACCAGGGGTTTAAGTTTGGAGGATGCGGCAAATTTAATGCAGGAAAAATTAGGTTTTAGCAAAAACCAGGCTATGGGAGATTTAACCTGGTATACCCATGCTCCCGGAGTGCCGATGGCTTATGCAACCGGTTGGTCGTTAATTAATAAGTTAAAAGAACTACAACAAAAAAATGAACCTTTTAATTTAAAAACATTTCACGATACTTTGTTGTCATCAGGCTCTATTCCTTTGCCTCTAACAGTTGTTCGTGGCTTTGGCTTGACTGCATGGCAAGAAATACATCAGTCAGTATTTAAAGATATTTAAGTATAATGAATTTAGGGTTGAATTATGTCAAAAGATGATCAGATCTATAAAGATAAAATTAAAGTGCGTGGCAAAAGTATTAATATCTGGCCAGCAAAAACTGAAGTATTAGAAATTTCGGATTCACCTATGACATATCTCGCTCATTTTGATGATATTGAGAAATATCATGATAAATTAAAAGAGCGGATTCTTGAGTTAGAAAAAGAAGAAAGTCACACTCACCGTTTTAAGATCGGTGGTAGTAAAGTTCGCTATGTTCACGAATGGGGAACAGCAGAATCGAAATTAATTAATGCACGAGCAACTGCATTTTTTTGTCAGGCGGTAGGGCGTTCGAATGCAGTTATCACGGCATCGTGGGCGAGTATTTCAAGAAAAAATGAATACTTAGCAGGCCATAGCCATGATGATTGTATAGCTAGTGTGGTTTATATGCTGGAGCCGGGCAATGGTAAGAATGAAAATGGTCTTGATGGAAAGTTTGCGATAACTGACCCTCGTGTACCAGGATGTTGTAACAAAGAAGAAGGTCGTGTAACGATGGAAGTTTCACCAGACATGAAGCCTGGTGCAATGATTATTTTTCCATCCGAATTAGTTCATCATGTACATCCCTATACTGGTGATGAGCCAAGAATTACATTGGCATGGAATTTTAAACTTTCAGAAAAATAACTAAAGTTGGTAAACTGTTTTTGTCATTATTTTAGAAGTGAGTGACATAAAGTTTTTAACTGGTCCGGGTAAATCTGCACCGCCGGCATTTAATGCCACGGTAGCGTGGTGGCCTTCATCTTCTTTCATTTGTTCTAAAATAGCGCGGCTCTTGTGATCGTTTTCAGATATTTGACTAAGATGAGAATCTAAATGACGCACGACCTGATGTTCAGTTTCAGCAACAAACCCTAAACTCCATTTATCACCTGCTAAACCTGCTGTTGCACCAATTACAACTGAACCGACATACCATAAAGGATTCAGATAACTGGTATGGGTACCAAGTTCATGAATACGTTGTTCACACCAATCCAGGTGGTCATTTTCTTCGGCAGCTGCACGCTCCATTTTATTTCTAACTTCAGGCAATTTAGCCGTGAGTGCCTGGCCTTGATATAAGCCTTGAGCCGCGACTTCGCCGGAATGATTGATGCGCATTAAACGGCCGGCAAGATCTTTTTCGTTTGCAGAAAGCTCACCTTCTTCAACAGTGTCTTCAGGATTTGGGCGTTCAGTAATACTGGGTTTACCAAAAAGCGTACGCAGACCGGTATCAACCTGCATCATCAGGTTATCAATGGGGCTGAATTTCCGAGTGTTTTTTTGATTTACCATGGTGTTTTTATCATAGTAGAAAAATGTACCTGAGTCACTTTGTCTTTTGCAGCCATTATTATGTTTAACCGATGGATGCAATTGAATCTTACACATGATGATCAGGCTGATTCCGGTACCTCACTCCTTGCTACGCATGCCGCAAATGAATCGTTTTACACTTTAAGCTGCTGCTCTAACAGCAAAACCGGGTGGATAACATCAATATCGTGATTGCGCCGGGTTAAACCGGCTTTTAGCTGTAAAGCACAACCCAGATTACTACTTATAATGAGTTCGGGGCTGGACTGCTCAAGATTATCTAAAGCCTGATTTTTTAACTGGTCAGAGATATGAGGAAAACGTATAAAATAAGCACCCGCTGCACCACAGCATCTATTATAAATTGCATTAGGCGGCAATTTAATGTCTGGAATGCGTTGTAGCAGAGTCATTAACTTCTCTTCTGCACGTAAACTGTTTTGCAGACTACAAGGAATTTGCAGGGCAACAGGTTTAGTCATTGCTTTAAGCTCAAGGTTGCTTGGCCAGGGAATTTCACATAGAAACTCAATAATGTCTTTTACTTCAGGAATAAATGATTCCAGCGTACCAAGCGATTGATATTCCCGAAGCTGTGAAGTACAACCATTAACCAGGCTAATTATCGTGCTTATATTTTTAGTCTGGTTAATGATTTTAATATTTTTATTCGCAAAGTTAACTGCTTGCTGTTTATCTCCCTCATGCAGGTGTAATGCGCCACAACACACTTGTTGCCCTGGAACATGTACGTCATAGCCAAAACGGTTTAGTAAATGAATGCTGGCTTTTACTGTTTTTGCATCAAGTTGGTTTGATAAGCAGCCGGTAAATAAAGAGACTGCGCCCCGGATTTCTTGAGTTAATGCGGGATAAAAACTTTTTGGCTTGAATGTTTTCTCTAATTGGGGAAGTGTTTCAACCAGACGGTGTAACCCGATTAATTTTAATAACTGACTTTTTTGAGCAAGAAAAAGTATGCCTGTTTTCTGAAATAAACGTAATACAGAAATCAGAACGACAGACCCATTTTTATTGAGTAATGTTTTTAAACTGATATTAGTGATAATTTTTTGTAACGAAAAATGAGCAGGCTTTTTAACCTGTAATAATGCTTTTGCCTGATCAATTATTTCACCATAAGGCACAACAGAAGGACAAATACGTTCGCAACGACGGCAGAGCAAACATTGATCTAAATGATTGGTTAGTGTTTTTGATGGAGTAAGTTGCCCCGTTAACCAGCCCTGGATTAATGCAATACGGCCACGCGGAGATTCATTTTCATTTTCAGTTAATGCATAGGTTGGACACTGAGGTAAACACAGGCCACATTTAACGCAGCGGTCGGCAAGAGAAAGAATATAATCTGAGGTATCCATTGCGATAGTATAAGGTCAAAGGATTTCAACGCAAAGGCGCAGAGTGTACAAAAGACCGCAAAGAAAAGTCATGTAAGTGTGAAGTCATAAAATGACTGAGGTACTCTTATCCTGATTTTTACTTTTATTATCTTCTTTGCCTGTCTTGGCGTTCTTTGCGCCTTTGCGTTAGGTTTTGAATAGATTAATATGCAGCTTATGACTTACTTTAAAAACCATGTTTTCTTTTGCGTGAATCAACGCGAAGCCGGTGAGAGTTGTTGTGCAAATTTGGGTGCGCAACGTGTGCGAGACTATGCAAAAAAACGCATCAAGGAACTTAAACTCAGTGGCGAAGGCCATGTGCGAATCAATATGGCGGGTTGCCTTGGCCGTTGTGAGCATGGCCCGGTGATGGTGATTTACCCGGAAGAAACCTGGTACACATACTTAGATGAAGATGATGTCGATGAGATCATCGAGCAACACTTACAGCAAGGCAAAGTTGTCAGCCGCTTGCTGATCGATCGGTAAAAATATTTCCTGTTATTCGTCATTGCGAAGGAATAAAATGACTGCTGCAATCTCATGACTGCTAACACTTTAAGTGAGATTGCCACGCTTCGCTCGCAATGACAGACTATTCTTTCAATTGAGTAATTTTTGTTAATTTATTTATGATCATTTCACAAATGTCCCTCTCTCAGCTTGAATTTGATCAACACAATACCGCTTCTACCGTTATGCAGGGTTTAACTGGGGATATAGAAACCGTTATTACTCAACCACATAATTTAACAGAGTCTTCCCCTCTTGTTGTTATAAGTCATCCCCACCCTTTGTATGGTGGCACAATGACAAACAAAGTCGTACATATCCTGGCGAAGTCTTTTTCAGAACTCGATGCGATAACGGTTCGTTATAATTTTCGGGGTGTTGGAAAATCAGCAGGTGAATATGATCATGGCATCGGTGAAACTGAAGATTTACAAGCGATCGTGGCAGAGCTAAGACAGTGGCGCCCACAGGCCCCTGTCTGGTTAGCCGGGTTTTCATTTGGCGCTTATGTAACGACTCGTGCACAAGAAAAGATTAAAGCGGAAAAACTTCTGCTCGTTGCTCCGCCTGTCAGCATGTATGCCTTTGATGAGATCAAAGAGATTAATGTTCCCTGGGTCGTGATCCAAGGTGGTCAGGATGAGGTGATTGATGCAGAAGCCGTAAAAAACTGGGTTTCTGAACGCGCAAACCCACCAACGTTGATATGGATGGAAGAGGCAGGGCATTTTTTTCATGGCAGGCTTAATGATATTAAGCATGCCTTGATGCAAAACTGGTAAAAATAAGCTTTTCCTCTCGTTCGGCAGCTATTGCGACCTTTCTTTTATTATTTCACTAGATCTATTTTTATCTTTTCTTGTCAGCGATGTCAGCGAAGCTCAATTATTTAATAAAAAGTAATAAAATTAAGTTGACGTAATATAAGAAACCACTTATATTAGCGCTTACTGATTTAGAAGGTTTTCTTGAACAGTTTTGACTCCTCCATCCTCCTCCATATGGATGGAATTTTTTTAGCGCGGTTAACCCCTTTTCCGCGCTATTTTTTTGCCTGAAATTTGTGAAAAGTAAAAGATTTCAACGCAAAGGCGCAAAAGCGCAGAGGACGCAAAGCTAAGAATTGTTATTAATTGTAAGAATAAATAAATTTTTTCAGAATGTTAATAATTGGTAAGTTATTGAAATAATTGCTTTTCTTAGCGCCCTCTGCGTCTTTGCGCTCTTTGCGTTAATATCTCGTAATATATTCAACACTTATCATGAATTCTCTTTGAATTCCCCTTGTATCTTTGGGCTGAGTTAAGTAATATTCCGCCTCTTTTTTGAACAGAACAATATTTAATTCGGACAGGCGAAATAATGAAAACTTTTAGTGCCAAGCCAGAAACTGTCAAACGCGATTGGTTCGTAATTGA
>JAPHTF010000086.1 GCA_026197095.1 Gammaproteobacteria bacterium
GTACTGCCTGAAAATGTTGACTTAGAAGTGTTAATAAAGATTAATAACTGGTTACTTGCAAGTGGTTTACCTATTCATGAAATTAATCATATTCGACAGGCGGTCTCATTAATAAAAGGAGGTAAAGCACTGGGTTATTTTCATCATAATGAAATAACACAACTTCTTATTTCTGATGTAAAGATGGATATGCCTGAAATTATTGGCTCAGGATTATTTGTCGCGAGAAAGAGCGTTGATAGCCTGCATAATGCAGACATGCTGCCGGTATGGCTGCAAAAATATATTCATAAAGTCGAACCTGCTGTAGCATCCGTTTCCGTTAAGTCTCATATTATCGCTAATAATGAGATGGCTTGTCAGGCAATCATTAAACGAGCTGAAAAAACACATTATGCTGTGACGTATCATGGCCAGAGTTTATATGGCGATGTTTTTAAACTCGCTGAGTTATTAGTAAAAGAGTTGCTCAATGCAAAACCGGGAATACATTTGTGGGGCGGGGAACCCACCCTCAGGCTCCCAGCAGAACCTGGCCGAGGAGGAAGAAATCAGTCTTTGGCCTTAGCAATAGCTTGTTTAATAGAGAATAGTGAAGGTATTACTGTTTTAGTGGGGGCAACCGATGGAAGTGATGGGCCGACTGATGATGCTGGAGCCATTATTGACGGCGCAACATTAGCACGAGCCAGGGGTTTTGATGCTAAGGTCCATTTGGCTGCTGCAGATGCAGGTACGTTTTTAGCTGAAGCGGGTGATCTTATCTCAACAGGGCCAACGGGAACGAATGTGATGGATATCGTCATTGCCTTAAAAGAGTCTATTTAAGCTGCGTCTTATTGCGGAACTTGATAAAATGTGCAGATGACTAATCCATCATTATTTAAACAGGCTGAGCAGTGTATACAGGCATGTTTACCTGCTGAAAAAATATCATTAAGTTATCAAACCGCAGAAGCGTGGCAGCATCAACAACTGTCTCTGGAAAAAGTTTCGCCGATTTTAACGTTTGAAGATCCTGGTCGGCCTGAAAAACCGGAGCTGGTACCGCCTCGCGAATTGAACCGGCGAAAAATCACCAGCAAGGAAGGTCATGCTGCATTAATTCATTCAATTTGTCATATAGAATTTAATGCAATTAATCTGGCCTGGGATGCAGTTTATCGTTTTCAGGATATGCCTGAAGCGTTTTATAGTGATTGGGTAAGAGTGGCAAAAGAAGAAGCTTATCATTATGAGTTATTAAGCCAGCATTTAGCGACTTTGGGCTATCACTATGGGGATTTTTATGCTCACAATGGTTTGTGGGAAAGTGCCTTAGTAACCGCTTTTGATCCAATGGTGCGAATGGCTTTAGTTCCGCGAGTACTTGAAGCACGTGGCCTGGATGTGACACCGGGGATTGTTAAGAAGCTCAAGCATATAGGTGACGATAGTGCAGTTGAAATTTTGGCTATCGTTCATCATGATGAAATAGGCCATGTTGAAATTGGTACACGGTGGTTTCGTTATCTTTGCGAGCAGCGTGAAATAGATTCGGAAAAAATATTTAAAGAGTTAATTGATAAATATATGAAAGGTTCTTTGCGAGGCCCTTTTGACCATGATGTACGAAAACAGGCGGGTTTTACCGAAGAAGAATTATTATATCTCGAGTCCGCAAATTAGAAAGCGAAAGGTTGTTATGAAAAAATTAATGTTTTTAATGATAGTAAGTGTTTTATTTTCATGTGCAAAAAAAGAATATGCTGACACGTTAGTTTTATTTATGGAAAAAGAAGAAGGTGTTGAACCTTATCAAACGCGAATGATCATTACTAAGGATTTTGTACGCATTGATGATGGTGATGGAGACAAAGACTTTGTTTTATTTAATCGTAATACAAAAGTTGTACACAGTGTTAGCGCGGGTGAAAAAACTGTTATGGCCATACATGAGAAAAAGTTAAAGAAAGGGCAAAAATTTGAGCCTCCATTTAAATTAACTCATTCAGTAAAAAAAATGCCTGCAATGAAAGATGCACCTGCTATAGAAGGTGAGAAAGCTAAACATTATCAGCTCATTACAAATGATAAAGTATGCTATGACGTGATTTCTGTTAAAGACTTGATGCCGAATGTAGTTAAAGCGCTAAAGGAATTCCACCAACATATGGCATTAGATAGTATAGTGACATTTAATAATTTTCCTGCAGATATGCAAAATGCCTGTGATATGGCAGCAACAACATTTAAACCTGCTCGCCAGTTTGAGTTTGGTTTTCCTATTCAGGAGTGGGGAATGCGGGAATATTCACGTTCTTTGATTGATTATGATCTTAACTATAAAGCAGATTCAAAACTGTTTGTCTTACCTGAAGGCTATAAAAATTATACAGTAACTGAATTACGTGAAGGTAAAGTGAGTTTTTCAGAATAAAATTATCGATAAAAGCACTACGCCAGAATGAAGATTAAAAGCGAACAGTAAATTTTTACCACAGAGGACACTGAGGTTTAATTATTTTTTCACGTGCTTTTGTACTGTTGCAGAAAATGAATAAATTTAAACAGATTCTAAATGGCAGCCTGCTTTATCACATGCTAGAACACTGCCTTGTTCAAACCAGTCTCCTAATACAATGCGTTTCATTTTTTTATTGTTTGCCGTGAAATTATGGATAGCAGGGCGGTGGGTATGGCCATGGATAAGTTGTTGAATATTTTCTTTTAGCATGGCTTCTTCAACAGCGTGTTGATTTACATCCATTATGTCCATCGTTTTTTTTGCTGTTTCTTCTTTACTGATCTTTCTATACTTTGTTGTCATCGCTAAACGTTCTTCGCTTGGTTTTGACAAAAAATCTGCTTTCCAACAAGGATCGCGTACCATTGTTCTGAATTTTTGGTATTCAATATCATCGCTACATAGTGTATCACCATGCATAAGAAGGGTGGGTGTGCCATAGAGATCAATAATAGTGGGATCTTCAATTAAAGTTGCACCGGATACTTCGGCAAACTGCTCTGCCATTAAGAAGTCTCGGTTACCTTGCATAACAAATAAAGGTACACCACTATCAGCAAGTTGTTTCATTGCGGCAATGCAGTCTTTGTAGTCAGGCTGAATCATGTCATCACCTGGCCAAACTTCAAACAAGTCACCCAAAATATAAAGGGCGTCAGCTTTTGACGCCCTTTGAACAAGAAAATCTATAAACAGTTCAGTGATCTTTTCTCGTTCACCACTAAGGTGAAGATCTGAAATAAATAGCGTGCTCACGATTTACTGTTTAAGTTAACTTATGCTTCGATCACTACGCTTTCAATAACAACATCTTCAGTGGGCACATCTTGATGGTGTCCGCTTGAGCCTGTAGCTACATTTTTAATTTCATCAACAACATCCATACCTTCAACCACTTTACCAAATACACAGTAGCCATAACCCTGTGCGTCTGCAGAAGTAAAGTTAAGAAAGTTATTATTATTTAAGTTGATGAAGAACTGTGAAGATGCTGAATGGGGATCAGGAGTACGCGCCATTGCGATAGTACCACGATCGTTAGAGAGCCCGTTGTCTGCTTCATTTTTGATGCTGTCACGTGTAGGCTTTTCTTTCATACCCGGTTCCATGCCACCACCCTGAATCATGAAACCATCAATAACACGGTGAAAAATAGTGCCGTCATAAAAACCGTCTTTTACATATTGCTCAAAATTGGCCACAGTTTCTGGTGCTTTTGCAGGATCCATTTCAATAACGATGGTACCTTTGTTTGTATTCATTTTAATCATGTTAAAAACCTTCAAGTTTGTATAAAATTATTTCTTTGTATTTTTTGCTTTTTCTTGTGCTGAATCGATAACTGTTGCTTTATTAATGAGTATCATTTTTAAAGGAACATCACTTGGGAAGGGGCCATTAGGTCCGGTGCGTTGATTTTGGATTTTATCGACAACATTCATACCTTTGATGACTCGCCCGAAAACAGCATAGCCCCAACCACGTGGTGTTTTACTTGTGTGATTAAGAAAAGGATTGTCTTTAGTATTGATGAAAAACTGAGTTGATGCAGAATGTGGATCATTCGTTCTGGCCATGGCGATAGTACCACGGTCATTCGATAATCCATTATCGGCTTCATTCATTACCGTCGCATCAGGTTCCTTACGCGTCATTTCAGGAGTAAATCCTCCACCTTGAATCATAAAGTCTTTAATGACACGGTGGAAAATAGTGCCATCATAATGGCCACTTCTCACATATTTCATAAAATTAAGTACGGTGAGCGGTGCACGAGTAATATCGAGTTCAAGCAAAATGTTCCCTTCTGTGGTTTCCAGCATGACACGTTTGGTGGTGATGTCATCAGCCGCCTGGGCACTTGAAATTAAAAGAAAAAGGATTGTAATAGTAATAAGTAAATAGCGCATAGTTGATAATCTTTTAGTAGTTGAGTTATTAACAAGACCCTGAATAATAATGGGTTTGAACTGATTTGTCTCTAGCTGCGTCGCTTAATCCCGAAGGCTGCATGTGGAAATGTGGAATAAGTCATCGCTATTTCCGTTAGGCGATTATTTCCGTTATTCTAGCATCCCGATAAATCCAGTTAAAAGAAGATAAATAGGCATGTTACAAATACACAATAATCTGACCCGGCAAAAAGAAGAATTTAAACCGCTCGACATGAATAATATTCGCATGTATGTCTGCGGTATGACAGTGTATGACATGTGCCATATTGGCCATGCACGCGTGCTGGTTGTGTTTGATGTGATATATCGTTATTTGTGTGAGGTTTATGGCAAGGAGCATGTGACTTATGTTCGCAACATTACCGATATCGACGACAAAATAATTGAACGAGCAAATAAAAATGGCGAAGACTTTAATGAGTTAACTGGCCGCTATATTGATGAAATGCATTTTGACTCAGAAGCGCTGGGTATTTTGGCACCAAACCAGGAACCGCGCGCTACGTTATATATGGATCAGATTATTGCCATGGTGCAAACCTTGGTTGATAAGGGCTTTGCCTATGCCGCGGCTAACGGTGATGTTTATTATGCCGTGAGCAAGTTTGAAAAATATGGTGAGCTCTCGGGTAAGCAGATTGAAGACTTGCGCGCAGGTGAACGTGTTGCGGTAGATGATGCGAAAAAAGATCCACTCGATTTTGTGTTATGGAAATCAGCTAAACCTGAAGAACCCAGCTGGGATTCACCGTGGGGTAAAGGGCGTCCAGGCTGGCATATTGAGTGTTCAGCTATGTCGACAGAATGCCTCGGACATAACTTTGATATTCATGGTGGTGGTATGGATTTACAGTTTCCTCATCATGAAAATGAAATTGCACAATCTGAAGCCGCTACGGGTGAAAAATTTGCTAATGTCTGGATGCATAATGGATTTGTGCGCATTGATGATGAAAAAATGTCCAAGTCATTGGGCAATTTTTTTACTATCCGTGAAGTAACTGCAAAGTATGATCCTGAAGTTTTACGCTATTTTATTTTAACCAGTCATTATCGTAGCCCATTAAATTATTCAGATAAACAACTGGATGTCGCCAAGGCCGCCTTAACCACGTTGTACACGGCATTACGTGGAGTCGAGATCGACACTGTTGAGTCTAAAAATACCGAGTATCATCAACGTGCTCGCACTGCAATGGATGATGACTTTAATACGGCTGAAGTATTACCCGTGTTATTTGATTTAGCCAAAGAAGTGAATCGTTATAAAGATAAAGATCAAGGCCAGGCTAAACACTTTGCAAGTTTATTACGAGATATTGCCGCTATGATTGGTTTATTAAATCAGGAACCAGAAATATTTTTACGTGGTGGCGCAAATGTAGAAGGTATCTCTGCCGAAGATATTGATGAGCTAATCGTACAACGTAACCAGGCACGTGCAGCAAAAGACTGGGGCGAAAGCGATCGTATTCGTGATCTATTAAAAGAGCAGGGTGTTGTGCTGGAAGATAGTGGTGGTGTAACTACAAGCTGGCGTCGAGAGTAAATCGTCGCTTTAGTTGAGCTTGCTAAATCTGAATGAATTAGGCATGGCAAAACAGCGTGAGTCTGAAGTAAGGTTAAGAAAATATTTTGTAAGGAGAATATGATGTTAAGCTTATCGCTCCAGTTTAAAGTCAGTATCACTCTTCTTATACTTTTGTTTACTGCATTCATTGTTTCAGCTACAGAAGCGATGAAAGGCGATAGTAAACATGTGCGTGTCTGGAATAAATTTACCAGTGACAGTTTAAGTCTGCATAAAAAACTAACTGACGGAAAAGCTCTTCAGGTAAAAACGCGTATTGGTGGTTATGCCAATGCCAAAGATTTTTATATCGAGCAGCGTTACCTGGATAAGGGTACATTAATCAGTCAGCTACAGTGGGAAAAAGAGCAGCCAACGACACTGCATACGATTGAAGTGTATGTGCACGACAAACAAGGGCGAGTCATACGTGATTACATGGCGGCTTATTTACCTTTTTATCATAATGCTCCCACCCAAACCTTAATCAGTTTTCACCATTACAGTGGTAAATTACATGCGTTTCGTAGTTTTGATGCAAGCGGTGATAAAGTGTTGGAGCGGTGTACAGGCAAAGATAATAAAAATCAGGATGTGAATTTACTGCTAGATGAAGATGATCTTTTTAATGATCCCGATGAGATCATTGGCTCTGAAGAATACAAACTTTGTTTTGCGGGTCTAAAGCAAAACGAATTAGGGAAATACATTATTCCCCAGTAAGTTTAGTCAATATCAGATAAGAACAGTAAGGAAAGTAGACTATTTTTTA
>JAPHTF010000060.1 GCA_026197095.1 Gammaproteobacteria bacterium
AATGCTAAACCATCCTTACTGCCCTCACTTCCTTCAATACCATGGGGATCATGTAACTTCTTTCCGAGCATTTGATAACCGCCACAAATGCCGATGAGTTTTCCGCCATAGCGTAGATGTTTATTAATATGTTCTTGCCAGCCTTGTTGCTGCAACCACTGTAAGTCACACTGTACATTTTTACTGCCGGGTAAAATAATTAAATCAGCTGCGGGCTTTTCCATGTCTGTTGCGACATAGTGTAAGTTAACCTGTGGATGTAAACGTAAGGCATCAAGATCGGTGTGGTTACTGATATGTGGAAATACTGGAACCACAACATTGATGACCTGTTGAGAATGATCAATAACCTGGTCTATTTTAACGCTATCCTCGGCTTCCAGGTGAAACCCGTGCAGGAAAGGTAATACACCAAAAACTTTTTTACCTGTTCTTTCTTCCAACCAGTCTAAGCCTGATTCTAAAAGACTGATATCACCGCGAAAGCAGTTAATGATAAATCCAAGTGTACGTTGTTGCTCTGATTGAGAGAGTAAATCCAGTGTGCCTGTTAGATGTGCAAAAACGCCACCGCGATTAATATCGCCAACAATAATTACCGGGCAGTCGACTTCCTCTGCAAAGCCCATATTGGCAATATCGCGATCGCGTAAATTAATTTCAGCCGGGCTACCCGCACCCTCTACAATGATCCAGTCATATTGTTCTTTAAGTCGGTTATAGGACTCCAGCACGGCTTTCATCGCGGTAGTTTTGTAGTTGTGATAATCCACCGCAGAGAGATTCTTTATTGCATGACCATGCACGATCACCTGTGCGCCGGTATCTGAATTGGGCTTGAGCAGAACGGGATTCATATCCGTATGTGGTTCGAGTCCTGCTGCAAGCGCCTGAACAGCCTGCGCGCGTCCAATCTCGCCACCATCAACCGTGACTGCACTATTGAGTGCCATGTTCTGGGGTTTAAAAGGGACTACTTTTTCACCACGATTTTTTAAAATACGACATAAGCCGGCCACCAGTGTACTTTTACCGGCATCGGATGTGGTTCCCTGTATCATTATTGTAGGCATAGGTTATTTTGACATGTAACAGATTTAAGTGACAGTATAAGATTACATAAAGCCTGTGCTCACTCTGATTAATCATTTAGAATAACTTGCTATGAATGTCCCGTTTCAGAATATTAAATCAAGCCTGGTATTTTTCCTTGTTGGATCAATATTAACAACATCTTTACATGCCGCAATAGGTGTAAAAGATGATGAAGGTCGTCGTATAACACTGTATCAACCGGCTAATCGTATCATCAGCTTGGCACCACATATTACAGAATCTCTGTTTGCGGCTGGTGCTGGCGATAAGGTGATTGGTGCAGTATCGTATAGTGACTACCCAGAAGCGGCAAAAAAAATTCCACGCGTGGGCGGCTATCCTTCTTTAGATGTAGAAACCATCTTGTCGTTAAAGCCTGATTTAATCGTGGCCTGGGCCTCAGGCAATAATATGAAGCAAGTTGATAAACTTGCTGCTTTAGGTATCCCGGTATTTAAAAGTGAACCACGTTATCCACTGGACATTGCAAAAACAATTAAGCATTTTGGTATTCTTGCCGGTACAACTGAGATATCTACAAAAGCATCAAACGAATTTATTCAGCATTACATGCGATTAAAAAAACAATATTCTAATAAAACGAAAATAAAGGTGTTTTATCAATTTTGGAATAGTCCAAAAATGACGATTAATGGAAAACATCTTATTTCAAAAATGATAAATTTATGTGGTGGAATAAATGTATTTGCTGGACTTCATTCAATTACACCAAAAGTGTCTGTTGAGTCGGTTATTGCAACAAAGACAGATGTGATTATTGCAGGTGACAAGGGAGAAAATAAATCACAGTGGATGTCAGAGTGGGCACCCTGGGTTCAGGTGCCTGCTGTAAAAAATGAGCAAATTTATTTTATTGACCCTGATCTTTTAAACCGGGCAGGGCCACGTATATTACAGGGCGCTGATCAATTATGTGAATTATTAGAGAAAGTCAGAAAACATTAAGCGCTTTGTTCTTTAGAAATCGTACGTAATTTCTTAACGTCTAATCCAGCCGCATCCGCAAGTTCAATTGCACGCGCCAGGCGGGCAGGGGCTGAACGTCCCATGCACATATGCTCATGGTCACCATCAATACCTTCTTTAAAACCGGCTATGAGTTTATTGCGGTTGAGCTCATGACCAACCAGGCTTGCCTGAATATCCATGACTTCGTTAGCGACTTCAAGAGCAAGCGCATGGTGATTATCCCATAAATCTTTTACATTACCTTTGGTGGCTAAACCCGCAATATTTGTGGTCAGTATATAGACGTTTTTAATCAGCAACTCTTCTTCGAGTTCGGTATTTGATGCAACTTCACGGGCAGGAATATCCAGAGTAGCTAAGGCATCAACAAGTAACGAGGCCTTTGCACCAAAACAGGGAGAAGGAATAAGGACTTTTGAATCCTGTCCTTTTTTCTTTTCAAACCAGACCGAGATAACAGTCGGGTCAGCAAAGTTATACGATGCCCAGTCACGTGGTAATAATTCATTTTGTAACATGACAACACGATCGTGCCATGCCGAAGGAAGTTGTTTTAAACACGCTTGTAAGTCTTTCTCACCCACCGCAACTAATACCATTTCAGGATCTTTAACGGTATTTGCAAGTTCTTCGAGATTTGTATCACGCGAGGCCGGGTGGACAGGGTGGCCTGACTTTAAAATAGCCCGGGCAAAGACACTTCCCATTTCACCAAGTCCAATAACAATTACGGGTGCTTTGTTCATAATTCACCTGTTTCTAAAATTAGTAAAATTTAATTTTCAGCTGTATTGGTAGCTTCGTCGATCATTTCGTGTTCAGGTTGAACGTGCTGTATTTTATCAATTTTATATAGCCAGACAAGACTTATGATGATGCCAATAATCGCAGGAATGGCAAGGTAGTTAACAAATTGCCAGCCAAGCTTGTGGTGTAAAATTCCGGCAAAAAGGGAAGCCGAGGCAACTACGGAAAAAAGAAAAAAATCATTTAAAGCCTGGGCTTTAAATTTTTCATTTTCATTGTAGGTTTCGGTAAGCAATGTAGTCGCACCAATGAATAAAAAGTTCCAGCTAATACCCAGTAACAATAATGCAAACCAGAAATGGCTCACCGAGGTGCCAATCAGGTTGATAAAAATACAGGCTAATCCTAATAGTGCTCTGGTAAACATAACGGGCAACAGATCATAACGCTTGATCAGGTTACCAGTAAAAAATGAAGGAGCAAACATGCCGAGTACATGCCATTGAATAACAAAGGCCGTATCAGAATAGACGTGCTCATGGTGTTGCATGGCTAGTGGTGTAGCGGTCATCACCAGGGTCATAGTGGCATAACCTAAAGTTCCGCTAATAAGGGCAATTAGATAACGTGGCTGACGAATAATTTCATGTAAAGACCGTCCGCTGTTTTGTTTAGTATTCGTGGCAGGCTTTACGTGTGGTAAATCCAGGAAGCTTAGCAAAATAAAGGAAAGAAGATATAAACCAATAATCGCCGTATAGCTACCAGCAAAAGTGGCATTGCTAATCATATCTTTAGTGTAGTTGGCCAGGTTAGGTCCGATGATTGCCGCTAACACGCCACCTGCTAAAACATACGAGATAGCACGACTTTTATATTCTGCTGTAACACTATCTGCTGCAGTAAAGCGATAGTAATTCGCAAAGCCAGAGAAAATTCCAATTAATATGCTACCCAGTGTAAAGAATAAAAAATTGTGTTCCATGACAGCATAAGCACAGGTTAGAGCCCCCATCATGGCAATTACTGCTCCCATCAAGAATGATGATTTACGCCCTATTTTTGCCATTAACATCGCCGCAGGAATGCTTGTGAACATGGTCGCGAGAAGTTGTAAGGTAAAGGGTAAACTTGCATAGATTTTATCATCCGCAAGTGCAAAACCCACCAGAGCTGTAGTGGCAACCATTAAAGAGGTTCCACTCATAAACAAAGCCTGGCATAAGGCCAGGATAGAAATATTGTGCTTGAAACTATTCGTTGTTAACATAATTAATATAAACCACAGGGAGAAGTTTTGTAGAGATCCAGTATACAGGGAGTAATAAAGGAAGTAAGTTAATTGAACTTTAATAAAAAAATTAATGTTCGAGTAATTCTACGGTTGTTTCGGCAGTAGATTTATCAATGGTGAAGAGAAGATCACAATATTCATTTTGTTCATCAACAGGTGAAGGATCATCCGAACAGCTGCACCCGGCTATGATACCAGTGTAAAAAATGCCTGCCTTTAATTTAATGCTAGCAGCATCATCGCTGATATTGAGCAGGGTAATACTAAACGGTGATTTACCAACATAACTGCTCAGTGATAATCCTTGTTGCAAGGGCAACAGTGATGAATCAAGAGCGGTGATTTCTTCTTTGGCGATATCTTTAAAAACAGCCGTGTTATAAGCAAGTAATGTTTTTTCCAGTTTAATCATATTAATTGATTAAAGCTCAATCCCTTTTTGAGCCTTTATGCCGGAACAAAAAGCATGCTTAACATCTTTCATTTCAGTCACCGTGTCGGCGATGTCGATAAGCTCATCTTTTGCCGAGCGACCGGTAATGACAACGTGTTGCATTACAGGCCTGTTTTTTAAATTGTTAATCACCTGTTCGATATCGATATATTGATATTTTAAAACAATATTAAGCTCATCAAGTAATACCAGGTCATAGCTTTCATCATCAAGCATACGCTGGGCTTGTTGCCATGCCTTTGCTGCAGTTAATTCATCCTGTTCCCGGTTTTGTGTTTCCCAGGTAAAGCCATCTCCCATAACGTGATACTCTACTTCATCAGGAAAACGGCGAAAGAAGGCTTCTTCACCGGTAGAGAATGCGCCCTTGATGAACTGAACAATGCCCACTTTCATTTCATGGCCCAATGCACGCGCAACCATACCAAAGCCAGATGAACTTTTACCTTTTCCATTACCCGTGGTAATGACAATCACGCCTTGTTCTTTATCAGCCTGTTTTATTTTTTCATCAATAATAGCTTTCTTCTTTGCCATGCGTTCTCCGTAACGTTTATTTTTATCCGGGTTGGTCATATTAATTCCAATAATGTTTCTTGCTAATTAGTAAATCGAGACCTTTAAGAATTTCGACATTAGGATGAAGGAATTTTTCTCCATCTACACTTAATATCTTAACCGGTAGCTTTGGTGTAATCATTTGGCATTGTTTCCTTAATCGTTGTTCAAAAATGATTAACAGGTCGGGCTGATATTTATCGGCCAGCATAGTAAGGTTTTCAACTTCATTTCCCGGACGAATATGTCGAATTTTTTCTTTACTTTCGACAACCTTAAAGCCAGCGAGTGTGAATAAATCGTACAATCGCGAATCAGGGCCAAAGGAATAGGGGGAACCACTGCAGGAAGAGAGTAGTAAGACTTTTTTATTATTACCGTTTACCTGTTTAACTTTATTGCGCCATGAATCTGAAAACTTTTTAACTAATGGTGCCGCATGCTGCCATTTTGTCGCTTTAATGATTTCAGACATATTTTCTTCAAGCTGAGTCATTTTATTAAAGCTTTTTAAACGGATTGCTCTAGCTCCAGCCGGAGTAACCTTTTTCATTGTTTCTTCTTTGGCCCAGTCTGAGGTAATTATCAGGCCGGGTGAGAGCGCATCAATTGCATCAGCATCGGGATCAAGTATGCCACCGGTATGGGGGAGATCACGTTTAGAGTACCGACTTACACCAACTACGCACTGTCCCATGCCAAGATAATCTAACATTTCGCTGATATAGGGTGATTGGCTGATAATTCGCGGGCACTGAGGTGTATCTGCAGTCGCGGTTGAAATTACTGTTGAAAAAGCAATAACACATAATAATATGATACGCGGGAAATACATTATGTTTTGTCCTGGTAGGGTTGCCATAATACTTC
>JAPHTF010000183.1 GCA_026197095.1 Gammaproteobacteria bacterium
AACTCGATAATACTAAAAACGGGTATTTTACATGAAAATTGTAAATGAAGATTAAATAATAGAGTGGCAATTTACTCAATGAGCAATATTTATTTCAAGCCAATCTGTCCATTCTATGAATAAATCTTTATCCAAGGCAGCTACTCCGCTTCTTGGCTGCAAGCTTTGCACAAAAATAGGCTCACCTGACAAAGTTGTTGAAATACCCCCTGCTTCAGAATAAATTAAATACCCCGCTGCATAATCCCAGATATTTTGTTTACCATGCAAATAGACATCAAACCGACCGGCAGCTAACCAGCACCAATCCAAAGCAACACCACCAAAACTCCGCTGCGACCGAAATGGATGTTGCGATACAATTTTAATCGCCAGTTTTTCAGGTAATCGTTTTAGGTCAATACACGCAACTGCGTTACTTAATTTTATTTTAGAATGCCCCTTTTCAATATTGCTTTGATTTAATTTTGCACCTGAACCTTTTTCGGCAATAAAACATTCATCACGTTCTGGATCATACACAATAGCTAAAACTGGCTGCCCTTTTTCTATTAATGCAAGCGAAACAGCATAATAAGGAATGCCTGCGGCAAAATTGGTGGTGCCATCCAGGGGATCTAAAACCCAAACGGGTCTGCCAGACTGCTGTAATATAGTTTCTTGCGCTTGCTCTGTCATTTCTTCAGCGAGGAATAAAATTGAAGAATCCAGTTGCTTTAGCTTTTTCTCAATTTTTGTCTGAACCGCAAGATCGGCTTCGGTTAATATAGAGCCATCACACTTTTTATTCTGTTTTACTTTTGCAAAACGCGGTAATAACTCTTCAATAGCCACATTTCGCACTATTGAAACTAACTCACTAATATCCAGGCTTTGATTTTTCATATTTGTTTGTTCTCACTAACTCTCTGAATCACAATTCAACTCAATTATGTATTTTTGTAAACTATTCCTGTTTGCTTGACGGACATAAATTTATCTCCTATAAAATAAGGAAGGGTAATAATTATATTCATCAAGAAAGCAGGATGCTGTCTCTAATTAAGATGAGGTACTGTATGCATTCAATACAAGTTTATATCGACGAAAAACTCGATGAACAATCACTTAATGAATTAAAACAATTTATGCAAGGATTACCGCATGTTACCAATGTTGAAATCAACACAGCACAACCACATGACTTGCTAGTTGAATACGAGGAACACTTTAATATCCCAATGCTCATCATGGATAAATTACACCACAAAGGACTCCATCCTGATATTATATCAGGCTAATCTTAATTTTTATCTCAGAGGCCTGTTTCTCGCCTCTGAGTACTCTGCCTGAGTATTTAATACAGTTAAAATGATAAATCCAGTGCAAGTATCAGCGCATCTTCACGCCCCTGTTCTGCAGGATAATAATTATTTCTTATACCGAGCTCATTAAAACCACGTTGATGATAAAGTTGAATCGCTGTTTTATTCGACATTCTCACTTCAAGATACATGGCTTTTGCACCATTCTTGCTTGCTAGCCGAATCATCTCATCTAATAGTTTTTTACCATAACCTTTACCCTGCTCATCTTTTGCAACAACAATTGTCAAAAGATGAGATTCATCAGCTGCAACGGACATAATGCTATAGGCGACTATTTTATCCTGATGTTGTAATACCCAGCAAAAATACCCAACATTTAAGCAGTCATGAAAAATCGTGCGCGTCCATGGAAACGAATACACAGATTCTTCAATCGCAAGGATTTCATTGAGATCAGCTTCAAGCATTTTGCGAAAACAAAAATCGGGATTTGAAGATTGAAGTATTGCACTCATGGTAATTATTCTTCGACTGAACGGAATATTTCTGTTGATGTCTCAATTGTCGACAACTCTTTCATAGCCAGTTGCAAATCCTCCCAGGCTTTACGTTTTTCATTCGGTGAACGTAAAAGATATGCTGGCTCAAAGGAAACCACTATAGGAACTGTTATCTCATCGATATAATGTAATTGGCCACGTAACCGGCTCATTGTTGACTTGCTTTTTAAGAGTCGCTGCGCAGTCACACTGCCCAGGGCTAAAATTAAACCCGGTTGCAGAAGTTGAACCTGCCTTCTTAAATATGATGCACAGGCAGCAACTTCATCAATAGAAGGATCCTGACTCTCAGATGTCCTGCATTTAACTAAATTAGAAATATAAACATCTTTTCGCTGATAACCCATGGCATTTATCATGGCGGTTAATAATTTGCCGGCTTCACCAGTGAACGGCTCGCCATGCAGTTCATCTTCTGCATTGGGGGCACCGCCAATGATCATTAACGCCGCATTTTTCTTGCCTGTGCCAAAAATTGTTTTTGTTCGATTCTTAGCTAACTCACATAACTGGCACTCTGCAATAGTTGAGCGTAATTCATGCCAATCTAATGATTTGACATTTAGTGTTGCACTGGTTGCAGTTACTGATTCCGGGATTAACTGTGACGCTTCAGAATTAAGGACAACTTCAGATCCTGGCTCAAGCTCAGACTTCAGTACAGGTTCCGACTCTGACACTTGTTCAGTAAGTGAGCTATTTTCAGCAGGTAAAGTGGGGCTTCGTTCAACCCAGACATCAATCCCCATTGCCTTGAGGTAAGCATTTTGTTGATTAGACATCATGTTTACTCTTATGTTTATAAAATGGAAAAGCCCAACCTGCTAGTAATATTATTAACAGCAAGTCAGGCTTGTCGATAAATAAAAAAGAATTAAACATCACCCTGGGGATGTTCACGTTCAGCAGGATCCAGAATTTTATTCAAGGCATTGATATAGGATTTAGCTGAGGCGATAACAATATCAGTATCAGCGCCTTGTCCATTTACAATACGTCCACCCTTTTCCAGACGTACAGTTACATCACCCTGGGCATCGGTTCCACTGGTAATATTATTTACAGAATATAATTGTAACTCTGTTCCACTATTAACAATTTTCTCGATTGCCTTAAAGGTTGCATCGACTGGTCCACCCCCTTTTGCCTGGGCGGTTTTTTCTTCACCATTAATATTTAAAGTAATATTGGCATTGGGTATTTCACCTGTCTCAGTACACACTTTTAATGCAACCAAGTTACACACTTCATTTTCTGATGCCATATTTGTTTCAGTTACTAAGGCTTGTAAATCTTCATCATAAATTTCATGCTTTTTATCTGCTAAATCTTTAAAGCGGGAAAAAGCATCGTTTAATTCATTTTCAGATTTAAACTCAACACCTAACTCAAGCAAACGTGTTTTAAATGCATTTCGCCCAGAATGTTTACCTAATACCATTCTGTTTGCAGACCAGCCCACATCTTCTGCACGCATAATTTCGTAAGTCTCACGATTTTTTAATACGCCATCCTGGTGAATACCTGACTCATGAGCAAAAGCATTCGCCCCCACGATAGCTTTATTAGGTTGCACTGCAAAACCGGTTATACCAGAAACTAAACGCGAAGCAGGTACAATATGAGTAGTATCAATGTGATCAACCGAGCAAGGAAAAATATCTCTACGTGTTTTAACTGCCATCACAATTTCTTCAAGTGAAGCATTACCCGCGCGTTCACCCAAGCCATTAATTGTACATTCAACCTGGCGTGCGCCATTCATTACCGCGGATAAAGAGTTGGCAACAGCTAAACCTAAATCATTATGGCAATGAACGGAGAAAATCGCTTTATCTGAATTTGGAATACCTTCCCTTAAGGTTTTAATCAAGCCACCAAATTGTTCCGGCACGTTATAGCCCACTGTATCTGGAATATTTAACGTGGTCGCACCTGCATCAATCACCGCTTCTAATATGCGACACAAAAACTCGGGATCTGAGCGCCCTGCATCTTCTGGTGAAAATTCAACGTCATCAGTATATTGGCGCGCACGTTTCACTGCGCGTACGGCCTGCTCAATGACTTGTTCAGGCTCCATACGTAACTTCATTTGCATGTGAATCGGTGATGTCGCAATAAAGGTATGAATACGACCACGATTAGCATCCTTTAGGGCTTCACCAGCACGATCGATATCTTTATCTAATGCACGAGACAAGCCACATACTGTGCTGTCTTTAATTCTTTTAGCAACCGCCTGTACACCTTCAAAATCACCCTGACTTGCAATAGGAAATCCTGCCTCAATGATATCGACATGCATTTTTTCCAGTTTTTTAGCGATACGCACTTTTTCTTCTTTAGTCATCGAGGCGCCAGGGCTTTGCTCGCCGTCGCGTAAAGTCGTATCAAAAATAATTAACTTATCTTGCTTACTATTGGACATTTTAATGTCTCCGCTTAATCTCTTTGCCCTGTCAATTGCTTTTTACTGCCCTCACAGCAAGCTCAATTATGCCATGGACTGCAGATAAATCTAACAGGGGATTTACATTCAAATTTGGTAATGGTTATCTGGTTATATCTTAGGCGCCCCAGAAAAGCGCGCTATGTAATATATGCCCTAAGGCAGGAGACGTAGCAATAATAAACTTATATTGAAGTTTTCAGACACAGAAAAACCCGCACCATGCTGAGCATAGCGGCTATTGATTGTATTTCTGTTAATTGGCGTGTTCATATTTGTAATATAGCCTGAGTCGCTGATTTTTCCAAGCCCTTAATCTGCTTTATCCTGTTGCTTATTAAGTGCACGCTCTGCTCGGCGGCGACGTAATAATATTAAGGTCATCACTGGCCCTGATAGGGCATAAATGAAAAAAATCCCGAATAAAAGCTGTTCAGGTGCCGCTGAAACAAATACCAGCGCTAAAACGATCATTAGAATAGTGGCAAAAGGGACTTTACTGCGCCAGTTAATACCTTTAAAGCTATGGTAGCGAACATTACTCACCATCAATAACCCAGCAATGAGTGTCGTCACAAGAGCGACAATCTCCAATGCAGGCAAAGAAAGATATTCCTTAATTAGCGGTCCATTCCAGATTAAGCCCGCCACAATAGCCGCTGCCGCTGGGCTGGCTAATCCCTGGAAATAATTTTTATCACTTGTAGTAGCCTGAGTATTAAAACGTGCCAAACGAAGCGCCGCACAAACTACATAGACAAAAGACACCAGCCAGCCGATTTTGCCAAAACTTGAAAGTGTCCATAAATACATGACAAGTGCTGGCGCCAGACCAAATGAAACCATATCTGCCAAACTATCAAATTCAGCGCCAAAATCACTCTGGGTATTCGTCAAGCGGGCCACCCGACCATCTATGCCATCGAGCACCATGGCGACAAAAATGGCTATTGCAGCTATCTCAAACTTGCCATTAATAGATGAAACAATGGCATAAAATCCGCAAAATAAGGCTGCCGTGGTAAAAAGATTAGGTAATAAATAGATCCCGCGGTGCGGTTTTTTTGTTGTCATATCAGCGTTCATGTTTATTAATTCATGTTAGAAACCTAAACAAAGGATACACTAATATCATTAAATTAACGAAACCTACTCAGCACTTTTTGGACTATAAATTGTGGTTTGATTTCGCCCAGATTCTTTAGATGTGTATAAAGCATTATCTGCACATTCTAGCCATTTCATATAATCGCCAGAATCTGTTATTGCCTGTGAAATGCCCAGGCTGATCGTGTACTTAATTTCCATATCCTCATAGATAACAGTCAGCCCTTCAATTTTTTTGCGTATTCGTTCAGCTAAAATAAAAGCACTCTCGGGTTTAGTATCAATTAAAATAAGTACGAACTCTTCACCGCCATAGCGGCCGGGTATATCGGTATCCCTTATACTCTCACGCAACGCTGCGGCAGTTTGACGAATAACTTCATCACCCGCCATATGGCCATAGGTATCATTAACCTTTTTAAAGTGATCAATATCAAAAATAATCAAACTTGCGGGTTGATTGGTTCTTTTAACTCGCATGTATTCGTTATACAAACATTCTTCCCAGTAACCACGGTTATTAAGTTGCGTTAATCGATCCGTGCGGCTAAGTTTTTTAAGTTCATTATTTGATGTTTCAAGCTCCAGCTTATTGATTGCAGCATCAGTAACGTCATAAATAATAATGCCCACTTGATTGATTTCACCGCTGGGTGATGACAAAGGAATAAACGTTGTATTCTGATACATATATTCCACCGCACCAGTAATGGGGCGATAATTTTTGAACTTAAATAAATAGGGATTTTGTTCCCAAATTGTAAACGAGTGATTCCCTAATGTTGAAACAGAGTTTATTTTATTTTTAAACCAGGCTTCAGGAATTTCAGCAAATAATTCATAAATAACTTTATTTAACACTTTGGAAGCAGGAGAACCACTCAGGTTTTCCATATAATCATTCCACATTTGAATCCTGTATTCTAAATCAACAACCACCAGACCTACATTGATGGAGTCCAGCATACCCATCATCCAGTGTGATTCATTAATACTCTTATCTGTCATGTTTTATTATTCACTCAATAAGATATTCTAATAGTTCATTGAAACGAGGAATTGAATCTTCTGTAAATAACAATAATAAATCACAATTAATATTACGATTTTCTATGCGAATTGGCATTTCAATGGTTAACATCTTTTTCCAGCGACTTCCATTTCGTTTAAATAAATCTTCCATTTTGATATCGCGGCCTAAGACTACGGGATGCCCCTGGCTAAATTTAATATCAAGCTGTCTCGAAATACCCTGCAAACATGTACCACTTAAGATACTTGAAATATCCATTAATAATTCAAGCTCCACTTGTTCAGTCAGTTCTGATTTAAACTTCATTAAATCTGCAATGTCAGCCATGCTTGAATCGCTGAAAAGAATTAATGCTTCACCCGCTATTCCTGAGCCGATAAATCCCTGGCAAATAGCCGAAACATCCTTACTTTCAGAAACCTGGTTAAGTGTCATAACCAATTCACTTACTTCAAGCATATTAACATTAGGAATTGGCATAATTACAAAGGCATCTAACACACGAGCTAATAAATCAACACCCAGCCCCATCGAAACATTGACAATTTCTTTAAAACCATCACGTATTACATCAGAGAGCTCAAGTACAGCGCCGTTTGTTAATTTTTCATAAACGTCTTTTTCATCCAGTACCTTTTCTAAAGCTTTAACATCAACCGGTTTTTTTATGAACTCAAGCGCCCCTAACATCATGACGCGTTTTTGTGCTTCAGGCTGAATGTCTCCCGAAACAACAATCACAATGACCTGTATATTTTGAGCTTGAATAGCTTCGAGCACCTGGTAGCCATCCATTTCTGGCATATTTAAATCCAGAAATAATATTTCACCTTTACCTGCTTTTAGCGCTTCAATACATTCCACACCATTTTTGGCCTGAGAGACTTCAAAATCCCAGCTTTGAGGGAGTGATTTCTGAATCTGCTTACGAGCAAAACTCGAGTCATCACAAATGAGGGCTTTTATTGACATAAAAAAGAAGAAACCAAAAATTAACTAAAATTTTGTTTATATAGTGTTATTTCGGCAAAATAACGAAAAAGTTTAACCTGAAATGGGTGAAATGCAGATAATCACCCAATATGGACATCGCTATTATTTCAGGATTTCATGAATGCTGTTTCAAAGAAGCGATGAAGCTTATACCTGCTTCAACATGGTCACCAACGCTGGTGTTGATGGTACTTGTCGCAGGCACATATATGTCAACACATGAACCAAAAGGGATGATGCCGCAGCGATGGCCTTGTCCAATCCGTTGACCAATTACAGCATCACAACTCAGTTTTTTGAAGAAACGTCCAGGCCTCAACACAATCATAATGTCATCATCTTCATCTGTTTTTATCTGAATCGCATGCGCTAACGATTTTTCGTCATCATCATCTTCAGGATCTAACCATTGTTGAATTATTTTACCTTCAGTAACACTACGAATGGAGTATATGTCAGTTAGCGATATAGAAATGCGGATTAAAAATGCATCACGTCCAAGAAAAGGATCCGGGTGTGATTCAGCCAGAATGACTGTACCACTTACAGGACTCACCAGACCTAAAGGTTCTGAAGGTAAGACTCGATGAGGATCCCGATAGAGCCACAAAAAAAACAACGGAATAAGCCATAATACCGCAGCATAGTCACTGACATAATGCTGAAGCAATGCGGTAATTACACTAAGGAAGAGGATTAAACCCCAACCTTCTTTTGCAATAATTGGATGTCTTGATACGGCCATTTTGATTATTTACGATTATTATAAAATAATTAAAAAAGCCGAGTATTTATACTCGGCTATTGTTTTTGAATTACTTTCACAAGATATAATTAAAATTATGTGAATTAATTCTTATCCTTGTCTACCAGGGCGTTAGCAGTAATCCAGGGCATCATACTACGTAGTTTTGCACCTGTTTGTTCAATAGGGTGAGCCGCATTGTTGCGGCGGCGTGCCGTCATTTCAGGATAGTTGCTCATGCCTTCTAAGATAAATTTCTTAGCATATTCACCATTTTGAATATTGGTTAAGCATTGTTTCATCGCTTTACGACTTTCAGCATTAATAACTTGCTCACCAGTTACATACTCACCGTACTCTGCATTATTTGAGATTGAGTAATTCATGTTGGCGATACCACCTTCATACATTAAATCAACAATCAGTTTTAACTCATGCAAACATTCGAAATAAGCCATCTCTGGTGCGTAACCTGCTTCAGTTAATGTTTCGAAACCTGCTTTAACTAACTCAACTGCGCCACCACATAATACCGCTTGTTCACCAAATAAATCAGTTTCAGTTTCATCTTTGAACGTCGTTTCGATAATACCCGTACGACCACCACCTACGCCTGAGGCATAAGAAAGCGCAACATCTTTAGCTTTGCCAGATGCATCCTGAAATATCGCGATTAAGTCAGGAATACCACCACCTTTAACAAATTCATTACGAACTGTATGGCCTGGTGCTTTTGGTGCAA
Organism: Gammaproteobacteria bacterium; assembly: GCA_026197095.1. Taxonomy (GTDB): domain Bacteria; phylum Pseudomonadota; class Gammaproteobacteria; order UBA6429; family Thiohalophilaceae; genus JAGLTQ01. The sequence continues at coordinate 8,940 of JAPHTF010000183.1, forward strand.
TCATGATTACATCTAAATCAGCACGTGGCACAACCTGGTTGTAATGAATGGCAAAACCGTGAGCAAAGGCTAACGTTGCACCCTTTTTAATGTTTGGCTCAATTTCTTCTTTGTATAACACAGACTGGAATTCATCTGGCGTCAGAATCATAACAAGATCTGCACTTTTAACTGCATCAGCAGTATTTTTAACGGTTAAGCCCGCTTTTTCAGCCTTTACTGCAGAAGAAGAACCTTCTCGTAAAGCAACTGTTACGTTAACACCTGAGTCTTTCAGATTGTTAGCGTGGGCGTGACCTTGTGAACCATAACCTACTATTGTTACGTTCATGCCTTTAATGATAGACAAATCACAATCTTTGTCATAAAAAATATTCATAATGTATTTCCTACCTTAAATTTTAAATCTAAAAATTCTGTTTTAAATTGGGTTGTGTAATATAAAAATAAATCGGTATAAAACTAAACTCGCAAACTTGATTCGCCACGCATAATGCCTGTCGCACCTGAACGAACAGTTTCTAAGATATCTGTTGCATCCATAGCTTTAATAAAGGCATCTAACTTACTACCTTCACCTGTTAGCTCAATAATATAAGTCGTATCTGTAACATCTAATATCTGACCATGAAAAATATCAGCCTGACGCTTAACTTCTTCACGCTTATCACCCGTGTTCGCCTGAACCTTAATCAACATGAGTTCACGTTCAATGTGTTCGCCATTAGCCGTGATATCAACTAACTTAACGACATCAATTAGCTTATTAAGCTGTTTCTTAATTTGTTCAATAATTTCTTTTGAACCTGATGTCACTATCGTCATACGCGATAATGTGGGATCTTCTGTTGGAGCAACCGTTAGGGACTCAATATTATAGCCACGAGCAGAAAACAAACCCGCTACACGTGACAGTGCACCCGATTCATTTTCCATCAATAATGAAATTATATGCTGCATCTTAAGCTAACTCTCTTTCATGCATTTCATGATGGCCTTTACCTGCGGCAATCATGGGATAAACGTTTTCTTTTTGATCGGTAATAAAATCCATAAAGACCAGGCGATCTTTCATCGCAAAGGCTTCTTTTAACGCACCTTCAACGTCTTCGGGTTTTTCAATACGCATACCCACATGGCCATAAGCTTCAGCCAACTTCATAAAATCAGGTAAGGCATCGACATATGAATTCGAATAACGACTGTCATAAAAAAACTCTTGCCATTGACGAACCATACCCATGTAACGATTATTTAAATTGACAACCTTAATAGGTGTTGAATATTGAAATGCAGTAGACAACTCTTGCAAACACATTTGAATACTCGCTTCACCCGTAATACAGGCAACAGTCGCGTCTGGATTTCCAAGTTGTGTTCCAATTGCTGCCGGCAAACCAAAACCCATCGTACCCAGACCACCCGAGTTAATCCAACGACGTGGTTCATTAAACTTATAAAATTGTGCCGCAAACATTTGATGCTGGCCTACATCAGAGGTCACAAATGCTTCTCCACCAGTCACTTCATAAAGCTTTTCAACTACGAACTGAGGTTTTATCAAGGCACTGTTCCGGTCATAGCGTAAACAATCTTTCGATGCCCAGTCTTTAATTTGCGACCACCAGTTTTTTAATGCTTGTGTATCAGGCAAGCGCTTACTTGCGGTAATTGCATTGCTTAATGCTGATAAAACCTGCTTAACATCACCAATAACGGGAATATCAACATGAACATTTTTTGAAACCGAAGAAGGATCAATATCAACATGAATTATTTTTGCATTAGGACAGAATTTTTCTAAATCGCCGGTTACACGATCATCAAAACGTGCGCCCACAGCAAATAATACATCACATTCATGCATAGCCATATTGGCTTCAAAAGTACCGTGCATACCCAACATACCCACATTTAATGGATCGGGTTCCGGAAAAGCGCCTAATCCCATTAATGTTTGTGTTATCGGATAACCCAGCTGCCTGGTAAATGTGCGTAATTCTGCTGAAGCATTACTCAATACAGAGCCGCCCCCCGAATAAATCATCGGGCGCTTTGCGGACAATAACGCATCAACCGCTTTATCAATTTGTGTAGTCTTTACTTCCACAACAGGGTTATATGAACGTAATTTAATTGACTCGGGATATTTATATGGAATCTTGATATTCGGATCAGTAATATCCTTGGGGATATCAACCACAACAGGTCCTGGGCGACCTGTCGTTGCCACATAAAAAGCTTTCTTTAGCGTTATCGCTAAATCTTTAACATCTTTAACTAAAAAATTATGCTTTACACAAGGACGCGTAATTCCCACGGAATCCACTTCCTGAAATGCATCACTGCCAATAAATGCACTCGTCACTTGTCCAGTCAAAACCACAAGGGGAATTGAGTCTAAATAGGCTGTAGCAATACCTGTGACTGCATTCGTTGCGCCGGGTCCGGACGTTACTAGCACCACGCCAGGTTTTCCTGTTGAACGTGCATAACCATCGGCTGCATGGGTTGCCCCTTGCTCATGCCGAACCAGAATATGTTTAACCGCATCCTGTCTAAATAAAGCATCATAAATATGTAATACAGCACCACCGGGATAGCCGAATACGTATTCTACGCCTTCATCTTTCAGGAATTGAGTAACAATGTCGTCACCGCTGAGTTCCACGATATTTAGCTCCAATCTTATACGTCACAGACAAAAACGCCCGTAATGACGGGCTGTGCTCCTTAGAATATACAGAGGAAACACGAAACGCCGTATTATACGCAGCCTCACAGCAGATTTGCACTATATGAGCCTGTTTTTATGCAGTTTTTCCTTAAGTTTCACAAGGTTATGGCAAATCTAGTATTCGAGAGAAAGCTAACTATTTATAAACCTGTCACATCCTCAATAATCTCTGACAATTAAGCTCATATAGTCAATTTACAAGTCAGCAAGTCCCTGCGATACTTGATATAACATATTGATAATAAACAACCTATACGGGACACCGTTATGAGAATACTACTTTTATCGACTTTAATGATTCTTGCCAGCTCAGCTTCAGCTGGGCTCTATAAATGGATTGATAATGACGGAAATGTACATTACTCACAAAAACCTCCCCGTGACCAACAATTTAAACGCTTAAAAGCGCCTGCTGCTGCCCCCGAAAACAGTAAACCACTGTACCAAGAAACAAAATTAAAAGATAAAGCAGGTAATATTGTCGCCACTGAAACAGCTAAAAATGAACAAATTCGAGCCACAAATTGCGAAAATGCCAAAAATAATTTAAGCAGTTATCAACGTTCTCGTCGAATTCGTGATAAAGATGGAAATGTAAAAACACTTGATGACAATGAGCGATCCAAGCAAATTGAAAATGCAAAACAGGCAATTAATGATTTTTGTAACTAATAAAGAAAATTTTGTTTCATTTTTAAAATATGAAAGTTAAATACATAATTCTCCTCAGTATTATTGGGCTAGCTGCTTTTTATATTTCTCAAAATAAAACATTACAGACTAAGCTCATAGGCAAAGTCCATGAAGTTGCACCCGAGCTCAATCAATCCACCTTGTATAAATGGCAGAACAGCCAAGGTGAATGGCAAATTACGGATAAACCTCCAGGCAAAGGGATTTCATTCACCAGCATAACGAGCCAAGACCAAGTTAATATCATGCCTGGCCCGTCATCAACAAAGAATAAATAAACATTTGTTTTAAGCCATAGATTTACTGTACCCACACACAGCATCAAGATAAAATCTTGTTTAATTTCCTTAATTTATGAGATCAATACCACCATGCGTGCTTCAAAGCTTTTACTTGCCACTTTAAAAGAATCTCCTTCTGATGCAGAAGTCATCAGTCATAAACTCATGTTACGCGCCGGTATGATTCGTAAACTCGCGTCAGGGCTATATACCTGGCTTCCACTCGGTTTGCGAGTATTACGCAAAGTGGAAAATATTGTACGTGAAGAGCTCAATAAAACAGGCGCGCAAGAAGTCCTGATGCCTGCAACTCAACCCTCTGAACTATGGAAAGAATCAGGTCGCTGGGAACAATACGGACCGGAATTACTACGTCTACAAGATCGCCATGGCAGAGAATTCTGTATAGGCCCTACGCATGAAGAAGTTATTACCGATATGGTGCGCAACGAACTGCGCAGTTATAAACAATTACCTGCAAATTTTTACCAGATTCAAACAAAATTTCGTGATGAAATTCGCCCACGTTTTGGTGTAATGCGCTCACGTGAATTTTTAATGAAAGATGCTTACTCATTTCATATTGATGAAGCTTCATTAAATGAGACATACCAGGAAATGCATACAACCTATTGCCAGATTTTTAATCGCATAGGCTTGGACTACCGTCCTGTTCAAGCCGATACAGGCTCAATTGGTGGTAATGCCTCACATGAATTTCATGTTTTAGCCGATTCAGGTGAAGATGATATTGCCTTTAGTAGCGATAGTGACTACGCCGCAAATATTGAATTAGCTGAAGCCGTAACGGCAGTTAAAGCACGTCCAGCAGCTAAACAGGACATGAAACTCGTTGATACACCTCATGCTAAAACCATTAATGAGTTAGTCGAACAATTCAGCTTGAACATCGAAAATACCATTAAGACCTTAATTGTGCATGCCAGTGAAGAAAGTGAACAAGATCTTATTGCATTATTAGTCCGTGGTGATCATGAGCTTAACGAAATAAAAGCAGAAAAATTACCCGGTGTTGCCTCACCACTGTGTTTTGCAACAGATGAAGAAATCAAAAAAGCTATCGGTGCAGGACCAGGTTCACTCGGCCCCGTTAATTTATCAATACCCTGTATCGTTGATCGCAGTGTGGCAGTAATGAGTGATTTTTCTGCAGGTGCCAATATTGATGATAAACATTATTTTGGCGTTAACTGGGAAAGAGATGTTGCAATACCTGACATTGCGGACATTCGAAATGTAATTGAAGGCGATCCAAGTCCAGATGGAAAAGGAACCCTTTCAATAAAACGCGGAATCGAGGTTGGCCATATATTCCAGCTAGGTAAAAAATACAGCCAGGCCTTAAATGCCACCGTCCTGGATGATCAGGGGAAAGCAACTATAATGACTATGGGCTGTTACGGTATCGGTGTTTCTCGTGTTGTAGCATCTGCAATAGAACAAAATCATGACGACAAAGGTATTATCTGGCCAGATTCAATTGCCCCATTCCAGGTGGTCATTATCCCAATGAATATGCATAAATCAGAGACATTAAAACCTGTTGCTGAAAAATTATATGACGATCTCCGGAGCTTAGGTATTGATGTTCTGCTTGATGATCGTAAAGAGCGGGCGGGTATTATGTTTGCTGATATGGAATTAATCGGCATACCGCATCGAATTGTATTAGGTGATCGAGGTTTAGAAAAAGGCATGGTTGAATACAAAGGCCGTCGTGATACTGATAATACAGATGTAGCTCTTGAAGACATTACTCAATTTTTGAAGGACAAATTAGTCTAAAGTGCGAATAAATATATTTCAGCATAATCTATTGATTTCAGTTGTCAGCATATTTCTGCTGACAACAACATCCTGCATTGCCAATGAAAGCTCACTAAACAATAATCATTCTACAAATAACGAGCTGCGCCTCTTACTACAGCAGGCAATAAAAGAAAGTGACAGCTTTGCTGATCGATTTGATGCGGAGGTATGGTTACTTGACATGTCTAATCGATTGAAAAATAAGATCGCACATCCAGAAAAACGTTTGAACCTCTTGAAACAAGTGCACAAGGAAGCCAGCCGTGCTGATTTGCATCCCGAACTGGTATTAGCCGTCATTGATGTTGAAAGTAATTTTGATCGGTTTGCTATATCGAAAGCAGGCGCACAAGGTCTAATGCAAGTGATGCCGTTCTGGCTAAAAGAAATTGGTCAGCCTCGCGACAGTTTATTTAATGTGCGCACCAACTTGCGAATGGGATGCACTATCCTTAAATTTTATCTGAAAAAAGAGAAAGGTGATCTCACACGTGCACTTGCACGGTACAACGGGAGCCTGGGACGCTATAAGTATCCGAATAAAGTTTTTACGCTATTAAACAAACGCTGGTATAAACACTAAAATTTAAACTATATATCTACTTTCCCTTTCTGACCTGCTCGTAATAATGAATCTTTTGAGTCAAATATGACATCAACAGCATAAGATCCCGTATTTATCCTGTCAGGCTCTAACGCAATACTGGCTATTTTTCCTTGATAGGTTTGGCCAGTAATTTCTACTTTTGCAGCCTGATCAACTACAAAATGGTTAATCTTATCTACGGTGACATAAAAACGTGCCAACATACGTTTCGCTTCTGCAACAACAACAAGGACTGGAGGAGTCATTTCAGAAGCAACAACCTGCCCTTCCACTGCTGTTGAGCTAACAATAATGGCATTGAAAGGTGCACGGATAGCACTATACTCTAAATTTAACTTCGCTTTTGTTAAAGAAGATTTTGCCTGCTGATATTGAGATTGTGCAGCAGTATAATTATTTTTAGCAACCTGTAATTCATGTTCAGACAACATTGTTCGATCATACATATCTGTTTGTCTATCAAGTTCGCGTTTAGCTTCCAGACTTTGCTCTTCTGTATTTTTATACATTGCCTGTGCAAATTTTAAATCTGCTTTAAAAACACGAGCATCAAGCTGAACTAATATTTCACCTTTAGCAGCAATTTTTCCTGGCTGCGCAAATACGCTCTGCACCACGCCATTAACCGGTGTTGATAATTCAACGCGCTTAGACCAACTTAATATTGCAGCATATTCTTCTGCAATAACCATCGTATTAATAAACAAACTTATTGCCGCTATAGCGATAAAAAAATGTGTCATCTTATATTTTGAAGTCATAACAGTATGCTCATTACTTGTTTGTGGGTATATTGTTGGTTTTATTTAGCAGAGATCCACTTAATGCATCAAGTTGCGCCCAGGCTAGTGCAATTTCAAAATTAGTTTGTACTACTTCGCGCTCTGCTTCTGAAAATTTCACCATTGAATAACCTAAATCTGTAGTGACTTCTAACTCATAAAGTGCGCGACTTCTATCTAATGACAGTTCAGTATAATTCATTGCAGTCTGTACTTCTTCATACTTGATTTTTAAGGTTTCTATATTTAACCACAATTCAAGCACTTGTTGCTGAATAGCAAACTCCTGTTGTGCTAACAGTGCTTCAATTTTATATGCTTCTGATTTAGCTTTTGCCACAGCAGCATCAACCCTGTCGCCATTCCATAAAGGAATATCCAAAGTTATACCTGCTTGCCATTTATTTGATGAACTGGTTTCACGTTCATAGTTATAGGCTTCGATCCCACCTGTTAATACCGGGTTATCACTTGCACGTGCAAACTCAATTTTATTTTTTGCAGCTGTAAGTTGAGTTCTTAATGCATTAAGTACAGGATTATTATCATTTACTTTCTTTTGCAAATCTTCCACTTCAGGTAGTTTTCGTGAAACCACATCAAGTTCAGGCTTTGACACTGTGTCTGGCAGATTATTTGGCCGGTTTAAGGCTTGAGCCAATAGCGAGCGCATTACACGTTGTTGATTTTGACTATATGTGCGTAAGCGGCGAATACGTTGATACTCAACTTCTCTCTCTGCGACATCAATTTCAGTATGTTGTCCTAATTTATGCCTATTCTGAATGCGATCAAACTGAATATATGCGACAGCCATTTCTTCGTTGTAGCGATAAAATTGTAAATCGGCTAAGACAACATCAAAATAGCGTTTCATTACATTAAGGTACTGGTGCTGCTGTGCATTCAAATATTGTAAATTTTGACTTTGTACTTGCTGTGTAGCTGCATCTGTCAATGCAGTACTTCGGCCAAAATCATAAAGTGTTTTATTAACATAGAGTCCTAATCGATGATCTTCATTCGACTGATCAGGCGCTAATACTGATGGCTCAATCCAGCGTGCATCTGCTTTAAAATTAATTGTTAAATCATTTTTGGATAACGTTTGCTGTAGACTTGATTGAGCGTCTTGTAAATCAGCATCACTATAGCGTAAGTTCGGGTGTTGCTGATCAATTAAACCCAGTGCTAAATCAAGCGTAAGCGGTTCAGGTAATTCTTTCGAAGTTAATGAAGACTCTGTGGTATGCACTGATGTAAAGGGAAACATCAGTAACAAAGTAACCACAGGAAGGGAAAATATTTTCAACCACATTATTTGCTAATCATTTCTGCACGTTTTTGCTTTTTGTATGCACTAAAGCGCATTTTCTTATAAAGTCCTTCTGCAATAAACTCACCTAACCACATAAATTCATCGACACCAGAAGTCTTCCCGGTATGCCGATAAATTCGTTTACCATCTAAATCAAAAAATGCAATGACGGGCGTTGCTCTCACCCGATGTTCTTTAAAGGCAAAATCTTTTAGTTTTGTGGTTTTACCATTGAGGTTAACCATTTCTACATCGCCTTCAATATCAATCGAGAAATTTAAAAAATGTTTACGATAATATTCCTGAACGTTTGCTTGATTTAACACATTCTTTTTCATGTAGTGACAAAATGGACATTCATCCATTTCAAAGAAAATTAGTATTGCTTTTTTATTACTTTGTTTTGCCGTCTTCAGCTCTTCAGGTAAATCACCCCATGTTTCATTAAAAAAATGTTTGTATGGATCCAGCTCATTAGTACTCGCGGCCCACACTGATGAAAGCAAGGTAGAAAAAATAAATAAAAACACTGCTGGCTGTATTTTGATTTTCATAATTAATACTGTTATTTATGATATAGGAATTAAGTATATAGCAAAAAATCAGGCTCATTACAGCCGAGATTTTGATTAAATAAAGCGAATTGCATAAAGCAAGAAATAGCTCCTAGTTTGCAACCTGCATAAAATGAGCGATTTCCGCACCAATTAAAACAATTAACCAGGTCAAATATATCCAGATAAGTAACAGAGGAATAGATGCCAAAGCCCCATATAGAAATTCATAGGTATGAAAATGACTCACATAAAGCGTAAAAGCACTTTTTGCCACTTCAAGTAAACAAACCGCAACCGTGGCACCTGAAAATGCATGCAACCATCTGACTTCACAATATGGAACCCACCTATACAACATCGTAAAAGCTGCCCATAAAACCACAAAGGGTAACCAGTTAAATATGCCCGCTTCGAGCATACCGCCCAGAAATCCTTCAATTAAAGGTAATGAAGCAACATACGTGCTAACAAATAAACTAAAGAAAATTGCAAGCGGTCCAAAAAGAAGAAGTGCTAAATAAACTAATAAACGATGAATCAAATGGCGTGGAGTATTGATTTTCCAGATGGTATTTAATGCTGAATCAATGGTATTCATCATTACAAGCACTGAAACAAGCAACATTATCAGGCCCAGAATATTAATACTGCTGGCGTGTACCGCACTATCAAATAAGTATTTTCTGACTTGTTCTGCTGTATCAGGAGTAAGACTATCAAAAACAAACGCCTGAATTTTTAACTGCCACTCAGGGTCTATGGAGGCTGTGGAGTATATTTTGTAAGTTAAAACCGTGATGGGAATAAGTGCGAGTAGAGTAGCATATGCCAGTGCGGCAGCAATTTGTGGGCATCGGTCACTAATACACTGCTCAAATATACTTTTAAGTACCCGGCTTTTGTACATTTCTATCCTCAATATTACTGGTAGAAACAGGAATAAAATTAATCACGAGAATTAAAAAGGGCTCCTAAAAGGAGCCCATAAAATAGAACTTATTTATAATTATTATTGTGCTAAATAAGCTTTATCTGATTCTTCTGTTACACCAATTGACCAGCTACCACGAGTTTTCGCATGGTTAACGGCAGCAGCACTATCTGCATCACTTGGATTTGACTCAATGTCAAATACCTGGCCTGGATAGATTAAATCTGCATCTTTAATTTTATCGCTATTAGCTTTATAGATTAGTGGCCAGTTATATGGGTTACCATAAGACTTTCCAGAAATACCCCATAGATGATCACCTTTGTTTACTTCATATGAACTTGTATCAGCAGCAGATGATGTTTCTACTGGTGCGGCTTCAACAGTCGGTGTTTCAGGTTCAGCAGCCGGTTGTTCCTCAGCTTTTTCTGCAGGTCCAGCACAACCAACAGCCAGAGTAAACGCTCCCAATAAACCCGTCAGTTTCAGCATTTTATTAAATTTCATTTTTTTGCTCCAGAAGAATTGATTTTTCTTTAATATTCAACACTTTATAACATCAAAAAGTATTATTTAGTATTTATATATGCAAATTAGCACTGGCATACGCCTACGTCAAGAATCTACATGCAAGTTTGTGATTAAGTTACTCTTTTTCTATAACCTAGTAGATTAATTTGTTTTAGTGCTTACTGCTATTTGCCGTGCTTTCAACGCCAAATGTTTTGCTTCAAGCGCTAATATTCGTGCTCGATCATATTCACCCGCATCAAGTTCACGCATAGCTGACTTTAGCCGTTGTTTCGCCTCAGCCAGTACCATACCTGCCAATTTCTCTGCATTTGCATCTTGTGCAGCCTGAATTGATTGACGGGCATTACTCATTTCCTGCACAGGAGCCGTAATCGCACATGCGCCAAGTACCCAGGCTAAAAGAACAAAACTTGTTATGTAAAAAAGTCTTTTATGTAAGCGCGCAAATGACATGAAATCAGGTAAAATGTCTCGGTAATATTCGTTGAAATACCATTAAATACTAATAAAAATAAAGCTAACACCCGTTACAAACACTGTCAAGATAGATGTATTTAACTAAATTTCATTCATAACTCATCCATAGCTATACATAGCAAATTGGAATAAGTTTAACTTATAATTAAAGAGCCCAATGAAAATCATGAGCACTAAAATTTATCATAACCCACGTTGTTCAAAGTCTCGTCAAACACTTGAACTACTTAATGAGAAGGGTATTGAGACGGAAGTCATCGAGTATTTAAAAACACCACCCAATTCTAAAGAACTGGAAAAAATTCTAAACGGATTAGGACTCGAGCCTCGCGAGCTTATGCGTAAAGGACAAGATGAATATAAAGCCTTAGGTCTTGATGATAACAACCTGACACGAGATGAGTTAATTAAAGCAATGGTTGAAAACCCGATATTGATAGAACGTCCGATTGTGATTACCAGCAAAGGTATCGCTATTGGGCGCCCCATAGAAAACGTCAAAAATATATTAAGCAAATGAATGAAATCCTTGTACTTTATTATAGCCGTCATGGTGCTACCGCAGAAATGGCGCGGCAAATCGCATTAGGTATTGAAGAATCTGGCTGCACTGCACGTTTACGTACTGTGCCGAATGTATCTACTGTAGCAGAAGCAAGTCAAAGCGATATTCCAGAATCAGGAGCACCTTATGTATCGCTTGATGACATGCAACAATGCATTGCCATGGCCGTTGGTAGCCCGACTCGTTTTGGTAACATGGCTGCTGAACTAAAATATTTTTTTGATAGCACTAGCCCAATCTGGTTATCAGGTGAAATGGTTAATAAACCTGCTGCTGTTTTTACCTCAACATCAAGTTTACATGGTGGTCAGGAAAGCACATTACTTTCAATGATGTTACCTTTGCTTCACCATGGTATGCAGTTGATCGGCATTCCCTATACTGAAACGACATTGTTAAAAACTCAAACAGGCGGAACACCTTATGGTGCAAGTCATACATCAGGAATTAATGGTGACTTACCCATGAGTGCTGATGAAAAAACATTATGCAAAGCACTTGGCAAGCGCTTAGCCTTAACTGCACTTGCCCAGGCAAATGCAAATTTAATCAGAACAAATACATAACCTGTATTCTCAATAGAAAAGCCTATTATGCTGCTTAATTTTTCACCCAAGTTCATGACCCCAATGAGATCACTTTATATTACATTAAGTGGTTACTTTGCACTTTTAATATTGCTCATCACGTGGCATGGTTTTCTTTTCCCTGCCGCCAGGCAACCATGGCTAATACTCATTTTTATTATCGCCCCTTTATTATTCCCATTAAGAGGTTTATTAAAGGAAAATCCCTATACCTATGCCTGGACCAGTTTTGTTATTTTGCTTTATTTTATTCATGGTGTCGTTGAAGCGTGGGCCAATGATAATGAACGTATTTATGCAGTGATTGAAATCTATCTTAGTATTCAGGTTTATATAGGGGCTATTTATTATGCTCGACTACAAGGGCGAGCACTAAAGCAACAAGAATGAAAACTAAACCATAAAAAGCAGTCCGTTGTTTTAAGCTTATATTTATAATGCAAAAATAGCTCACCTCAGTATTACAACATTAGCTTTCATTTACTTATTCCTCCGCTAAAGGATGTAAGTGCAATATTCAATACAGAAGATATTAGTAATAACGTAGTTAATGATGGCAATCAAAAAAATATTCTTGTGGTCAATAATGAAGAATCAATTACTCTTTTTCTGCAGAATCTTCTGCAATTGCATAACTATAACGTTACCTATACAACCAGCAGTAAATATGCAGTAGAAATAATTAAAGACTCTCCGGCTAAATTTGACTTAATCATTACCGATCAAACTATGCCAGAGTTAAGCAGGATAGAATTGATACAACAAGTATTCCAAATCAGACCTGATATTCCAGCTATTTTATGTAGTGGTTATAGTGAAACTATTAACATGGATTCTGCAATTGAAATGGGGTGTGCTCGGTATATGGAAAAACCTGTAAAATCTAAAAAACTACTAAGTGAGTTGCAAGAAATTCTCAATAACGATTAAAGTTTATTAAATACACTTATCTCAAAGGTAACTCTTGATAAAAGGTATAGTCAGTTTTCTTTTTTCAACCATAGATGCTCTATCCAGTTTTTCAAACAAAGCAAAAAGACTCGTCATATCACGAGCACTACGCTTTAATAAATAAGTGACAACATCGTCAGTTAAATCCAGGCCACGATTTTTCGCCCGCTCCTGTAAGGCCAATTGCTTCTCGCTATCAGTTAAAGCTGTTAATTTATATATTGGTCCCCATGACAAGCGTGATTTTAAGTCTGCTAACTTGATGTTTAATGATGTCAATGACTCAGCTGAGGATACCAGGATGTTCACACCCTTTTCCCTGGCACGATTATATAAATTAAATAAAGCCTGCTCCCAGTGCTCGTCACCTATAACATTATGGATATCATCCAAAGCAATAAGCGACATACTTTCCATACCATCCAGCATTGCCGGCATTAAACCTTCTTCAGCCAGAGGTAAATAAACTACAGGGAAGCCATTTTTTCCTGTTTGATGGCAGGCAGCCTGTAATAAATGACTCTTCCCTGTTCCATTCTCGCCAAACAGGAATACATAAGGCTCATCCTGGAGTTTCAGGTTATAAACAACTTGTTCATTTTGACCTGCAAAATAATTATCGAATGTAGCATCATCGCGTAAACGAATACCCAGTGTCAGTTGTTGCTTCATAGTCGTAAATTTTTATTCTGCATAAAGCTCACTCAGTTTATAACGTCCATGCACATGACGTAAAACAACCGCAATGACCGCCGCTACCGGTAAGGCAAGTAAAATCCCCACAAAACCAAATAGTTGCCCACCGGCTAATACCGCAAAAATAACCGCTACCGGATGTAAACCAATTTTATCGCCCACTAACAAGGGGGTTAACAGCATGCCTTCTAACATTTGCCCTGTCATAAATACAATAACAACATAAAATAAGGGAAGGATTTCCTGAAACTGCATAAGCGCTGCAATACTGGCAACAACAATCCCAACAATAAAACCGAGATAAGGAACAAAGCTCACTATTCCAGATAACGCTCCAATAAGTAAAGCTGTATCAATGCCCACAATCATTAAACCAACGGTATAAACAATGGATAAAACAAACATAACAAGCAATTGTCCACGAAAAAATGCACCTAAGACTTCATCCGATTCTTTTGCTATACCAACAATAGTCTTCTCATTTTTACGAGGGATAAGTGCATGAATTTTTGCAACTAACGTATCCCAGTCGCGTAACAAATAAAAAGTTACAACGAGCATCAGTAAAAAATTTGCTATCCAACCGGCCAATATCAACCCAGAACGAGATATTGAGCTAACAATATTTGCGGCTATTCCACCGGCGGCTTTCCAGTATTCAGATAGTGATTGTTTTAGTGTATTTAAATCTAATAAGCCGACATCAATACCTAAGTGTTCTTTCATTAACGGAATTATGTAATTTTGTGCACGATCTATATAAAGAGGTAACTTCTCAGCCAAGATAACAATCTGTCTTTCAACTAATGGCAACACGATTAATAAAAATAATAACGCGATTATAGACAAGGCAAAAAATACTATACTTACGGATAATGTACGTGACATTTTTTTCTCAAGCTTATCTACCAGCGGATCAGCGATATAGGCTAATACTGCTGCGGAGATAAAAGGCATTAATATAGGTGCAAGCAAATAAATTAAAACCGATACAATAACGAATACAGCTAGCCAAATAGCTTTATTTGATTCAACCATGCCTAATAAACCTTTTTTTCTTTTAAAATACGCCAGGCCCGTCGACCCCACTCATTAATATATGCATAACCACTTAAAAGTGTTGTAACAGCCACTAACCAGATGAAACCATCAATAATTAATAAATGTATCTCAATGACTTGTGAAAGCATGACTAAAAGCACAAGTATGATTTGAACAGTAGTATTAAGTTTACTAATAAACAACGGTTTGAGTTTTGCTTCCCCGACAAACTTACGATACAACAATGAACCCAGAACAATAATAAGGTCACGGGAAATAACCAGCACCACTAACCACCAGGGCAATAAGTTATGCCAGCCTAGTAGCAGATAAGCCGCTAACATCATCAGTTTATCGCCCATGGGATCAAGTATCACTCCCAGGGCTGTTTGCCAGTGATAACGCCGTGCAAGAAAGCCATCAAGCCCATC
This sequence comes from Gammaproteobacteria bacterium, assembly GCA_026197095.1. Taxonomy (GTDB): domain Bacteria; phylum Pseudomonadota; class Gammaproteobacteria; order UBA6429; family Thiohalophilaceae; genus JAGLTQ01. Next base: position 23,958 of record JAPHTF010000183.1, read on the forward strand.
GGAAAGACCACCGACCAGAAATAAAAGTAAAGCAGTTAAAAAATTTTGATTCCACAAACAAAACGCAATAGGTATCACCATTACGATACGTATAATACTAATCACATTTGGGATATCGCTTTTTTTCACGGCACCAATTTATATACAAGTTCTACTGTTGGTTGTTCTGGATTATCTTTCACAGATTCATCACGAATAATTGGATCATTTATTTCTGAGATGAGTACATGGCCAAGAGCAATGGCTTGAGAAACACCTAATCGGCCTGTACGTGTTTTAATGCGAAAAATAACATTATCAGGGTTCACTTGATCAGCCTCAATCTGGTTTACAGCATTCAAGCCCTTTAAATAGTGGATGACCTTATTAAATGTTTTTAGATCAGTAATATTTTTAACTTGTAATAAAACAGAATCACTTTCCTGAGAGCCATCTACTTGAGTAAAGCGTAAAGACAACACTTCTCCTGATTTTGATAAACCTTCATTCAATGCAGCACGTAAGGTTTCACTGTTATTAACTTCCCAGTCCTGACGCTGGCCGGCAGAATATAAACTCCAACGTGTATTCCATGTTTTAGCAAAACTCAGGTAAATTCGCCCGACCAGAATTGCTTCTGTTTGATAACGTGATGAAGCTGCAAGTATAGTATCTTCAAAGTTACCCCAAACATCAGTTACTTGCACCTTTGATTGATCGGCTAAATCAAGAAGTGGTAAGCGAAAAGGCAGCCCCTTTTTAGTTGCTTCTTCCTCAATGTGAGTTCGACTAATGTGCGGTGTACTGTTTCCAATCAAAATACGTTGTTTTTGATCATCAACAACCAGCCAGACTAATGTAGCAGGCCGGGTTTTACCCCAAACAGGAAATCCCTGATCGCGAAGTAATGTGGCAACTGCTTTTTCAGTAAAGAGTAACCACAGTTTTTGCGTATAAGGTTTTGTCCCCTCGGGAGCTTCTGGAATAACTTCATCTGATTTAAATTTGCGATAACGAAATTGTTGAACAAAACGAGTCGCAAGTGGCACCAGGGCTTCATCTTCAGCCAACATACTCGCTTCCGCTCGCCCTGATATTCTAACCAGGATCTCTTTTAAGGCTTCACGAGCAGCTAGGGCACGTTCTTCACCTCCTTGTCCTTCAACGGGGATTTCTACCTCATGCAAATGATGCACAATATCCGCATTAATGTTGCTAACGGGAAAAATAGCTAAAATTGACAAAATAAATGCCGTAAATACTGAATTCTTTGTGCCCTTTATTCTTATTTTCATTCCATGCCTTTGAGTGAATTGTTAAACTACCGC
>JAPHTF010000109.1 GCA_026197095.1 Gammaproteobacteria bacterium
CAATTCCCTTTAGGCTAGTTTTAATTTTCTAATACCGACTTCCTTGCACGAAACTTAATTTATTATTTTTATTTTCTACTTCGTGTTTTTACACATAACAGTTAATTAGACAGACGTCCGTAATTTACCTTATTAGGCAGACGTCGGCCTAATCCATTGATTAATTATTGTTTATTTCGCATAATCCTAGCAGGCTCAGGATGAGTTGACGAGTTTAATTTGCTAAAGGAGTAGCATTGTGAAGGATCAATCTGTGTCCCGCTTCTGGGAAAAATATATACATAAAATTAAAGACTTAGGCGTGAAACCTGCTGCATTGCGGTGGTATGTTAGAGATGCTGAACTTTATATTAAAGCGCATTCAAATACGAAATTAGTGAATCATGAACCGCATTTTGTAGAGCGTTATCTGGAAAGGAAAGGCAGAAATACTCGTCTGGAAGAATGGCAGTTTATCCAGTTAATTACGGCACTGAAGATATTATTCACCAAAATGGTGCATGTGAGTTGGGGTGAAAAGTTTCCGTGGGATGATTGGATTGAACAAGCGGAGCAGTTACCAAAAGCAAAACAAAAGCCTAAAAATACACATGAGTTATCTGAAAATGAAGTAAGTTATTTAAAAGAATCATTGCATAAAAAAAGTAAGGATTCAAAAGGGCTATTCAACCAGGTATTTTCTCAATACCCGCAACATGTTGAGAATATGATTAAGTGTATTCGTACTAATCATTACTCAAAAAGAACAGAACATACATACCTTGGTTGGTTTATGCGGTTTATTGCGTTTCATCATTTCAAAGATCCTCTTGAATTATCTGACAAAGATATTGCTGCCTATCTTGAATATCTGGTATTTAAACGTAAAGTATCTTCCAGCACACAAGCACTTGCTTTGAATTCAATTATTTTCTTTTATAAAAAAGTGATAGAACGTGAAGTTAGTGATGACATTCAATTCTTTCGTTCAAAAAAACCAAAGCGCCTTCCCGTTGTTTTGTCGAAAAATGAAGTGCGTATGTTGTTGAATGAAATGTCTAATCCTATTTGGAGATTAATGGCTCATCTTTTATATGGATGTGGTATGAGACTAATGGAGGCTGTACGCCTTAGGATTTTAGATGTGGATTTTGATTATCATCAAATTTTGATAAGGAATGCTAAAGGAAAAAAAGACAGGGTCGTTCCTATTCCTGATAAATTAATAAATTCTCTACGTGATCAAATTAAATATGCATCAGAACTACATCAAGATGATATAAAAACTGGATTTGGTTCGGTATATATCCCTGAAGCATTATCAAGAAAGTATCCTAATGCCGCCTTTGAATTGCGTTGGCAATATGTGTTTCCTGCAATGACGATATCGGCGGATCCATTATCAGGAATTCGACGTCGACATCATATACATGAGACTGGATTACAAAAAAATATTAAAAGTTCAGCAGAGCGAGTTGGAATATTAAAACGTGTGACATGTCATGTACTTCGTCATTCTTTTGCTACGCACTTACTTGAAAATGGCTACGACATTAGAACAGTACAGGAATTACTGGGGCATGCGGATGTTTCTACTACGATGATTTATACACACGTGCTAAATAAACCGGGAGTTACCGTCACGAGTCCGCTTGATATGCTCGATGTTTAAATTTGATTATATTGAATTCCTCTGTTTTACATACTATTATGTACGGTATTACCGTACAGCTGTGAGGCAGATTCAATGGATAGCGTGAGTGTTAATAAATTTAGAGATAACTTAAAAAGCTTTGTAGAACAGGTAGTTACTAATCATTTACCTCTCAAGGTAACGCGCCGAAGTGGAGATGACTTTATTGTGATGAGTGCCGATGATTGGGAACGTGAACAAGAAACGCTCACTATTTTGCAAAATACGGATTTAATGAAGCAAATTGCGGCTTCTATGGATTCAAATGTGAAGGGTGAAGGATATAAACCCACGGATGGGGAGCTTGATGAGATCACTGGTATTTGAAGGGAATACATGGGCAGCATATGAAGCGCTTAGGCAAAACGATAAGAAAATGCACAAGGCATTATGTGTCATATTGAAAGAAATGCTTCGGGGTGATCCCGCTGCGGGGATAGGAAAACCTGAAAGGCTAAAGCATAACCTTTCGGGTTTATGGTCACGCCGTTTGAGTCAAAAAGATCGTGTTATTTATAAGTATGATGATGACAATATTTATATATTTGCTATTGGCGGCCATTATGATCAAGTTTAAAAATATATTTAATTACTGATAGCATTCGCAATCCTGGTGAAATCTTCAAGTGATAAACGTTCTGGGCGTATAGTCGGCTCGATGCCCAGCGCTTCGATTTGTTCAATATCAAGCTGGCCTTTTAAGATATTGCGCAAGGTTTTTCGGCGCATGGTAAAACTGTGGTTAACCAGTTTTGAAAATGCATCAAAGTTGTTTATTTCCACCGGTGGTTTCTTATGAGGCACCAGGTGCACGATAGCGGAATCGACTTTGGGGGCAGGGCGGAAGGCACCGGGTTTAACGGTAAAAACATATTCTGCGTGGCAAAAGTACTGCAACATAATACTGAGCCGGCCATAAGCAGAGTCACCGGGTTTGGCGACGATGCGCTCGACCACTTCTTTTTGTAACATAAAGTGCATGTCTTCGATGCAATGGTTGTGTTCAAACAAATGAAACAGTAAAGGCGTCGAAATGTTATACGGCAGGTTGCCGATAATGCGTATTTTTTTTTCATCTTGTTGTAGTGAACAAAAATCAAATTTCAAGGCATCGGCCTGGTGAATAGTGAGGCCATCTTGAATCACGAAACGAATTTTTAACAGTGGGATTAAATCACGATCGAGTTCGACCACATCCATGGCGCCAATCTTGTCGAGTACCCGTTCAGTTAACGCCCCTTCACCGGGGCCAATTTCAACGATGTGATCGCCCTGACGTGGATTAATGCTATTAACAATACGTTGAATGACCATTTTGTCATGCAGAAAATTTTGTCCAAAACGTTTACGTGCTTTATGCGCCATGGGTGTTTGCCCGCGTATCTTTTTCGCTGAGTGTTTTTTCGGCCATTTGAATCGCCATGTTTAGAGCTGCGGTTAAACTTCCGTTATTGGCTTTGCCTGTGCCGGCTAAATCAAACGCTGTTCCGTGATCAACCGAGGTGCGAATAATGGGTAAACCTAACGTTACGTTAACGGCACTGCCAAAACCCACATGCTTTAAGACCGGCAAGCCTTGATCATGATACATGGCTAACACGGCGTCGGTGCCTTTAAGATAAGGCTGAGTAAACACGGTGTCTGCCGGTAAGGGGCCGTTTAAGTTTAAGCCTTGTTGTTTTAGCGCGTTAATCACCGGGGTAATGGTTTCAATTTCTTCCATACCTAAATGACCCTCTTCACCTGCATGAGGGTTAAGGCCACAGATAAGAATGCGAGGGTGTTCTAGTGCAAAGTGTTTTTTTAAGTCAGCATTTAAAATGGTAATAACTTCTTGCAGGCTTTGTTGAGTAATGGCTGCACTGACGTCGGCAAGGGGTAAGTGAGTGGTTGCCAGTGCAACACGCAGTTTATATTCTGACCCAGGTGCTGCGAGCATCATCACAACTTTTTTAGTGTTGGTTAGCTCTGCTAAATACTCAGTATGGCCGGTAAAAGGAATACCGGCTTCATTGATAATGCCTTTGTGCATGGGGCCGGTGACGAGCGCTGAAAATTCACCGTTAAGGCAACCTTTTACGGCACGCTTTAAGGCATTGAGCTGGCTTTGCGCATTGCTTTTATCGGCAACACCACAGACCGATGGATTATTTAATTTTTCTTCTAATACGGTTAAATGCCCTGCATTTTGTGACCGTGGCTTGTTTTTATCATAGGCATGAATCGTAAGCGGTAAGCCTAATTTTTCAGCACGTTGTTGCAGCATGACAGGGTCAGCAATACAGACCAGCTCATAGTGATGGGATTGTTGAAGATGTTGAGCATGCTGGATAATAAGATCCGGGCCAATGCCGGCGGGTTCACCGGGGGTTAAGGCAACGCGCAGGGTATGTGAGCTCATGCGCTATTTGTTGGTTCGGTAGTCGATATAGGCTTCAGCACGTAAACGGCGTGACCAGTCTTGAATTGCTTCTTCCGTTTTACGTTTACGAATTAAATTAATCGCCTGACTACGTTGAAACTGTTGTGTGTTGTCATGTTTACGACGCGATAAGACCTGGACAATATGCCAGCCAAATTCTGTCATAAAAGGCTCACTGATTTCACCGGGCTTAAGTTTATTCATCTCTTCTTCAAAAGCCGGCACCATGGTGCCGGGGCTGACCCAGTTCAGGCTGCCACCTTCAGCGGCGGAGGCTTTATCGTCTGAACTTGCACGCGCCAGGTTGGCAAAATCTTCACCGTTCTTAATCCGCTGCCTAATATCTTGCAACCGCATACGGGCTTCTTCACTACTCAGCACTTGAGTGGGGCGAATGAGAATATGTCTTGCCATGGTTTGATTGATAATGTGTTGCTGGCTGTCGCTACGTTTATCTTGTAACTTGATAATATGAAAGCCACTGGCACTGCGCAGTGGACCCTGAATATCATTTTTGCGCATTGTGCGTATAACCGAAGTCATGAAGGTCGGCAGCTGTGCTGTTTTACGCCAGCCCAGGTCACCGCCTTTTAAAGCCAGCTCATCATTAGATACTTCGATGGCTTTTTGCGCAAAATCATCACCTTTTTTTAACTCGGCAACGATTTTTTCAGCTTTTACCCGCGCGACTTCAATTTGCTCAGGCGTGGCCGCCTCGGGTGTTGCAATTAAGATATGACGCAGATGATATTCATCATTGCCTGAGTTGCCTTCTAAAGATTGATTAAGATAATTATCAATTTCCTGTTCCGAGATATTTACTTTGTTTTCAACCTGGATTTTGTGTAAGCGAGAAATAATGATCTGGCGCCGAATATTTTCGCGGAACTCACTAAACTCATAACCATCTTTTTCGATGACCTTGCGAAATTGCTGAAGTGAAAGCCGGTTTTCCTGGGCAATATTCGAGAGCACCCGGTTCACCATTTCATCATTAACCTGAATACCGGTTTTTTGTGCCATGTCCAACTGCAGTTTCTCGAGGATCAGGCGTTCCAGGATTTGCTGGCGTAATGTGTCTAGCGGGGGAATACGGCTGCCCTGCTGCCGGATTTGCTGGCTGATAAGTTTTACCCGCTCATCAAGCTCAAGCTGGGTAATGATATCGTCATTGACAATAACAATAATTTTATCGAGCGGGACAACGGGAGATTTGGCAATAAGCTGAGTCGCGGGCAAAAGTAAGAGTAGTAAGCTGAAAAGTGTAAAACGGCGCATGTCCTGTATCCTGAACCTGAATAATTAAGCTGCGAATTATATCAGAATAAGCGCTTTATTCGTCATTGCGAGGGAATAAAATGACCGTGGCAATCTGATGAATGATATGTGACATGAATTGTGAGATTTAGTTCTGGATTTACTGATTAAAACCAAAGCCGCCGAGACCTTTAAGGATGAGCTCAAGGTAAATGCCGCGGTCAGTGTTTGTACTGCTAAGGTAACGCTCTTTTGTGCTTAAGCTTAAACCCCAGCAACAGCTTTCATACTTAACCGCAAACAGGTTTTCCACCACGTGATTTTCGCGAATATCAAAAAGGTGGGCGGCATTCATATTCCAGCGTGAACTGAGCGCCCAGTTCATTTTCATTTCACGGGTTTCAAGCGCATCGCGTTGATAGCGGTGAGCTAAATCAAGGTGAAATTTTTTATAGTTGTAACCCAGCTGGTTACTGCTGGAAACCTTCTCTTTTAACTCGGGGTCCCACTCAAGCTGTGAGGATAAATTCCAGTTTCCGTAGCTGCTAAATTGAGTTTTAATCTCGGCAATCATGTTTGATTGTGAAAGTGTTTCAGCCACGACACCCGGGAGTTGCACTTTACGGTCAGCAAAATAATGAATCTGGCCGATGCGCGCCATAAAATTTTCCTGACCATTTTGCTGGTTAATAAAACGGGTTGCTAATGCTGTAGTGAGCCGATTGTCATCCCCGATTCTGTCATGGCCATTAAATCGATAGTCAGAAAAAAACTGGTTGATGTTAAAGGCATAAACCGAGGTATCAAAAACCGGTAAAGCGGATTGATCTTTATAAGGCACATAAACATAAAACAATTGTGGTTCAAGTGTTTGAATATAATTGGTGCCAAACAACTGGGTATCACGTTCAAAAAACAAACCACTGTTAAGGCTTACAGTGGGAATAGTGCGCGACAGTGATTCTTCTCCCGCTGTTTGTTTTAAATTATATTGGGTATATTCCAGGGAAACTTTGGGCTCAAAAAAACCGGCGGCAGAAGTATAGGGCAATGATACCATCGGTTTGATGTGAACACGCTGACCAATCTCTTTACTGTTATCATCATGATCAAAACGCACAGCTTCACTTTGTAGCGCAAAGTTCAGCTGGTTGTCTTTAACGGCATAACGTGAGTTTAAGGTGATTTGCGGTAAACGTTTATAGGGTTCATCACCACTTAATATTTGATGGTCATCGGCTTTAATGCCTAGCAACCAGTTGGGCGTGTTGTACACCACATCTGCAGTTCGGGTTAAGTAAGTTAAGCTGGTGTCATTTAAGTTATTACTAAAATCAACCAGGTGTTGAGTGTCTGCAACAGAGTTATATTCTGCACTGGCTTGCCAGCCTAAGCCGGGGCTGGATTGGTGCTTCCATTGAAGGCGTTCACGATTATCGTTAAAGACTTTATCGTTATTTAAATACTCAACATTCAGAGTGCCGTTATTATTTTCAGTCAGGTAACGCAATTCTGTGCCTAATAAGGTGCCGCGCCTGGACATATAATGCGGCGCAATGGTGGCATCAACTTGCGGATGAATATTCCAGTAATAGGGTATTTTTAATTCACTGCCATGCTCATCCGAATGACCAAAGTAGGGAAATAAAAAACCGGATAAGCGTTTTTCGCCGATGGGGAAACGCAAATAGGGAAAATAAAAAAATGGCACATCTTTAAAACGCAGCACAACATTGCTGGCATGGCCCTGGTGTGATTCGCTATCTAAGGTGATGTTGCTTGCGCTTAAATACCAGTCACTATTACCGGGGTCGCAGGTGGTATAGAGGGCATCACTTAACGCGGTGGTAGTAGGACTGAGCACTTCAATTTTTGCTGCTTCACCACGGGCACGACTGTTTAAACTTTGAAACTCGGATTGCTCAAGTACAGCCTGATTAGATTTCAGGTTAAAGCGGGCCGTTTCACTTTTAATCAGAATATCAGGGGTAATAAAACGGACATTGCCCGTTGCTTCAACGTGTTCGGTTTGTTTTGTGTATTCAGCTTGTTCAGTTTCTATGCGTTTATCTTTTTGTTGAATAACGACATTGCCTTTAAAGCGGGAGATGTTTTCTTCGCTGAGCTCAACTTTGTCTGATTGTAAATGTGTTTTACCATCAGTTGAAAAAGTTTCTTTCTCAATTATTGCCTCAGGTTTAATTTTGCATAGCGATTCAGTCTGAGTCGTCTGAACCACCTTATTAATCTGATCATGCATATCAACAGCATAAGCAGGCACAACACAACTAAGCAGCAAAGCAAACAGGCTTGTTTGAAGGTATTTTGTTTGAACAGAATTGTTGATGTTTTTATCTTGTTTCACGGCTGATTTTTAATTATCCGGCAATCAGGCTTATTATATAGAGTATTCCCATAAATAGGGGTTGATGAAGCATATAAATATGCAAGCTGTGTCGTCCACCCAGCGTCATTAATTTTGTGAGTGGATGATGACTTGTCCAGTTCAGTAAAAATGCGTCAGCAGGGCGTTGTGCTATAAGTTGCCCCAGGTAAATGCCAATCAGAACAATACCAAACCAGGGGAATATCGGCACATAATCAACCGTGACAGGTAATTTTGTCATCATGCCAATCCATTGCAGAAAGGGTTGATTAAAAACAGGATATTCAAGTGTTTGTCCCATCACGATAATAATCAGGCCGAGCATTAAATTCAGAATACCTAAGTTTATTTTGCCTGAATTGCGTTTGCCGAGATTGCATTTGCTCAGCTGCACAAATAACAATCCAAGCACACTGGCGACAGCAATGAAATGTAAAATACCAAAAAGGATCATCGCTTTTGGGAACATGACCCAGCTGCTGATACTGACTAACAGGGAATACACAATCAGCAGTAACAAACGGCGTGCAAAACGTTTTTTGTTTAGTGTTTGATAGCTCGCCAGGTATAAACTGATCCCCATGACCGTTAAAAATAAGGTAACAATCAGTATGCGAAAGTTAATCCAAAATTTGCCCGAAGCAAAGTTGGCCTGGATAAAGCCGAAATAGTCCAGATCATAACTAAAGTGATAGATGAACATGAGTAAAATGGCGAAACCCCGTACCAAATCGATCACTGCATAATGTTTTTTATGTTTTATATCGGTCATGTTTTAACTATATTATTACGGGTTTTCCAGCGTTCAGACTTTGTTTTATAAATGTATAATGTGTCACGATTGCTTTCTCGCAATGACGGAAAAAATGAGTTTTTTATATCCATCAGTCTTTAACAGGAGAATAAAGTGGAACAACGATTAGAACAACTGAAAGTTTGGCTTAATCAGAGTGGAATAACTTTTCAGGATATTGCACCGGCTTCAGCGGATGCGAGTTTTCGTCGTTATTTTCGCATTACCGATAATGGAAAGACATTTATCGTGATGGATGCACCACCCGAAAAAGAAGACTGCAAACCCTTCGTTCATATTGCGAACTTATTGTTAGAACGCGGTTTGAATGTTCCAAAAATAATAGAGCAAGATTTAGAGCAGGGGTTTTTATTACTCAGTGATCTGGGTACCACCGTTTTTCTGTCCGAGCTTAATAATGACACGGTTGATGAAATGTATGGTGCGGCCATGACATCATTATTACGCTTACAGAATCATAAGAATCCGGACTTGCCCGCTTATGATAAAGCTTTGTTGCGTACAGAAATGGCCTTGTTCCCGGATTGGTATTTAGACAAACACCTGAACATTACACTAACGTCTGAGCATAAAGAAATACTTGAGCAGACGTTTGCCATTCTGGTTAAAAATGCATTGGCTCAGCCCCAGGTCTGTGTGCATCGAGATTACCACTCGCGTAACTTGATGGTGAATAAAGATAACCCGCAACAACCGGGCGTGATTGATTTTCAGGATGCCGTGATTGGTGCCGTGACGTATGACCTGGTGTCATTGTTGAAAGATTGTTATATCCGGTGGCCGCGTGAAAAAGTGCAGGCGTGGGTCAATATTTTTTATACAGAAGCTAAATCGCTCGGCATTATTTCATCGGTTAGTTTTGCTGAGTTTTTACGCTGGTTTGATTTGATGGGATTACAGCGTCATATAAAAGTCGCGGGTATTTTTTCACGGCTTTATCATCGTGATGGTAAAGAAGGGTATTTGAATGATATCCCGCTGACGATGGAGTATATATTTGAGGTGTTAGCGCTTTATCCAGAATTTAAACCTTTTCAGAAAATGTTATCTGAAATTTTATAAAACTAAATTAATTAAACTAAAGTAATACAGCAATGAACAATATTATAAAAATAAAAACGGAAGATGAAATTCAGGCCTGTTTTATTCTGCTTGCGCAATTGCGTCCAGATATTAAAGCAGAAGACTTTGTTGAACGGATTTTATCGCAGTTCAAACGTGGCTATCAGTTAGCCGCAGTGTTGCATGATGATAGTATTATGGCTGTCGCGGGTTATCACTATAACGATAACCTGGCCTGGGGAAAATACCTTTATATTGAAGATTTGATTACCCATCAAAAAAATCGTTCACAGGGTTACGGTGCAATGCTATTGAGTTGGCTACATGATGAAGCAAGAAAAAATTACTGCAACCAATTACATCTTGATTCAGGCATACAAAGAAAAGAAGCGCATCGTTTTTATGAAAGAGAAGGTATGATGTTTGCCAGTCATCATTATGTGAGTAAACTGTAAAGTTAAAACATTAACATGAGAAATAGTTTTCGTTCCTGCAAGGCGAAAACTAACGAATAAATGGAGTTTACAGGCAGTAAATGAGTATTATGAGATCGTTTTCAACGCCGCGGGAGCGGAAAATATGAATCGTGTTAAGGTTTTAAAATGAGAGCAATGATTCTGGCGGCAGGCCGTGGTGAACGCATGCGACCTTTAACCGATGCTTTACCCAAACCACTGTTAAAGGTGGGCGGTAAAATGTTGATTGAATATCACCTGGAAAAATTAAAAGCGGCCGAGGTGACAGATGTTGTGATCAATCATGCCTGGTTAGGTGAAAAAATTGAACAGGCATTAGGGGATGGTGCTCGTTTCGGTTTGAATATCAGTTATTCAGCTGAAACAGAAGCACTGGAAACCGCGGGTGGCATTGTGAATGCGTTACCTTTACTCGGTAGCACCCCCTTTATTGTTATTAACGCTGATATCTTTTGTGATGTTGATTTCTCCACCCTGGTTGCGCCTATAGCGGGCCTGGCTCACCTGCTTCTTGTTGATAATCCTGAGCATAATAAAGACGGTGATTTTGCTTTAACCGAATCCGGTTATGTTCAGCAAAATGGTCAGAGTAAACTGACCTTTAGTGGGATCGGTATCTATCATCCCGATTTATTTAAACATAAAGCGAAAGGTAAACGGGCTTTAGCCCCCGTGTTACGTGAAGCAATGGATAAGCAGCTGGTTACAGGTTCACATTACCAGGGGATGTGGCATGATATTGGTACGCCAGCAAGATTAACCGAGCTTGATCTATACTTAAAAAATAGCTGATTGTTTTTAAAACAAAGGAATTAAAATGGGAGAAGAGATCCTGACGAGTAGTTTTAGTGATTCAGATTTTGACCGTTTTAAAAAAAAACTGGAACAAGAAACCCGGATTTTAGAATCCTGGTTTAAAGAAAAAAAGTTTTCTACCCAGAGTTATCGTGCCGGTTTTGAGCTTGAAGCCTGGCTGGTTGATGAACAGCTTAACCCTGCCTCCATTAATGAAGCCTTTCTTAAGAATTTAGATAGCCCCCTTGCGAGTCCGGAACTGGCCAGTTTTAATGTTGAAGTGAATAGCACGCCGTGTGAATTAACGGCTGATGCTTTAACACAAATGCAAAATGAGCTGGATAGTACATGGCAAAAATGTAAACAAACGGCGGCCGACTTGCATAGTGACATTGTCATGGTCGGCATTTTACCCACGCTGGATAATGAAGTGTTACACCTTGCCAATATGTCGAAGATGAAACGCTACCGCGCGTTAAACCGTGAAGTTGTTCACCGGCGTAAAGGTAAACCATTGGTCTTTGATATTAATGGTGTTGAACATCTGCGCGTCACGCATCGTGATGTCATGATGGAAGCCGCTGCAACATCGTTTCAAATTCATCTGCAAGTTAATCTGGATAATGCCGTTCGGCTTTATAATGCCAGTGTTGCCATAACCGGTCCGTTGCTGGCCTTAAGTGCAAACTCTCCGTATTTATTTGGTAAAGATCTTTGGGATGAAACACGCATTCCTGTTTTTGAACAGGCGGTTGCCGTGGGTGGCTATGAAGGTGCGGCCTTTGGTCCTATCCGCCGGGTCACGTTTGGTGATCGTTATATTGGTGAATCGTTATTTGAATGTTTTAAAGAAAATCTAGATCACTATCCTGTGTTGTTACCGGTTGAGCTTGAGAGCAAAGAACCGTTAGCGCATCTGCGCTTACATAACGGCACCATCTGGCGCTGGAATAGACCGTTAATTGGTTTTGATGCAGCGGGTGAAGCACATTTAAGAATTGAACAACGCGTTGTTCCATCCGGCCCTACAACCCAGGATGCGATTGCTAATGCCGCTTTTTATTATGGCGCAGTGACAGCATTAGCAGCAATGGATGAGCCGATTGAAAATCAGATTCCATATAGTCATACACGTGATAATTTTTATGCCGCGGCCAAGTTGGGACTAAAGAGCTCACAGCGCTGGAGCAATGAAGAGGACATAAATGCCAGGGACTTGATTCTGGAAAAATTATTGCCATTAGCTCACCAGGGGCTGGCGTCGTTAGGTATTTCGGCCAAAGACCGTGACAAGTATTTAGGTATTATTTATGAACGGGTGAAGTCAGGACAAAATGGTGCAAGCTGGCAACGTTCCTTTATCAAAAAACATGGGCATGACATGAATAAACTAACCCGCGCATACATCGGTAATCAAAATATTGGTGAGCCGGTTCACCGCTGGCACCTGAAAAATTTAGATGCAAAAACATCCCGTTTAACGGTGCTCGATGAAATACCGGATGGACTCTTGCAGTTACAGGCCCATGAATTACACCAGCATCTCGCGGGTCCGACACTTATCCGCTTAAAAGGCCGGCGTGATGATGTGCTCTTTGTCTCGGTGTTATTACACGGTAATGAAACAACGGGTTGGGATGCTATCCGTGAATTGCTGACAAATTCTGATGAGTTGCCGCGCAAGCTGTATCTTTTTATTGGTAATGTTGCCGCTGCAGCCGAAGGCTTGCGTCATTTAAATGGCCAGGTTGACTTTAACCGCATCTGGAAAGTAAATGAAATTACCGCTGAGAGTAAAATGGCGGCACAATTAATGGCTGAACTGAATGATGTGCCCTTATTTGCCGCGGTGGATATTCATAATAATACTGGCTTGAATCCACATTACGGCTGTATTAATAAACTTGAGCGAGAATTCTTTCATTTAGCGACATTATTTAGTCGAACCGTGGTGTATTTTAGAACGCCTGATAGTGTTTTATCCCTGGCGATGTCAGCGCTGTGCCCGGCGACAACCCTTGAGTGCGGTAAGGCCGGCGACAAACATGGAACTGCGCATGCGAAAGAATACCTTCATGCCTGTCTGCACCTGCAAAACTTCCCTGAACATGATGTGGCTGAGCATGATATCGATATTTTCCACACGGTTGCGACCGTAAAAGTGCCGGAAGGGATCGAGTTTGGTATTGAGCAACCAAAAGCCAAACTCAACTTTATTGGCAATATGGACAGGTTAAACTTTCAGGAGCTCAAAGCGGGTACGGTGTTAGGGCACGTCAACTGCGGAAAATCACCCTGTTTAGAGGCCATTAATGAGGCGGGCGAAGATGTCGTTGAGCAGTATTTTTCCAGTGAAAAGGGTGTTTTGCGCTTCTCGGTGCCCCTCATGCCCTCAATGATCACGCTGGATGAAGATATCATTCGTCAGGACTGCCTGTGTTACCTGATGGAACGGCTGGATTATCACACTTTAAAGCCAGAATAAGAACTGGATGACTAATTCGATTTGTACCTTTTATATAGGTTGTTATAATCATTGAGAATTATTGTATATAAGTCAGGATGTTACAGATGGTACGAAGGGGTATTTCGGGATTAGCCGTATTTTTGTTTTTTTCAGCTGCGAGCTTTGCCGTTCCTGACAACAATGATGAACGGGCTACAAAGTTTGCTGAAGCACAAGATTTGGCCAGGCAAGGTCAGCTCACACAGGCTATCTCTGTTTACCAGGCACTGATTAAGTCTCATCCCCTGTTACCCGAAGCCTATAACAATCTCGCTGCACTTTATTTAAAACAAAATGATACTGTACAGGCCAAATTGATTCTTGAGCAAGGACTGCATGCACATAAGGGTTATGGTGTGTTATATAAAAATTTGACCGCGATTAATGTTGCCATGGCACGGGATGCTTATAGTAAAGCATTACAAATTGATGTGATGCCTTCAGAGATCAACATTGCAACGCTAGGCTATGATAAAAATAACCAAAGTCGTAATACCAATACGCCAGTGATGGCTAAAGTTGAAACACCTGTTACAGAGCCGGTTATTGCTGAACCTGTTATAGCTAAACCTGGTATCGAAGAAAAAGTAGCAACAGTAGTTAATCCATCAGTAAGCATAGAAGGTGAGCGTGTAGAAAATAAATTAAAGCTTGCGCCTGTTCCTGTATCTGTTCCTTTATCTATTCCGGGCGAGATAAAACCTGTTGCAGTTGAAACCGTTCTTCAGGCCTGGGCTGCCGCCTGGTCAGCACAAGCCGTTGATGTGTATTTATCTTTTTATCATCAGCATTACAAACCAGCGAATGGCATGTCACGCCAGGACTGGGTGCAATCACGTCAATATCGATTAAAAAAACCAAGCTGGATTAAAATTGCGCTATCCGATTTACAGGTAGAAAAAAATACAGGCAAACAGGCTGTGGTAAATTTTAAACAGTCATATCAATCGAATACGTTTAATGACATCAGCGTTAAGCAAATGCTTTTAATCTATACTGATGAAGGCTGGCGAATTTATCGTGAAAAGAGTTTATAAAATTTTATGGCTATAAAACCGGTATCTCTTTTTTTATCGTTAAGCCTGGTGCTTTCAGCTGCTGTTGCTGAGGACATTCAGTTAGCTAAACTTTCTAATGGTGATAATAAATTTGTCTCACCAGCAGCACCATCTGTAACCGACTTATCTTCTGTATTTAGTGAGCTGGATAAACGTTTAAGTGTTTATCCAAAAGATCATGAAGCGGAATTGCTTAAATCAATTTTATATTTCAGGTCAGGCAAGTTAGACCAGGCGTTGGCCGAGCTAGATAAGTTGATTAAAAAAGTACCGGATTTCCAGCTCGCTTACCTGTTAAAAGGTGATATGTTATTGTCCAAATTTGGTAATACCAATAATCTTGGCCAAACAAATATTCTCGCATCCATCATTCCGCAGCTTGGTAATAGTCAAAAACAGCAGTTAAATTTTTTACGTGAAGAAGCTCAGCTACGTATCCGTGCTTTATTAGATAATAAAAAAAGTAATACTTTACCAAGACAAATTCTGGCTTTAGGTAAATCAGTTAAAAAAGCCTTGTTAGTGGATAAAAAAGCTAACCGCATGTATGTCTTTAGTCGACAGGCTTCAGGCGAATTATTTGAAGAAGTAAATGATTATTATATTACAACTGGAAAGCTGGTCGGGGATAAAGCGACAACAGGTGACTTACGTACTCCTGAAGGTGTGTATTTTGTTACCTCCTGGATCAGTCCTGATAAGTTACCCGATAAATATGGTATAGGTGCATTCCCGGTAAATTATCCAAATGAACTTGATCGTCGTAATGGTAAAACAGGTTTCGGTATCTGGTTGCACGGTACTGACAAGGGTTCTTATAGTCGCCCACCGCGTGATAGTGAGGGCTGTGTAGTCTTAACCAATATTGATTTGCAAGCACTTAAAAGTGAAATAATACCTGGCCTCACCCCTGTTGTGATTACAGATAAAGTTGAATGGATTGATTACGCTAGCTGGCAAAAAGAGCGCCAGGAAATAATACAAGCCATTGAAGATTGGCGAATCGATTGGGAAAGTATGAACGTAAATAAATACCTGTCTCATTATGGCCAGGATTTCTGGTCTTCATCACATAACCTTAAAAGCTGGTCTGCACGTAAACGCTTTCTGGCAAATAATAAAACCTATCAGTCAGTTAAATTTTCAGATCTTTCAGTTCTTGTTTATCCTAAAAAAGAAAAAGATGAACAACAAATTGCCGTGGTGCGTTTGCAGCAGGATTACAAATCAAATAATTTCAACAGCGAAATGTATAAACGTTTATACCTGACTAAAAAAGATAAAGACTGGAAAATTCTTTACGAAGGACGATAAGCACTCAGCAGCGTATTTCCTCCGCTACCTGCATTTTTATTTCCTCTGAATTCCCTTATAGATACAAGGCTAAATAATTTATATTTATTTAGTAACTAAAATATAAAGAATAGTCATTTTCTGCCGACATAATAAGCCATAATCATCTTAGTTACGTTATTAATTTTCCATAAGATTTTAGAGAATACCCTCTGAACCTTACTACTCGAAATTAAAAAAATGACATACCCTGGTTTTATTAGACGCCGCTTGCTCACCTACTCACCGGTTATTTTGGTCGCTATAGCTATTGTTATATTAGGGATTTATCTCAATCAATTGCGTTTTAATTATCAGGTACAAGAATTACGTCACTCACTCTTTAATCAACTCAGTGTTGTTCGCGCAAAATTTGAAGGAAACATTAATAGTAATGCACAACTCGTTAAGGGCCTGGTTATCGCGATCTCAACTGAGCCGGAGATGACTCAGGAGCGTTTTAGAGCACTTTCTAAACCATTATTTTTAGAAAGTTCGCAACTGAAAAATATTGCTGCAGCACCCAATTTAATTATTAAATACATGTATCCCCTGGAGGGAAATGAATCTGCAGTCGGACTGAATTACAAAAATAATTCCACACAATATCAAGCCGTTAAGAAAGCTGTCGATCTGGATAAACTTGTTATTGCAGGCCCTGTAACTTTAGTCCAGGGTGGGCAAGGATTTATCGCACGCATTCCCGTGTTTATCAGCCCGGATACAAAAGGCAAGAAAAAATTATGGGGAATAATCTCTGCTGTCATCGACACTGAAAAATTATATTTGATGAGTGGCATCCATAATAACGAATCTGATTTTGATCTTGCGATACGTGGAAAAGACGCACTTGGCGAGCAGGGTGCAGTTTTCTTTGGCAAAGAAGATATTTTTAATTTATCGCCCGTGCTTGTAGATGTCACGCTTCCATATGGCTCATGGCAGTTGGCGGCTATTCCTAAAGGCGGCTGGCCGAAGCATTTGGCGAATCAAGAACTGTTTATCCTGGCACTGGTTGCAATAGGGTTTATTATTTTAATCCCACTAATCATTCTTGGGAGATTTCTTGAGAAAAGAAGAGAAAGTGAAACACTTTTAAGTGGCTTGTTTGAGCTGTCTCCAATTGGTATTGCATTAAATGATTATGAAACAGGTGGTTTTGTAAAAATAAATTCTGCGCTGGTTACACCCACAGGGTATAGCCGCGAAGAATTTCTAAATTTAAGTTATTGGGATCTGACGCCTATTGAGTTTGAAGCGCAGGAAAAAATTCAATTAGAGAGTTTAGAAAAGCACAATGAGTATGGCCCCTATGAAAAAGAATATATTCGTAAAGATGGCAGTCGTTACCCGGTCTTGCTAAGGGGGATCGTAGTGTACTCAACATCGGGTAAAAAAATGATATGGTCAATTGTAGAAGACATCAGTGATCAAAAACGAAATGAGAAAATGAAAGATGAGTTTATCTCGATAGTAAGTCATGAGTTACGCACACCATTAACATCTATTTCTGGCGCTGTGAGCTTAGCACTCGGCGGAGCCTTTGGTGAATTGCCAGCACAGGCTAATGAAATATTTAAAGTTGCTAAATTGAATGCAGAGCGCCTTTCTTTCTTAATAAATGATTTACTTGATATTGAAAAACTGTACGCTAAAAAAATGAAATTTGATATGCTGGTGCAGAATCTTATTTCACAAGTTCGTGATGCGGTTAAAATTAATCAATCGTATGCAGATAAATATAATATCGAACTAAGATTTATACCGGGTATAGATAAAGTTGACGTCAGTATTGATTATCAACGTTTACAACAAGTGCTCGCAAACCTGATATCAAATGCAGTTAAATTTACTTCAAAGCATAATCATGTTGATATTAAAGTTAAATTAGTGAATGAATCTGTCAGGGTTGAAGTGACCGATTATGGATTAGGAATACCGAAAGAATTTTATAACGACGTGTTTAAAAAATTTGCACAAGCTGATTCTTCTGATACACGCGCGAAAGGTGGAACAGGCCTGGGTTTGTCGATCAGTCGGGAAATTATTGAACAAATGAATGGAACAATAGGTTTTGAGTCAATTGAAGGTGAGGGTTCCACCTTTTACTTTGAACTTCCTGTTGTGTATAGATAACAGGTATTTAAACAGGTTGTTCTGAATAAATTAGTGAATCAGTCTGGTAGCCCAGGTGTTGGCTTAGATGAGTGATGAGATCATTTTTAACCTGGCTTAAATCAAGTTCAGGTTTTAAATCTTTAATTTGTGTCACGGCCATGCCCGCATAGCCGCAAGGATTAATTTGTTGAAAAGGTGTTAAATCCATATCGATGTTTAAGGATAGGCCGTGGTAACTCTTATTTTTCTTTATACGTAAACCCAGAGCTGCAATTTTAGCGTTATTAACATAGACACCGGGTGCATTTTTTTTACCAGAGGCATTTATATCATATTGCTTAAGCAGTTGAATAATGGCGTTCTCAATCGTAG
>JAPHTF010000002.1 GCA_026197095.1 Gammaproteobacteria bacterium
CCACCTGTAATAATTAATTTATCCATAATAATCTGATTCTTTTATTTGTATTTATTTAAAACTTTGATCTCGGATAACGAGAAGTTAAAGAACAAGGCGAAAAGCAAGGAAAAAGCGGAGCTTACAATAGTAAGTGAGCATTTTGAGTTGATTTTCAACGCCGTTATTTAGCTTCTCGTTATTCGAGATTAGCGAACCTGGAGCTTTTGGGCTTTTTCATATTCCGCCGGGGTATATGTTTTGATACTTAACGCATGCACTTCACCACTGGTAATTTTATCACCCAGGGTCGCATACACTTTTTGTTGTTTCTTAACGAGTGAAAGACCTTCAAACACATCACCGATAACAACCGCATCAAAGTGGCTTCCATCACCTGACACTTTTACGTCACAGCCAGGTAAACCTGCTTCAATCATTTTTTGTACATCTTCTGGAGTCATAAAAATCACCCAATTATCTATAAAATTAAATTCGAATAATAACGGCTCTGGAAATATTCCAAAAACTGAGGGAATTCTGCTAAAGGCTAATGCCCGAGCCATTTTTGAAGTGCGCTATTGTAGCGCGAGAGAGAGTTAGCGGATACGGCTAATATGCGGTTTACTGCCCAAATTCAATCACTTATAAGCCAAAAGCCGGGGAATCTGTAGTAAATGAGCCTAAATCTACAACAATTTAATAAAAAACCAGGTAAAGACTAACTTTTGCTGAGAGGTAAAATATCGAGTAAACCACTCACATCGGCGATATCTTGCATTTGCCTGGGCAAATTCGAAAATAACAACGTCTGTTTTGTCACTTTAGCCAGCTGCATCACTTCGACCAATAAAGCCACACCGGCACTGTCGCTGCGAGTCACTAAAGCCAAATCTAAAGTAAAGGTCTCACCTTCAGTTCCAGGTAAAATCTGCTGTAATTGAAGCGATACACCCGGAACCGTTTGCATATTGAGTTCACCCTCAATTGCATAAGTACCTTGTGACTGTTTAGTTATTGTTGGTTGCATTTTAAATCTTACTTATCACTTTTATCTTTATCGATAAAACTATCAACAAAACGGCTGATTAATTTTTCTAAAACGAGAGAACTTTGAGTGAGTTTTAATTTATCTTTGTCTTTTAAGTTTTCTTCATCACCACCGGCTTCAAGACCAATATATTTTTCACCCAGAAGACCTGCAGTATAAATGCTGGCAGAGGTATCTTTAGGTAAGGTGTTGTATTGACTTTCAATTTTAATTTTTACAATCGCCTCAAAACGTTCAGCATCAAAACTAATATCACTGACCCGACCAATGCGGACACCGGCCATGGTTACTGCAGATTTAACTTTTAAACCACTGACATTTTCAAAGTTCGCGGTGATTTCATAGCCCGCTTCATTGTTATATATATTCAAATTGCTGACTTTCATTGCCAACATAAATAAGGCCGCTAAGCCCGCAGCAATAAATAATCCAACTAAAATTTCTGTTTTTCTTGTGTTCATCATCCTGACCTCAGAACATGATTGCTGTAAGAATAAAATCTAAACCGAGTACGACGAGAGAAGAATGTACAACCGTGCGCGTTGTTGCCCGACTCACACCTTCGGATGTGGGTATTGCATCATAACCTTCAAAGACGGCTATCCAGGTAACAACAACACCAAATACAATACTTTTAATCACACCATTATATATATCATCATAAAGATCAACGCTGTCTTGCATTTGTGACCAGTAAGCTCCGTCATCGACACCTAATAAACCCACACCAACTAATTGGCCACCTATTACGCCAACTGCACTGAAAATAGCCGCTAACAACGGCATCGAAATAAAACCAGCAAGGAAACGGGGAGTGAGTACTCGTCGAATAGGATCAATTGCCATCATTTCCATGGCTGAGAGTTGTTCAGTGGATTTCATTAAACCGATTTCTGCAGTTAAAGCTGAACCTGCACGTCCTGCAAATAATAGTGCAGCAACCACAGGGCCAAGTTCGCGCACTAATGATAAAGAAACCATCACGCCCAGGGTTTCTTCTGAACCAAAATCAACCAGGATGTTATAGCCCTGCAAGCCCAGCACCATGCCAACGAATAAGCCTGACACTAAAATGATGAGTAAAGATAAGACGCCAACAGAATATATTTGATGAACAACTAAAGACAAACGTGGCAGCATACTTGGGATGCCACCCAGGATATGGGCGAATAAAATATGCGCTCGCCCTAATCGTTGGAAAAAAGAAAGCCCACTGGCACCAAGATGTTGAAGATAATTTAACATACTTATTTGCTATTCCCTGTCGATAACAAATCTTCAGCATAATCATTTGCCGGGTAATGAAAGGGTACAGGTCCATCAGGTAAGCCTTTCAAGAACTGCTGCGCCCATTCAGAACCGGAATTATGTAATGCTTCAGAACTCCCATGCGCCACCACTTTACCGCCTGAAAGCAGATAAATGTTATCTGCGATTGAAGATGCTTCTTCAATATCATGCGAAACCACAATACTACTTAAACCAAGAGCATCATTTAATTCACGAATCAAGCGAACCAGTACTCCCATTGAAATAGGATCCTGACCGGTAAAGGGTTCATCATACATCATCATCATGGGGTCAAGTGCAATGGCTCGTGCCATCGCAACACGCCGAGCCATACCACCTGATAATTCACTTGGCATTAAATCACGTGCCCCGCGCAAACCCACCACCTGAAGTTTCATTGTAACCA
Organism: Gammaproteobacteria bacterium; assembly: GCA_026197095.1. GTDB lineage: Bacteria > Pseudomonadota > Gammaproteobacteria > UBA6429 > Thiohalophilaceae > JAGLTQ01. The sequence goes on from JAPHTF010000002.1 coordinate 2,727, forward strand.
GGGTGCGAATCATTTTTTCAGAAAGCCGGGTATGTTCACGAATAGGAAAAGCAATATTGTCGTAAACATTCATATCCGTTAATAAGGCACCATTTTGAAACAACATGCCCATACGTTTACGTAGCTGGAATAATGCAGAACGACTGAGTTCAGTGACTTCTATACCATCAACTTTTATCGTGCCCGTTAAAGGTTTGATTTGGCCACCAATTAACCGTAATAAAGTCGTTTTACCGGTTCCGCTCGGGCCCATAATTGCGGTAATTTTTCCGCGTGGGATATCCATGTCGATGCCGTCAAAAATCATACGATTGCCACGGGCAAAACTGAGATTACGGATTTCAACTAAGGGTGAAGATGTTGACGAAGTTGTTGATGTATCGGTCATGGTCTTGATTGTTACCCAGCTATTACTTAATCGCAATAATAATTTTCACAGTTTAAGAGATAGTTATAATAAATTTAAAATAATTTCGGCATTACGTAACTTTTCCAGCGAAGGGGGGTTGCCATAAAAACACAAAGCTGAAATACAATTTTCTGTTGATGCAGATAAAGCAACTTCTACAACCTTACGTAAACCCACCATGTCTAACTCATCAGTAGAAACAAGGCTGATTGCCAGTGAACCACGTTTTAAATTTTCATTTCCCTGCTGCCCACCATGCCATACTTCAGAAATATTTTCTTTTACTAAGATATTTTCAATTTCAGTTGTCAGAGAATTTCCCGCCTTATCAATACAAACAGGGGCAATCGCTTTTGCCTGGTCTAAATATTTTTTAAATAATAAAGCATCATCAATAATAGTGGGGTTAAGTTGTAAAACCAGACCAAGGCATGATTCACCTAGCGCTTTTGCTTTGTTTAATGTAGCAGTAAAAAGCTGTTCATCATTTAACCCTTGTGGAGGGATTTCTAAAATAAAGCGAAAAAAACCAGAAACATCCTCGGCCCACTCAGCCATATCAATCGCATCACTATCATCTGAATTTAAAACATCAAACCAATCCGATGCCGGAACATATACCACAGGAAATTCATTCGAATAAAAACCCAACTGCCATTCTACGGGTAAGTCTTCTTCATAAAAATCAGTTAACCAGGCCGAATGTTTCCAGCCGCATGCCCCTATCAGCACTCGATGTGTTTCTACAGACATAATGTTCCCTTAAAAATTATTGAAATTCAGGTGTTATTCTCTAATATATGAAATAATATGACAAACCATGAGCAATGTAATTCAATTTAAGAAACCGGCTTTAAAAGAAAAACACAAAGGTCGTACTCTGTGTAAAAGTGGTTTTCATAAATGGGAAGTAGTAGAAACACCTTTTGATGTAAAAAAAGGAAAAATGTTGACCACATACCGTTGTTTACGTTGTGGCCAAACTAAAACTGAAAGCAAGTAACCACTATGTCTCGATCTCTAAATTCCTTATTAAAAAAACTTATTTTACTCTTTACCCTTTGCATACTCTCGGCTTGTGCCAGTGTCCCTGGTGGACCAACAAAAGGAGATCCTTTTGAATCCTATAACCGCGCGATGTTTGGTTTTAATGAAGGGCTGGATGAATATATTCTTAAACCCGTAGCTGAAGGATATGATGCCGTTTTACCCAGCCCGGTAAAAACAGGTGTCTCCAATTTTTTTAGCAACCTGGGTGATATCTTTGTCATTATTAATGACATCTTGCAATTCAAGTTTAAACAGGCCATTTCTGATACTGGTCGATTTATATTCAATTCCACTATTGGCTTATACGGCCTGATAGATGTATCAACTGAATTTGGCTTACCCAAACACCATGAAGACTTTGGGCAAACATTTGCTACCTGGGGTGTTGGTCAGGGGCCTTATATTGTGCTGCCATTCTTTGGTTCGAAAACGCTGCGCGGGACTGCAGGTTTTGCGATAGAAAGTGTTTATGATCCCGTGTACAAAATTGAAAATGATGATGTTATGTGGAGTACCGTTGCTCTAAGGGCAGTCGACACACGATATAGTTTACTACAAGCAAGTCGAATAGTTGATCAAGCTGCACTCGACAAATATTCTTTTATTCGTGATGCTTATTTACAGCACCGTAAAAATTTAATTTACGATGGAAATCCACCTGCAGAAGAAACAGCTCCTCCTCCAAAATCAACTGAAGAAGATTTAGATCTTGAAAAAGAATTAGGCCTTTAGCAGCTTAAACGCATTAATTACATCGCAAAAACTTAAGAGACAGCGCATTGGAACACAATTTATTACTTTCATTTATGGCTATTATTATTGGCTTCGGTTTATTAGTGTGGGGAGCAGAACGTTTTGTACATGGCGCAGCCGCCATTGCTAATAATTTTGGTGTGCCTCCTCTTATTATTGGTCTTACTGTGGTCGGCATAGGTACTTCTGCACCTGAAATATTGATCTCCGTTGTTGCAGCCTACCAGGGAAATCCAGCACTTGCCGTTGGTAATGCAATAGGTTCAAACATTACCAATATTGCCCTGGTACTTGGTATAACGGCAATTGTCATACCGTTAACAGTTAAGTCAGAAACTTTACGTCGCGAATACCCGATCATGTTTATCATCATGTTAGTTTCACTCATGCTGGTAATGGATAATCATCTTGGACAAGTCGATGGCCTTATTTTGGTCTCAGGTTTATTTGTCATGCTTTACTGGATGATACAAACAGCTAAAAAACAAAAAAGTGATCCTATGGAAAAGGAATTTGAAGGTGAAATTCCAAAAATTTCAACTCAAAAAGCTTTTTTATGGTTTGCTATCGGTCTGATCTTACTCATTGTAAGTTCACGAGGTTTAGTCTGGGGTGCAGTTAACATTGCGCATGCAGCGGGCATTAGCGATCTCGTCATTGGTTTAACGATTGTTGCGATTGGTACCAGCTTGCCCGAGTTGGCAGCTTCAATTGTTAGTGCGTTAAAAAATGAAGCAGATATCGCTATAGGTAACATTATTGGCTCAAATATGTTTAACCTTCTGGTCGTCTTTGGTATTCCGGGATTAATGAGTCCTCATATTATTGATCCTGCAATTTTAGAACGTGACTTTCCTTTTATGATTGGACTTAGTATTGCGCTATTTGTTATGGCTTATGGCTTTAAAGGTGAAGGTCGTCTAAATAGATACGAAGGGGGCTTACTATTAGCTGGCTATACCACTTATATGGTTGTACTGTATTACACCGCAGTTGTATAAAAACTTTTCGCTAATAATCAATTTTACTTTAGTTATAACAGGAGCATTCAATATGGAACAGCTTACTATTCAAGCATCAAAAATAAAATGCGGCGGATGTGTTTCTAATATAGAAACGGGTTTAAAGGATTTCGCAGGTATTACTGAAATCAAAGTAGATGTTGAAAGTAATACTGTCAGTATTCAGGGAAATGAGCTGGATAAAGAAGTCATTGAAAATAAATTAGCTGAACTCGGTTACCCAGCTGTATAAATTTTTAACAGGCTTTATAACTTACAGTTGAGATGCTCTTCAATAAATTCACGCACGCAGCCATAACCGCCTTTATTAGTTAATACAACATCAACGATATCTTTAATTGCCGGCATCGCATCTGCCGGACAAGCGGTAAAACCAACTGCATTAATAATGTCACGGTCATTGATATCATCACCAATATAAGCAACCTGCTTCATATCGATGTTCATTTCCTGACACCACTGCTCTAAAATACCGAGCTTAGGATCAGTGCCAACATAATATTTTTTAATACTTAATGTTTTTGCACGACCTTCAATGATCTTCGATTTAAAACCTGAACTGAGTAATCCAACTTCAACACCCTGTTTTTGCAACTCAATAATTCCACGTCCATCCTTGGTATCAAAACGTTTAAATTCTTCACCGCTTTCGCTGTAAAACATACCACCGTCCGTTAACGTACCATCAACATCCAGCCCGAGAAATTTAATATCTTTTTCTATAGTCATACACACACTTTTCAATATTATGATTTAACGCAAAGAACGCGGAGGCGCCAAGTTCGCAAAGAAATAATTTTAATACTGGCTATTAAGGTTTATAAAAATTAAGTTTTAAAAAACTAAAAACTAAAACCTTTGCGTCTCTGCGTTCTTTGCGATTCTTACACCTAATCTGCGCTTTATATCTAAACTATCGTATGCCCAACGGCTTTAGCAATGGGACGCAATGTTTTTAAAAGGGCACGGAACATATCGTGATCAAGTTGTTGCGCCGCATCAGACTTGGCAACAGAGGGATCCGGATGCACTTCAATTAATAAGCCTTCGATTCCCATTGCTGTACATGCACGAGCAAGATCAGGCACGCCATAACGGTAACCCATGGCATGGCTGGGATCTAAAATAATAGGTAAGTTGGTGTACTCTTTTAAATATGCCACACCACATAAATCCAGTGTAAAACGTGTTTTAGTTTCAAAAGTACGAATACCCCGTTCACATAAAATGACGTTATCATTACCACCCGATAAAATAAATTCTGCGGCCTGAACAAATTCCTGCAACGTTGTACCAAAACCACGTTTTAACAAAATAGGTTTACGAGATTTTCCACACGTGCGCAAGATGCCCTGGTCATACATGGCTTTAGCGCCAATCTGAATAATATCGGCATAGTCAATCACTTCATCAACATGAGTTGTGTCGCGCACTTCAGTAATAATATTTAAACCATATTTACTGCGCATTTGATCCAGTAATTTTAAACCTTCAATTCCCATACCCTGGAAGGAATAAGGTGAAGTCCGGGGCTTATAACAACCCGCCCGTAAAGTAGAAATACCCTGCTCCACCATGAGCTCAGCAGACTGAGTGATTTGTTCTTCCGATTCAACTGAGCATGGTCCGGCAATCACCATCGTGTTGTTGTGTGCACCGCCAATCTTCACACCGTTAATATCAATTTCACGTGTTTCACTAAAGTAGTCCGCACTGGCAAGTTGAATATCACTCGAAAAAGGAAAACTTTCTTCTGTGATATTTTTATATTGTGCAGGCACTTCCTGTAACGCTGACGGTGTAATTAAAACATGATGTTCAGGTTTCTTAACAACAAACGCATCCAGGTCATGTGCAATTTTTTCTACTTCAGCGTCTGCTACACTGCTTTTTAAATGAATAATCATAATTCGCCTTTGATCAAATTAAAGAAAGTCACCGCGCCGGTTACTTTGTTTGCATCATCCACAACAGGTAAATAAGAAATAGCAAAACTCTGTTGTTTAATAAAACGTAATAATTCCATTACGCTGAAATTTTCATTCGCTTTCACTGGATTTGTATTGGTAATATCTTCAACAGTGACATCGTTTAAATTATCTGTGTGTTTCAATAAACCCTTACGTACATCAGCATTGGTTACGATGCCATCAAGTTTACCATTTTCATCAATTAAAATTGTGAAACCTACATCATAATCTTCTATTGATTGAAGAATAGCGTTCACACTGCGATCTTTTAATTTTAATAATGGAAGTTCATCTGCAGTACGCATGAAATCTTTCACCTGAAAATGTGAATCCACTTCATGGGTTTTCAGGTTCAACATAGCGGCACCCATGGATTCACTGGTCATTAAATATGAACCAGAAACCGAAGCGTACACGCCCATGTTACGTAAGATAAATGACACCTCACCATTTACACCACCATCAACATGAAACCGTTTATCGGGGAACTGCTGGCGGAACTGGCGAATTTTTTTGAAATTAGTTTTATCAAAGACACCGCCGCTTTGTCCCGGTGTGGTGGTCATAAATAAAATAAAATCAAATTTTTGAGCATACGGTTCAAATACTGAAATATCCGTGTCCGACATTATTGCTAAACCCAATTTAGCAGTAATTGATTCTGGCAGGGTTAATTCAGCTTTCAGGTTTTCATACTGAAAAGTGACGTAATCGACCTTTAGCTCTTCTATTTTGCTGAAAAATTTTTCCGGCTCTGAGCTAATGATATGAAGATCAACCGGGGTTTTACTTAATTGTTTAATTACAGCAATATCATCAAACACGCTCAAATCATCATTACAATCAATATGAAACAGATCTGCACCATGCACATCAAGATCTTTGATGATTTCAGGAAGAGATTGACTCTTGCTGGAATAAACAGAAGCGGAGATTTTCATTGGTTAATTATATACGACAGTGACTTAAGAGTAGTTTACATACTAATGGCAAGCACCCGTTGGGTCAATATTTGTCCGCTATAATAGGTGCATGCTGCGCTGACATTCGTGCTGACATTACGTTAGAATAACCCCATAACTTTAATAAAATATATTGGCAAAATAACCTATGAGTTTCCGTATTGTAATTCCTGCCCGTTTCGCTTCAACTCGGTTACCCGCTAAACCTCTGCGAGAAATTTGTGGTAAACCCATGATTGCGCATGTGATTGAGCGTGCTCAACAAAGCAAGGCCGAGGAAGTCATTGTGGCAACCGACTCAGAAGAAATTGCTGCTGCCATTTCAGACCTTGATGTTCGGGTGTGTATGACTCATGAAAATCATCAATCGGGCACCGAACGTTTATCTGAAGTCATTGAGCAACTCGGTTTTGATGATGATCAAATTCTGATTAACCTCCAGGGAGATGAACCTATGATGCCACCTGTTTGTCTGAACCAGGTCGGGCAAGCACTGGAAGAAGATATCCATTTAAAAATGGCGACGTTATGTACCCCTCTCACTGATATCGAAGAACTGTTTGATCCACATGCAGTTAAAGTTGTTCGCGACATTAATGACTTTGCGCTCTATTTTACTCGCGCTGCCGTTCCCTGGTCTCGTGACTGTTTCAACGAAGTACCCAGAGAAATGCCTAAGCAGCAAGAATACCAACGCCATATTGGCCTGTATGGTTACAGGGCGGGTTTTATTAAACAGTATTTAGAATGGGACAGTAGCGATATTGAAAAAACAGAATCGTTAGAACAATTACGCGTTCTTTACCATGGTGAAAAAATTAAAGTCATTACAGCAGCAACACCTCCGGGACCCGGCGTTGATACCCTTGATGATCTCAATCGTGTTTGCGGGCTTATGTCTAAATAAAGCAGGCTAATATAAAAATGAAAGATATTCTGGAAAAAGCGGCAAAAATAAAACTACTCGTTTTTGATGTTGATGGTGTGCTGACTGATGGCCGTTTAATTATTGGTGATGATGGTCAGGAATATAAATCATTTTTCTCTAAAGACGGTTTAGGCATTAAAATGTTACTGCAGACCGGAGTTGAAGTTGCTGTTATTACTGCTCGTACATCAGACGTTGTTCTTCATAGAATGCAAAGTCTGAATATTAAACATATCTACCAGGGGCGTTTAGAAAAATTGCCCGCCTTTGAAGAAATATTAACTACATTAGGTATTTCGGCTGAACAAGCTGCCTATGTTGGTGATGATGTTATTGACCTCCCGGTCATGTTACGTGCTGGCTTGGCCATTACCGTTAAGGATGCTCACCCGCTGGCCAAACAACATGCACACTGGCAAACCCCGCAATGTGGTGGTCATGGTGCTGCACGTGATGTATGTGAACTCATTATGCAGGCACAAGGTACGCTTGAAGGACAATTCCAGAAATATCTTGGTGACCATTCATAATGGGAAAGCTGCACTACTTAACAGCCCTGTTACTGATTATTTTACTTGCTGTCGTCAGTGGTTGGGTATTTGAATCCATTGAAGAAAAACCTGTACTGACTAAAGAAAAAATACGCCACGATCCTGATTATTTTTTGAAAAATTTTACCGCCACAACAATGGATGTTACAGGTAAACCCGCTTATCAGGTCAAAGCAAATTATCTTGAACATTACCCTGATGATGACAGTATGCATTTAACAAAACCCTTCTTTTTATTTTATAAAGACAATCAGAAAAGCTGGACAGCCCAGGCGAATGCAGCTCAGATACTCAATAACAGTGAAATTATTCACCTCAAGGGAGAAGTTGTTCTGAACAATGTTTTAAATTCGAGTAAAAATAATGAAGTCATGTTGTTAACGGCAGAGCAACTCACCATTGAACCTGAACGAAATATTGCCCATACCGAATCTAAAATTAAACTGAATAAAGGCACAAGTTATATACAGGCTCTCGGCATGCGTGTTGATATGGATAAAAACAAAATCGAGTTCCTCTCAAATACTCGGAGTCACTATGTATTGCCTGCAGAATAAATTTTATTTAAACCTATTCTGGTTATTCATTTTTCTAACGTTAAACCTATGTGTTAATCCAGCTCATGCTGCAAAACAGCAAACAATTGATATTCATGCCAATTATTTATTACTTGATGAAAATAAAGGCATCAGCATATATAAAGGCAAAGTCTTATTCACAAAAGATACGCTGGTGATTAAAGCTGATACAGTGACGCTTTATTATGATGGTGAAAAACTCACTAAGGCAGAAATTCTTGGTTCCCCTGCTGATGTACGCCATGAGCCTGATAATGAAGAGAAAGTTCACTCCCAGGCCAACAAGATGGAATATTTTATTGCTGAAGAAAAATTAACCTTAAAAGGACGTGCTTTTGTTGATCAAGGTGCTCGTCATTTCAGTGGTGAATATATAGAGTATGATACCCGGCAACGCATTATTACTGCTGCGGGTGAGCAAAATAAGGTCACCACTGCTGAGACTTTAAATAATAGCCCCACAAACAATCGCGTGCATGTCATTATCGGGCCAACTGAAGATGCTGCAAATGCTGTAGATACAGAAAATGTTGAAAAGAATAATGCACAAACAAGTGATAAAGAATATGCAAAACCATGAATGAAGCAGTCAATATTTTAAAAGCCGATAACCTTTGTAAAACTTACAAAGGACGAAAAGTGGTGCATGGCATTTCCATGGAAATTCATAGCGGTGAAGTGGTTGGATTACTCGGGCCAAATGGTGCGGGTAAAACAACGTCCTTTTATATGGTGGCAGGCCTTATCGCTGCTGATGAAGGCAGTATTACACTTGGAGAACACGATATCACTCTCTACCCTATGCACCAGCGTGCACGTTTGGGTATTGGTTACTTGCCACAAGAAGCTTCTATTTTCCGCAAGTTATCGGTTACCGATAACATCATGGCGATATTGCAAACACGTAAAGAACTCAGCCCCGCTCAGCAAGAACAAAAGCTGGAAGATTTACTTGAAGAGCTGCATATCGGTCATATTCGAAATGGCCTGGGAATGAGTTTATCTGGCGGGGAGCGGCGACGAGTTGAGATTGCTCGGGCACTCGCAACTGATCCTCGCTTCATATTATTAGATGAACCCTTTGCAGGTGTTGACCCTATTTCAGTACGTGATATTCAATCTATTATCCATCATCTCAAAGAACGCAATATTGGCGTATTAATAACCGACCATAATGTTCGGGAAACCTTAGGTATTTGTGAACGCGGTTATATTATGAATGCAGGTGAAGTGATTGCGAGTGGGAAACCCGAAAATTTACTTGAAAACAAACAAGTTCGTGAAGTCTATCTAGGTGACAATTTCCAGCTCTGATGTTTTCATCTACAACAAAATCTCTACTACACTTTTTCTCAAAATAAGCTAAAATTATATATAAGCCGGTTATAATATTCCTGAAGGTCCGGCCACTTTAAAACACTATATGAAACAAGCACTCCAATTCCGACTCGGTCAAAATTTGACCATGACCCCCCAGCTTCAACAGGCCATTCGCTTGTTGCAATTATCGACGCTTGAATTAAACACTGAAATTCAGGATGTACTCGATTCAAACATGATGTTAGAAATGGGTGAAGAAGGTGACGGGGACAACTCATCGTCTTCTGAAGATAATCCATCCTCTTCTGAAAGCACTGAATCCTCTAATGAATCTAAGCTCGAAGCATCAACTGATACTGTAACGTCAGAAACGATGCCTGACGACTTGCCTGTGGATACGTCATGGGATGATATTTACGATTCAATTTTACCCGGCACAACGTCTGCAGCTTCATCAACGTATAACGCTGATGATCAACCTGAAGTATACACAGCCAGCAGTGAAAGCTTGCATGAGCATTTGCGCTGGCAAATTAAGATGACGCCTTTTAGTGAGTTAGATGCGGCTATTGCTGAAGTTATTGTTGATGAAATTAATGATGATGGTTTTTTGCAAACAAGCATAGATGAAATTACCGCTTCACTTGTTGATCTTGATGTAGAAGATGACATTGAAGTTGAAAAAGATGAAGTCGAAGCCGTATTAAGACAAATCCAGAATTTTGATCCTGCTGGTGTGGGTGCGCGGGACTTGCGTGAAAGCCTGTCAATTCAGCTTCATCGCCAACCCAATGATATTGATTTACGTGAATATGCCATTACTTTAGTCGATAATTATTTTGATTTACTGGCAAATCGTGAATATCCACAACTCATGCGTAAAATGAAGATCTCCGAAGAAGATCTCAAAGATGTTATTCAACTTATTCAAAGTATGAACCCACGCCCCGGTGGCCAGGTAACAGCCAACCAGGCTGAATATATTATTCCTGATGTTACGGTTAAAAAAGTAAACAATACCTGGAAAGTTGAACTTAACTCTGATGCCGCGCCAAAATTACGCATTAACTCAACTTACGCCAACATGATTAAAGATGTCAAAAACAGTGATGACAATTCATCCATGAAAAATCATCTGCAGGAAGCACGTTGGTTTATTAAAAGCTTATTAAGCCGTAATGAAACATTATTAAAAGTTGCACATTGCATTGTCGAACGGCAAAAAGAATTTCTTGAGCATGGAGAAGAATCCATGAAAGCACTTGTTCTGCATGATATCGCAGAAGCTGTCGATATGCATGAGTCCACTATTTCCCGTGTTACAACGAAAAAATACATGCATACCCCCAGGGGTATCTTTGAATTAAAATATTTCTTTTCCAGCCATGTAAGTACTGCAAGTGGAGGGGAATGTTCAGCAACTGCAATTCGTGCATTAATTAAAAAACTGATTGCGGCAGAAATGCCCAAGAAACCTTTGAGTGATAATAAG
>JAPHTF010000179.1 GCA_026197095.1 Gammaproteobacteria bacterium
AAATAAGTAGAGATTAAATTCCTCTAATCCGAATTACAGGAAACTAAGGAGCATAATGTGATTAAATTAATGCGCTATTTTGTTGTACTGACTGTCGTTGTGACATTAGCGGGTTGTAACCTAGGTCCGTTAAAAAAGCGTGGCCAGAAAAGTGATGCGACAGATACCCAGGTAGAAGATAATCAGTTTTCCAAAGCAGGAGATTCTACTGGTGCCTTTACTGCGGGTGATAAATTAGAAGTCAGTTCATTAAATGATCCTAATAGTCCTTTGTCTCAGCGCGTTTTATATTTTGAACTTGATAGCAGTCAGATTAAGGATGAAGACCGGGATATTATTACTGTGCATGCAGAATTTCTTGCTTCACATCCGGATATCTCGATTGTGCTTGAAGGTCATGCCGATGAACGAGGTTCACGGGAATATAATATCGCCTTAGGTGAAAAGCGTGCTAAAGCGGTTAAGCAAATTATGACTTTACAAGGTGTCGCAGAAAAACAAATTCAGGTAATAAGTTTTGGCGAAGAACGTCCGGTAGCACTGGGTCATGATGACTCAGCCTGGAATTTAAATCGTCGTGTGGAAATTCTATATACTGGTTATTAATATGAAAAAAAATACATGGATTATTCTTGTCTCGTTTTTTATTAGCATGATAAGTACAACAGCATATTCAGCTGATAATGAAGCATCTATAGATACACGACTGAATCGACTTGAAAGATTAGTTAATAGTAAAGGTCTGGTTGATATTATGGTTCGCGTGGAGAGCATGCAGAGTGAATTGCAGCGTCTTGTTGGTGAAATTGAGTTACAAAAACACAGCCTGGAAGAAATAAAAAAACGCCAACGTGATTTGTATGTTGATATCGATCGCCGTTTACTTCAAATTGAGCGACGTGCTGGTTCTGGCACCGCGCCAATGCCGCTAACTCCGGTGCCGACTCAAACTCCAATTACTCAGGATAGCAAGTCTAAATCATCTTCAACATCATCCGTAAGTGCTGTTTCTGCTGCCAAAGCCACTCAGTCAAAAGAAGGCGAGCAGATCGCTTACCAAAAAGCATTTGATCTATTACGTGCATTACGATATGAAAAAGCAACACAGGCCTTTCGTCAATTTTTAAATGATTACCCTGACGGACGTTATGCACATATTGCACAATATTGGCTGGCTGAAACAAGTTACCATACAAGAAAATATGATGTTGCAGTTAAAGATTACCAAACCTTAATCGATCAACACCCAAAAAGTCCTAAACGTGCTGATGCATTGTTAAAAATTGGCTATAGTCAGTTTGAGTTAAAATCATTTGCAAAAGCTGAGTCGGTGTTACAACAATTAATCCAGGCTTATCCCGGAACAACTGAAGCAGGTCAAGCAGAGAACTTATTGCAGGAAGTTCGTATGCAAAAAGCACAATAAGTTTTATGTCAGATATTAAAAAAATAGAAACAGATATTGATTTGTCTGCTTCACGCTTACGTATTACGGAAATATTTTATTCGTTACAAGGTGAGTCAAGAACATCTGGTTTTGCAACAGTATTTATTCGTTTAACAGGTTGCCCTCTGCGCTGTGAATATTGTGATACCACTTATGCCTTTAAAGGTGGTGAATGGTTTTCATTTCAAGAAATTATTTCTGAAGTAAAAAAATACAATACAAAATATATTACTGTTACGGGTGGTGAGCCTTTAGCGCAAAAACAATGTCCTGAATTACTTAAACTATTGTGTGATGAAGGTTATGATGTTTCATTGGAAACGAGTGGTGCACTTGATATTTCAATGGTTGATACCCGTGTTAGTCGTGTTATGGATTTAAAAACGCCGGCATCAAAGGAAGTAGAAAAAAACCGGTACGAAAATGTTGATTTATTAACGCCACATGATCAGCTGAAATTTGTTATTTGTGACCGTATTGATTATGAATGGGCAGTAGATAAAATTAATGAATATGATTTACTGTCAAGATGTGAGGTATTATTTTCAACCAGTCACCAACAATTAAAACCACAAATACTTGCCGACTGGATTTTAGAAGACCAGCTTGCGGTGCGCTTTCAAATGCAACTGCATAAATACCTCTGGAATGATGAGCCTGGTCGATAATAAAACTGAAATTTAACCACAGAGGACACAGGGGTACACAGAGTTTTTATTATATTATTTTTTCTCTGTGAACCCCTGTGTCCACTGTGGTTTATTTTTTCTTTTCTTTTTTATTTCTTGTAAAATTATGCCATGACTAAAAAAGCCGTTGTTCTTGTTTCCGGTGGATTAGATTCCGCCACCACGCTGGCTATTGCAAAAGCTGCAGGTTATGACTGTTATGCCATGAGTTTTAATTATGGACAGCGTCATCAAGTAGAATTAGAAAGTGCCAAAATAGTTTCAGATTCGATAGGTGTGATTGAACACAAGGTTGTTCATCTTGGCCTGGATGATATTGGGGGTTCAGCATTAACGGATAACAAAATAGCTGTACCTCAAAGCTCAAATGAAGAAGTCGCTGCGGGCATTCCTGTGACTTATGTTCCTGCACGTAATACCGTATTTTTATCTTTAGCACTGGGCTGGGCAGAGGTGCTGGATGCTGAGGCGATCTTTATCGGTGTTAATGCAGTGGATTATTCGGGCTATCCAGACTGTCGCCCTGAATATATTGAAGCCTTCCAAACTATGGCGAATCTCGCGACTAAGCGAGGCGTTGAAGGCCAATTGATAAAAATTGAAACGCCATTAATACATTTGAGCAAAGCCGATATTATTCAAAAAGGCAGCGCTTTAGGTGTGGATTATGCGCAAACACTCTCGTGTTATGCCCCTGATGATAAAGGCCATGCTTGTGGCAAGTGTGACTCCTGTCATTTGCGCCAACAGGGTTTTAAGGCTGCACACATCCCTGACCCAACTTGTTATTCGCAATCTTAGTATTGGAAATTGCACTCTCAGTAATGTCGCTCTTCGTTTACTGGTTACATCAGTAGAGGCTTCCGTTATAATTCGTCAAGAACTTTTATACGGCTCCTTGAATAGCCTTAAAAATCAATCAGTTACATCAGGAAACTATAATTATGTCATTCGAAAGCTTCTTATCGGCACAATCATTTTTATTGTGGACGGTCTTTATTCTTGCCTTTATTTTAGGTGCAATCGCAAACAAAACGAATTTTTGCACTATGGGTGCAGTATCCGACATGGTGAATATGGGGGATACGGGACGTTTTCGAGCCTGGATTTTAGCGGCCACGGTAGCTTTGATTGGCGTTGTCATTCTTGAAAGTTTAGGACGTGCTGACTTATCTTCTACTCTACCTCCTTATCGCGGCAGTGAATTCCAGTGGGGCCGTTATATCCTGGGTGGCATCCTGTTTGGTATTGGTATGACATTAGCCAGTGGTTGCGGTAATAAAACATTACTTCGCATTGGCGGCGGTAATATTAAATCAGTTTTTGTATTCATCGTGATTGCTGTTATAGCTTATTACATGGTTGATCCCTATAAAGAATTACCCGCAACATGGTATCAATCTTATTTCGCTCCATGGCTAGGTAAAGCAGCTATTTCATTAAATACACCTCAAGATTTAGGCAGTATCGTGGGAAATTGGTTTGGTGTCTCGGCAATGACCATGCGCATTATTTTAGGAGCTGTTGTTGCGGCAATTGCTTTACGTTACGTCTTTAATTCAAAAGATTTTAGAACAAGCTCAGAAAATATTTTTGCCGGTGTCTCTATCGGGATTATTGTTTTGCTTGCCTGGTACTTCACCTCAAATGTGGCTGTTACGACTGATGATGGCACTGTCAGCATGACAAAGTTCTACGGTGAGTGGGACATGATGATGGACAGTACAGAAGGCAAGCCAAAAAATGGATCAACTAACTTACAGGCTCAGTCATTTACCTTTATTAGCCCAATTGGCCAAATGTTTGGTTATGCAGGTTCAGGTTTTGCCAGTGCTTTCATGACTTTTGGTGTTGTTTCTGTATTGGGCGTTATTTTGGGATCTTTTATCTTATCTTTAGTGACCCGTAACTTCCGTATCGAATGGTTTAATTCATTCAAAGACTTCTATATGCACATAATAGGCGCTGTTTTAATGGGCTTTGGTGGCGTCTTAGGCTTAGGTTGTACAGTCGGTCAGGCCATTACCGGTGTTTCGACCTTGGCCTTAGGTTCGTTCCTGGTCTTTGTGAGCATAGTTTTTGGTAGCGCGTTAACCATGAAAGTTCAGTATTACCAGATGGTTTATGAAGAAGAGGCAACCTTTATTTCAGCGCTTTTAAGCTCTTTAGTGGATATGAAACTGCTACCTGCCGGTATGCGCAAATTGGACGCAATTTAACCGAAAAAATAACGGAATTATCGGCTTATTGGGCTTGTTATTCTTAGTAAGTTCGGTAAAATTCCGGCCTCCAAACAAGGGCCGTTAGCTCAGTTGGTAGAGCAGTGGACTTTTAATCCATTGGTCCCGCGTTCGAGTCGCGGACGGCCCACCATACAATCAAAGGCTTAGCAGAAATGCTAGGCCTTTTTTTATGCTAAAAGTTAAAAGCTTGAATACTATTTTTGTGCCTTCGATATGCTAACCCGGCTTTATTTCCTCATTTCCACAATCAGATAATTTGTTTGCCAGGGTAATGCCACTTAAAAGAATAATACATACTAATAACCTGGCTAATGTTTTTATTAATCACCCCACATATCAGGAAAATTCAGTTTCTACTCCGTTATTCGTCTGTTTAATGGTTAAATATTCATCACTATTAATCTGGTTTTATCAGCACGATATAACGAGCTGGCTTCTTTTTATCTTAAATATTGATTGTTATACTAATGAGCCCTTTATATGGGTTAGCGCGTAAGAGATTAATAATAATGAGAATAATTATCGCTGCGAGTCTGATATTTTTATTTTGGTTTGTCCTCTCAGGACATACCGAGCTATTAATGATCTTGCTGGGTATCGCTTCGACGCTGTTGACTGCTTTCCTTTCCAGGCGAATGAATGTTATTGATCATGAAAGTTACCCGTTTCATCTGGGTCTTCGTTTATTACGTTATTATGTTTTTCTCGGCAAAGAAATCCTCATTGCAAACATTGATGTTGTAAAAAGAATTATAAAGCCCGGTTCTACTATTAGCCCGCAAGTCTTTGAGCTTCCCGCTACTCAAAAAACTGATTTGAGTAAGGTCATTTATGCAAACTCCATAACGCTTACTCCCGGTACCGTTACTCTGGCACTAGAGGGAGAGAAAGTTATCGTTCATGCCCTGAGTAAAGAGGGTGCAATGGACTTACAAACAGGACGAATGGCTGGCAAAGTTCCTGATCCCGAGGAATTTCATTAATGATGTACGCGGTTGCCATTATCGCTATTCTTGTCACGATCTCACTGGCACTTGTTCGCGCTTTAATGGGACCAACTGTGTATGATCGTATCGCGGCAATGAATATGTTGGGTACAAAAACAATTCTACTCATCGCTGTATTTGCTTTTTTAACCGGGCGACATGATCTTCTTGATATCGCAATCGTATATGCATTGATCAATTTCATTGGTGTAGTTGCTGTGTTGAAATTAGTGGAACAGGGAAATTTCTTTACTGATGGTGCCGTGCCTGTAGATAAAAAATCTGGGGCAAATAATAAATGATAGAAATACTTAGCTGGATTTGCCTGCTACTTGGAGGCTTGCTCGGTATTATTGGGGGCATTGGGCTACATCGCTTCCCAGATTTTTATACTCGACTGCATGCGGCGGGTACCACGGATACTCTTTGTGCCGCCTTATTTTTATTAGGTTTAGGATTTCAAGCAGGTTTAACCCTGGCCAGTTTCAAATTATTTCTGATCTTTGCTTTTATTTTTCTGACGAGTCCAACGGCATCACATTCACTGGCGAATGCCGCCATGATTGGTGGGCTTAAACCTCTTCTTTCAGACCCTGAAGTTTTAAATCCAGAAGAGTTTGATAAGTCATGATTGAGAGCGCTGTTGATATTACGCTGTTAAGTCTTATCGCTATTCATGCAGTGGCGATTATTCGTATGCGCAGTTTGTTTGCTGTAATCATGTTATTTGGTGGGTTTAGTTTTTTGTCAGCAGGATTATTTGTGGCAATGGATGCAGCGGATGTTGCTTTCACTGAAGCAGCTGTTGGCGCCGGTATATCAACTATATTAATGCTAGCAACCCTGGCGCTAACTTATGCGCATGAAGATGTACAAAAAGAAGAAAAACAACCGACTCATAAACCATGGTTGCCTTTAAGTGTAGTACTCATTACCGGTGGCATGTTGATTTATGGCACATCGGATATTCCTGCCTTTGCTGATCCTAATGCACCTGCACAAAAACATGTCGCACCTTATTACCTGAAAAAAAGTTTACCTGAAACCGGCGTCCCTAACGTGGTCACTGCGGTGCTGGCCAGTTATCGTGGTTTTGATACCCTGGGAGAAGTAACTGTAATTTTTACTGCCGGTATTGCCGTATTACTATTAATTGGTGGCCGGCGTAAATCGAAAATACCCTTCGAAACTCGAAGCAATAAGGAATAGCCGTGAAACATAACCTGATATTAAGAGTTGTTTCAAAATTTTTAATACCGTTGATTTTCCTGTTTGCGTTGTATGTGCAATTTCATGGTGATTTTGGGCCCGGTGGTGGATTTCAGGCAGGGATAATTTTTAGTACAGGCATTATTCTCTATGCGTTGGTCTTCGGTGTTGCTAGTGCAAAAAAAGTTATACCACCTTACATTTTACGTGCATTAGCCAGCTTAGGTGTTTTGATTTATGCAGCTACAGGTGTTGCCAGTCTATTGCTTGGTGGAAATTATCTTGAATACGGCGTGTTAGCTTCAACCCAGGTTGCAGGACAACACCTGGGTATTTTAGTCATTGAGCTGGGTGTAGGTATAACAGTAATGGCTGTAATGTTGATTATTTTCTTTGCTTTTGCTGAACGAGGTCGTTCTGAAGAAGAATGTGAATAATGAAATATATTGTTGAACATTATAATTACTGGTTAGTTATTATTATTATGATGGCGGGGTTTTATACCGTTATCAGCCGTGGCAACCTGATAAAAAAAATTGCTGGATTAAATATTTTCCAGGTTTCAGTATTTTTACTTTACATAAGTATAGGTAACGTAAAAGACGGAGCTACTCCAATTATTGAAGAGGGAATCACACTTTATTCAAATCCTCTACCGCATGTTTTAATTCTCACCGCGATAGTGGTGGGTGTGGCAACTACAGCGCTGGGTCTTGCTCTGGTTGTTCGTATTAAAGAAACCTACGGCACCATTGAAGAAGATGATATACATAACCAGGATCAGTCACTGTGATTGAAAGTCATTTAAGTTTACTCATTGTTGTCTTACCCTTATTAACAGCACCTATAGTTGCGATATTACCAAACGGACGTGCTCCATGGCTGATAAGTACACTGGTAAGCTGGTCTGTCTTTACCTTAGCTTGCATGCAGTTAGCAAATGTAAGTACGGGTAATATTATTAGTTATGAATTAGGTGGCTGGGCACCACCTTGGGGGATTGAATATCGGATTGATGCTGCTAATGCATTGGTGGCACTCATTGTCTCGGGTATTGCTGCAGTCATTTTTCCTTATGCGTTAAAAAGTGTTGAGAAAGAAATTCCTGAACAACAGCATTCACTTTTTTATGCCGCATTCATGTTGTGTCTGACAGGTTTGTTAGGCATTACGCAAACGGGTGATATTTTTAACTTATTTGTATTTCTTGAAATATCATCACTATCATCTTATGCATTGATCAGTTTAGGTCAACAACGTCAGGCATTAACTGCGTCTTATCAATACTTAATTATGGGCTCTATTGGAGCTACATTTTTTTTGATTGGTGTTGGTTTGTTATATGCTATGACCGGCACTTTAAATATGATGGACCTGGCACAACGACTGCCAGAGCTTTATGAGCATCGCACGATTCATACCGCGTTTGCATTTATTATGGTTGGGTTTGCACTAAAGCTGGCCTTATTCCCTTTGCACCTGTGGTTACCCAATGCCTACACGTATGCACCTTCTGTTGTCACTGCCTTTCTTTCGGCTACAGCGACCAAGGTTGCCGTTTATGTCATGCTGCGTGTCATCTTTAGTGTCTTTGGTTTTTCCTTTATCGAAAATACACCGACTGACGAGTTGTTCTTGATACTTTGTGTGGTGGGTATCTTAATGATGTCTTTTTATGCTGTTTATCAACAAGACAGTAAACGTTTACTGTCATATTCCAGTGTCGCACAAGTTGGTTACATGATGTTGGGCATAGGATTTGGTTCAGTGTTAGGTTTAACTGCAACCTTAGTGCATTTATTTAATCATGCTTTAATGAAGGGTGCCTTGTTCATGGCTATAGGTGCTTTGGTGTATCGGGTCGGCTCAAGTCGACTGGAACATTTATCGGGTTTGGGTAAACACATGCCGTGGACCTTTGCGGCTATTGTGATTGGTGGCTTAAGTTTAATAGGTGTGCCGGGAACTGCCGGTTTTATTAGTAAGTGGTACCTGGTTCTTGCTGCTATTGAAAAACAATACTGGTTAATTGTGGTAGTGATTTTATTAGGATCGTTGCTTGCGGTTATTTATGTTTGGAAACTGATTGAAACACTGTATTTCAAATCGGAAAATGATTCTATTCAGCCTGAAACAATAAAAGAAGCACCACTTATGTTATTGATCCCCACATGGGTATTGGTATTTGCTAACGTGTATTTTGGTTTTAATACCGAACTTACTGTTGGTACAGCAGAGCAAGCAATTAAATTATTGCTTCCGGGAGTGAACTAATGAGAATCACTAGATGAATGTTATAGCGAGTGAACAACTCATTGCACTGGCTATCTTATTACCGCTCATTGCCTCAGTATTAATTGTTTTTGCAGATAAGCAACCTAATCTACGTGAAGCAATCACACTCATAACCGCATCTCTTATTGCTTTTATTGTTATAACACTGGCTATGCGTGTGCAAGCAGGTGAAGTACCTGCACTTGAGTTGTTTGAAGTGATACCCGGTATTACAATCAGTTTTAGTATTGAACCTTTGGGTATGTTGTTCGCACTGGTTGCAGGAACATTGTGGTTAATCACTTCAATTTATTCAATTGGCTATATGCGTGGTCATCATGAAAAAAATCAGACACGTTTTTATGCCGCTTTTGCTATTGCCATTAGTGCGACACTGGCTGCTGCATTCTCAGGCAATATGTTCACCTTATTTCTATGTTATGAAATTTTAACTATTTCAACTTATCCATTAGTTACGCACTCCGGAACGGCAGAAGCAAAACGCAGTGGGCGTGTTTATTTAGGTATTTTGTTAGGCACATCTATTGGTTTTCAGTTATTAGCCATACTTATTACTTGGTCGGTTGCGGGAACACTTGATTTTAAACCGGGAGGTATCCTCGAAGGAAAACTCGATCCTGCTTATGCGGGTATTCTGTATGCTTTATTTATTTTTGGTGTGGGTAAAGCAGCAGTTATGCCATTTCATAAATGGTTACCGGCTGCGATGGTTGCACCGACACCTGTGAGTGCATTATTGCATGCGGTTGCAGTTGTTAAGGCTGGTGTGTTTACCGTTTTGAAAGTGACGATTTATATTTTCGGCAGTGATTTCATTTTAAGTTCAGGTGCCAGTGACTGGTTAATCTGGTTTGCTGCAGCAACGATATTATTAGCCTCACTCATCGCCATGACCAAGGACAACCTTAAAGCACGGCTTGCTTATTCAACTATTAGTCAGCTGAGTTATATTGTCCTTGGCGCATTGATTGCGACAAAAATGAGTTTACTCGGTGCCTCGATGCATATTGCGATGCATGCCTTTGCCAAGATCACCTTGTTCTTTGCAGCAGGAGCTATTTTAGTAGCTGCACATAAATCGGATATTAGTCAAATGCGTGGATTGGGACGGGCGATGCCGATTACTTTTATGGCATTTACGATTGGCAGTTTAAGTATTATCGGTCTGCCACCGTTTGGTGGTATGTGGAGTAAATGGTATTTAGCATTGGGAACCGTTCATGCTGAGCAATGGATTTTACTCGCGGTGTTAATGATCAGTACATTATTAAATATTGCTTACCTGTTACCAGTTGCAGTAAATGCCTTTTTTGCAAAACCAGCTGAGGGTGAAACGTATACTGAAATTAAAGAGGCGCCGTTAACGATGCTACTTGCTCTGAGTCTAACTGCACTGGCCTGTATTGTTCTTTTCTTTTATCCAGATCCGTTTTATAACCTTGCAGTTAGCGCAGCGAGTGCTACGAATGGAGGAGGAAACTGATGTCTAATCAAGAGAAAGATGAAAAAACGTATTTGTTTGATAAGCCGCGTAATGTTACTCATTTATTACGTGGCTTTTATATTATTTGTACCATTTTGTTTGTTGCAGATTTAATTGTACACCGGCATAGCATTCATCCATGGGAAGGTTTTCCAGGATTCTATGCTATCTACGGGTTTGTGGCCTGCGTAGTGTTAGTTGTTATTGCTAAAGAAATGCGCAAAGTACTCATGCGAAAGGAAGACTATTACGACAAAAGGAATGATGAAAAATGATACGGAATAATGATAAGGAATAATGCGATATGATCTGGATGAGTGAACTGCCACCCTATATTCCATTTTTTCTCGCTGCGTTACTAGTGCTGGTAACGCATGGCAATGTGCGTAATATTATTTTGCTGGCAACCCCGGTACTTGGTGGTTTGCATTTATGGTTAGACGTACAGCCTTTTGTACCTATGGTTGCAACTGATGTCTTAGTTACAGCAAAAGAGTTGAGTTATCAAGTTACTGTTTTTAGTTATCAGCTTGAATTTATGCGAGTAGACAAACTGAGTTTGTTGTTTGGTTACTTGTTTCATATCGCCAGTTTTATTGCCATTGTTTATGCACTTCATGTGCGTGACACCATACAACAGGTGGCAGGATTACTTTATGCCGGTAGTGCATTAGGTGCCGTTTTTGCTGGAGACTTAATTACACTGTTTATTTTCTGGGAAGGCCTGGCATTAAGTTCAGTCTTTTTAATATGGGCGCGTCGTTCAGAACGTTCTATCAATACCGGCATACGTTATTTAATTTTTCAGGTGATGTCGGGCGTATTGTTACTTGCTGGTGCGTTGACTTATTATCATCAAACAGGCTCAACTGAATTTAATTATATCGGTATTGAAAGCACAGCAGGGTGGTTAATCTTACTGGCCTTTGGTATTAAGTCTGCCTTCCCGTTTTTGCATAACTGGTTAACAGATGCTTATCCTGAATCAACACCAACAGGAACCGTTTTCTTATCTGCATTCACAACCAAAGTTGCAGTCTATGCTTTAGCGCGTGGTTTTCCCGGTACAGATCTCCTCGTTTATATTGGCGCAGCAATGACATGCTTTCCCATTTTTTATGCTGTAATTGAAAACGATCTACGTCGAGTACTGGCTTACAGTATGATTAACCAGGTGGGTTTCATGGTGTGTGGTATCGGTATCGGTACGGCATTGGCACTCAATGGTGCAGTGGCACATGCCTTTAATGACGTCATATTTAAAGGTTTGTTATTTATGACTATGGGTGCAGTATTATACCGTGTTGGAAATATTAACGGATCAGACTTAGGCGGCTTATATAAAAGCATGCCTAAAACAGCATTGCTTTGTATTGTTGGCGCGTCATCTATTTCAGCTTTCCCTTTATTCAGTGGTTTTGTCAGCAAGTCCATGGTGATGACGGCCATGTTACAGGAAGGGCATAACTATTTATGGTTAATGTTATTGTTTGCTTCTGCAGGTGTTTTTCATCATGCCGGCATAAAAATTCCATACTTTGCATTTTTCCATCATGACTCCGGTATTCGTGTTAAAGAAGCCCCCAACAATATGTTGATTGCCATGATGATTGCGGCAGTGCTGTGTATATTTATTGGCACACAACCACAATACCTTTATGCATTATTACCCTGGAAGGTGGATTACTGGCCTTATGATATGACTCATGTATTGGCGCAATTGCAAATTCTTTTCTTCTCTGCGCTGGCCTTTGTCTGGTTAAACAAACAAGGTTTATATCCACCTGAACTGCGCTCAGTGAATATTGATTTTGAATGGAGTTATCGAAAGTTATTACCGGCAATAGCACGAGTTAGTTATAACTTATTACACGCTGTTAATAATGGTGCAACGCGGGTTGTACAACAAAGCTGGCAAGGCTTTCAATTAATTTTTCAGGCCAGTCGTTTATCAAAATATCATTTAGCCAGTAGTTGGCCGACAGGCAGTATGGTGTTATGGATAGGTTTGATACTCGGCGGATATTTAATCGTTGATGTTTATTTTTTATATATTGATGACCACTAACGATTAAACTCACATTCAATAATACTAAATAAAAATAAAAAGCCTGATTTAAACATCAGGCTTTATTGTTTTACCAGGCTTAATATTCTCAAGCAGGGTTACACGCTTCCGGAAATATATTAATTACGCGTGCGGCATGGCAAAGTGCCGGTGTTCTGGCGTCATATATATGATCTTTATCAACAGGCTCTAGAGTACCTTGTTTATGCAAAAAGGCTTTTACATTAGGACGTAAGCCAACCAGAAAGACAAAACGTTCACTCGATGCCAGCGTGTCCCTGATCATATCATTGAGCGCCATGGCGGAGGTGAAGTCCACTGAAGGGACGCCACTTAAATCAATTACCAGGGAATCATATTCGCTGAAGTTAGCCAGGCGACGTACCATACCTTTGGCAGCACCAAAACTTAATGGCCCTTCCATATAGTATAAAAGAATTCGCCCCTGTGCTTCTTTAAGAATAGTTTTTTCATGTTCACTCATAGGGGTTTCGTCAGTAGGTAAATTAACCGCCAGCGCACTTTCATGTTGTAAATCAGACATGCATTTCATAAATATCATGGCAGCCATTACCATGCCAGTGGCCACGGCCATGATGAGGTCAATAAAGACGGTCATCAACAGTACTGTCACCATGAGGATGGTGCCTGATAGAGGGATAGTTTTTAAGCGTTTTAGATAATCCCAATCGATAATATCAGTCCCCACTTTTACCAGAATACCTGCCAGTACCGCTTTTGGAATATTTGAAGCCAATTCTCCGCCACCTAAAACGATAGCCAGCAGAATGACTGCATGTAAGGCACCAGAAATAGGGGTTAAACCACCGGCTTTAATATTTACCACAGTACGCATGGTTGCGCCTGCTCCTGGTAAGCCACCAAACATACCCGCCACTGTATTACCGATACCCTGGCCAATGAGTTCTCGGTCAGACTTGTGATGTGTACGTGTAATATTATCGGCAACCAATGAGGTCAGTAGGGAGTCAATAGCGCCAAGCGCTGCCAGAATCAGTGCTGACTCAACCATATCGGGTAGATGCTCAAGCATGATAGTCGGGAGTTGAGCTGCCGGGAAACCGGTTGGAATTTGGCCAAGTATGGGGGCACCACTATCTTTCATTGTGAACATATAGGCTGCAGTGCCAACGATAAGAGCCAATAATGGAGAAGGTATCATTCTATTTAATTTAGGTGAAAACTTGGGTACACCGTAAACAATCGCAAGGGCAATTAAGCCTAAAATGAGAGAACCGCTGTGAATATTGCTTAAAAACTCGGGAATCATTTCTACAGCAGACAGTGGTTTAGCGGGGGTTGCATGACCAAACAAAGGGCCAATTTGAATCAGAATAATAATAACGCCGATTCCACTCATAAAGCCGGAGACAACGGGGTGTGGAACAAATTCGATAAATTTACCTATACGTAGAATGCCGAACAGTATTTGAAATAGCCCGCCCATCATGACTACAGTAAAGGCCAGCGCTGCACCTGTTGCAGGATCGCCAGGAAATAAAGTTGTGTATTGAGTAAATATTAATGCCATGACAACAGTCATAGGACCGGTTGGACCTGAAACCTGAGCGGGTGTGCCACCAAAAAGGGCAGCAAAGAAACCAACAAAAATAGCACCGTAAATTCCGGCAATTGGACCTGCACCGGAGGCGACACCCATTGCAAGGGCGAGAGGGAGGGCAACTACAGTAGCCGTTAGGCCTCCAAAAATATCACCACGCACATTGTTATAATGTAAACCATTGATAAATTTCATTTTATTATTATTCCTTATACTTCTTCAGAGTTAAAGGATAAAAATTATATCTTGGACTTTTAAGGTTAATTTACAGGTTAAAAGCCGAGAAGTGAAGACAGATGGATTTTGCAGTAAGAATATATAGGAGAAGCAAGCAAAAAAAGTTAGAAAGGCAGGTGAATCTCTTTAGTATTATGCATTATTTCAATCGCGGATTCTAAATTAATTTGATCTGGGTTTTCAGTTGATTGCGCCTGAAGTTTTTCAAACAGCTCAGCTTGTTCCCAGGTTTGCTGGTTACCCTTTTCATCCTGTGCATAAGCAGCCCAGGGAATAAATTTGGTAAGCGGGAACAATTGATCTTTTTGTGGGGAAATATCAACATTTAAGCCTGATATAAATAATACTTTTTTCCCTTTATAAGCGGGTTCCTGGCTGATGGTTCTAAAAGTACGATCAAATTCAACCTGGGTATTTGCCTGCGCTGCAGTTAAAGCAGGCCAATCAGAAGCTACAATATAAGGCATTATATTTATCAGGTTTGATTCCAGGTGATCATGACCTTCTTCATGCTCACTAATTTTACGTTTGTAATAAAAAAGATCAGGATGTAAATATTTATCTATTACAGCACCATTTCCTGCTTCCCATTTATAGTCCTGTAAATATTTGTTTAAGTTTGGAGATGCATTAAATACTTTTGCTGTACTCTTTGAATATTCAGGAAGAGGTTCACCTCGTTCGTCGACATCAACAAACTGGTTAAGCTTGAGAAATAATCCTTCTTCGCGATCAATGTGAAGCAGCTGATTATCAATAATGACTTTATGTTGACCGTTTTTATTTGCTAAGTAAATGTTATGACGAGCAAATTCATATTCTTTTAAGTATCGGTCTAGTACACCACAGATTTTTCCACAGTTAGATGTTTCATTTTGTTGTTCAGTTTGTAAACGTCGGTAGGTTCCAAACTCTTCAGTTTTAGGATCATAACCAACGTGACTAGCTTGAATAATAATAAGATCTTTACCATGGTGAGCATGAGGGCGATGACGATCAGTTGCGACAACGCCGCCCACTACACCATGGTTAAAAGGGAAAGTGCTAAAGTGTTTAGCAAGAAGAATAATAGGGTAGCCCTGGCTCTCATCTGAACAAAAGGCACGCGATGGCATGATCTTGCCAGCTTCAAATCCTAAGGAGAGTGCAAGGTTATAAACACGAGGGACAAATAGGCTATAACGCATTGAGACGTCTGCCATATGAAATGCACCGAGTAAGTTGGAAACTGCTCCAGTAGTTTTATGCATATTTAACCCTTGATTTATTATTATAAATTTTATCTTATAACTATCCCTGCATTATTTCTATGCGTGGAATAAAAAAACGGGAGCTTATTCTAAATAAGCTCCCGTTTTTAAATTAAAATCTTTATCTTGGTTAGAACAGACTGGCATTAATCCACATGTGAACCCAGATACTGGCGGCATAACCCAGGCCAATTGCCCAGGACCATTTAAGGTGTGCAAAGAAAGTATATATTCCGCGAGCTTGCCCCATTAAGGCAACACCTGCTGCCGAACCGACTGATAGTAAACTACCCCCAACACCGGCAGTTAATGTAACCAATAACCATTGTCCTTGCGCCATTTCAGGATTCATCGTTAATACAGCAAACATGACCGGAATATTATCAACAACGGCAGAAAGTACACCCACTGCAATGTTAGCGGAAGTTGCGCCCCATTGGTTATACATAACATCAGATGCTAACGCCAGGTAACCTAAGAAACCTAAACCACCCACTGCGACAACTACGCCGTAGAAAAATAATAAGGTATCCCATTCTGCCCGCGCAATTTTGTTAAAGACATCAAATGGAACAATATCCCCCATGTGCTGTTTGGCTTTTTCTTTATCATAAGGAGAGATATCAAAGTTATGTGTTTTCTTCAGATAGAAACCAAAGAATTGCAAATAAGCTAAACCCGTTAACATCCCTAGGACAGGAGGTAAGTGCAGGAAGTTGTGGTAACTCACAGCAGTAACAATTGTTAATAAGAATAACGCTACTACGATAAGTGCACCACGTTTCATAGGTGCGTCTTCACTGCTTGCAGTGGGTTTTTCATTTGGAATAGCAAAGTGCATAATCGCTGCTGGCACAACAAAGTTTACAACAGCAGGAATAAAGAGTGCAAAGAAGCCCCAGAAATCAACAATACCTTTTTGCCAAACCATTAACGTAGTGATGTCACCAAATGGGCTGAATGCACCACCTGCATTAGCGGCAACAACAATATTAATTAAGGCCAGTACAACAAAGCGTTGGTTGTCACCCCCTACAGCCATCACAACAGCGGCCATTAATAATGCTGTCGTTAAATTATCTGCAACGGGAGAAATAAAGAAAGCAAGAATACCTGTTATCCAGAAGAGTGAACGGAAACCAAATCCTTTATTAATTAGCCATGCACGTAATGCATCAAAAACCTGACGCTCAGCCATGGCATTAATGTAAGTCATCGCGACCAAGAGGAACAACATCAATTCTGCATACTCAAGCAGGTTATGGCGTACAGCCGCTTCGGCTTCATGTGGCATTCCGTGACTCACATAAACATAACCGATGAGCGCCCAGATGATACCGGCAGCAAGAATAACGGGTTTTGATTTACGTAAGTGGGTAAACTCCTCAGCCATTACCAGGAGGTAAGCAATAACAAAAATAGCTAAAGCAGCATAACCCACTGGATGTTTAGTTAGCTCGAGTGTTTGTGCATTCGATGAAGCTAATGCCATTCCTGGCAATAAAAGCATCGTAAGTGCGGCAAGGATTTTATTCACAAAACATTTCCTCTTAATCGATGAAAGAAAACAGTACTTAATTAGAACAGTTCAAATATATATTTATGATAAAAAACGGGGCAAATTAATTTTGCCCCGTCAGTTTATTTATTCTTATTTTTAAAAAACAATGTTCAACATAGTTAATGACACAATCAGGAACAGGATTGTCATAATTCCACCGGCTTTTAAGAAGTCAGGTACACGGTAACCACCAGGCCCCATAATAAGTGCATTAACCTGATGAGTAGGAATCAGGAATGAGTTTGATGTTGCAATTGCAACGGTCAAAGCAAACACTGCTGGATCGGCACCTGCGCCAATGGCTATGTTCACAGCAAGAGGAACAAGTAATACCGTTGCGCCTACATTAGACATAACCAGGGTAAAGAATGTTGCGAGAATGGCAATTGCAGCTTGTAAAACCCAAATATCTACATTACCCAAAACATTTAATGTGGCTTCTGCAATCCATTTAGCTGTGCCTGAGCTTTCAACCGCAAAACCTAATGGAATTAAGCTGGCCAGCAAAAATACTGTTTTCCAGCTTACCGCTTCATAGGCTTCGTCCATGCTAAGCACGCCACTTAATACCATGCCCATAGCTCCGACTAATAATGAAATAGATAAACGTAAGTCAGAGAACAGTACCAGGCCTAATGCAATTGCGAAGAAGAAAATAGCAAAGCCTAATTTATGTGGGCGAGTTTCTTCATGTGGATATTCAGTCGTTACGACAACGAAATTTTTCGTGTCCTTCTTTAAACGATCAAGAGCATTCCACATGATATGACCCACAAGCGTATCACCGGCCTGTAATGGTAAATCACGTACACCATCACCTTCACGAATAGTTTCTCCACCACGATGAATAGCTAAAATGGCTAAGCCATAGGTTTTACGCATCCATAATTCAACAGATGTTTTACCAATTAAAGAAGAGCTTGGTGGAATAACAAGTTCAGCTATACCGCCTTTGTTTGCAACTAAAAGATCAGAAAATATTGATAGATGTTTACTGGCCTTAATATCTGTAGAAGAAGTTAAATTTTCAATAGCCTCTGTGCTTGCAATGACACCTAAGGTTTGACCTTCTTCAATTTTTGTTTCACGGTGAGGCCAAATAGGTTCACCTTTTTGGCCTGTACTAACCGCTACAACACGAATTTTATATTGACGTTCAACGTGCAGGACATTTTTATTTGCTAGCGAGCTGTCTTTTAATACTTTAATTTCATAAACACCATAATCCGCGCCGTAAGTTTCTTTAATATAATCAACGGCACTCGTGGCTTCACTACCTTCAGTTTTATTTTTAGGTAAAACAAATCGACCGGCAATTACAAAATATAAAATACCTGTGGCAATGAGCGCTAAACCAATTGGCGTTACAGAGAATATGCTGAATGTATTCATCGGTGTGACATTTGCAGGCAAAGCACTATTTGATGTCAGGATTAAATCATTTAATAAAATGAGCGGGCTTGAGCCAACCATAGTAACAGTGCCACCCAGAATAGCAGTGAATCCCATTGGCATAAGCAAGCGAGACATCGATAAGCCGGTACGTGCTGAAATACGGCTAACAACGGGTAAGAATAAAGCTGCAGCACCGACGTTTTGCATGAAGCTTGAAATAAATCCAACTGTACCAGATACGATAGGTATTATGCGTGCTTCTGTACTGCCACCCACTTTTAGAATAAATCCTGCAACTTTCGACATTAAGCCTGTTTTATCCAAACCGGAGCCAATGATCATAACGGCAACAATAGACATTACGGCATTGCCCGCAAAACCATTAAAAAGATTTTTTGGTTCAACCAGCGGTGCACTTAAACCCATATACGAGGCAAATAAGCCGGTTAATCCAAGTACAACCATGACAGTGACAGCGGCAACATCAACCGGAACAATCTCAAAGGCAAATAGATATATGGTAAGTAATAAAATGGCTGATACCCATGCCACTTCAATTGAAGGTACAACACTGCTTATATATATGCCGAGAAGTATAAAAATTACAGCAGCAATAATGTTTTTCTTATTTAGTTTATCCATAGCAATAGCCAAGAGTATTCTCCAGTTAAATCATGAAAAATTAAAAAGTTCTTTATGGTTTTATATCCGCGGGAAAAAATGACAACTGCATTCAAAATAGACGAATTGTTGAACTTAGGCGGTTATTAGCCGTTCATTATATATTGAAATACAATGTTTCGAAAGATGCTGATATGATGAGATTTAGATGATAATTATTTAATCGTTGTTAAATCATGGAGATAAGAATGAATTTAAGGCAGATTTTTCCATTTTTGGCCTGGGTTGGAGAGCTAAAAGATAAAAATGTTCTTAGGGCTGATATCATCGCGGGTATTTCTGTCGCTCTTGTTCTTATTCCACAATCAATGGCTTATGCGCAACTTGCGGGTTTGCCCGCTTATTATGGGCTTTATATTTCCTTTTTGCCGGTCATGATTGCTGCTCTTTGGGGTTCCTCACGTCAGCTAGCCACCGGCCCGGTTGCTGTTGTATCAATTATGCTGGCCACTGCTTTAGCACCTGTTGCCACATCACCAGAGCACTATATCGCACTAGCCATGTTTATGGCATTGCTTGTTGGTTTGTTTCAGATGTTTTTAGGTATTTTTAGACTGGGAATAGTCGTAAATTTTTTATCACACCCCGTCATTGTTGGATTTACCAATGCTGCTGCTATTGTTATAGGTCTTTCTCAGTTACCTAAAATTTTTGGTGTTAAGTTGCCCGGGATGGTAAGTGATCCCTTTATGGGGCGTATTTGGGGGGTTGCTGAGCAACTCGGAGACACTCATATATTGACACTAATTATGGGTATCGGTGCTTTTGCCATTATGATGGGGTTGAAAAAATTCGCTCCCAAACTGCCTGGCGTTTTATTTGTTGTCGCTGCGACAATAATTATTAGCTGGTTAATTGATTTTGAGGGGCAGGGCGGTAAAGTCGTTGGTGTTATTCCTGAAGGCTTACCTAAACTTCAGGCCCCCGTCTTTAATATGGATTTAATTATCACTCTATTGCCCAGCGCGATTGTTATTGCTTTAGTTGGATTTATGGAAGCCATCTCAATTGCAAAAGCAATGGCGGCTAAAACTAAAGATCACATCGATCCTAACCAGGAATTAATTGGTCAAGGTTTAGGTAATATTGTGGGTAGCTTTACCCAGGCTTACCCAGCCAGTGGTTCCTTTTCGCGTTCAGCGGTGAACTTAAATGCAGGTGCAAAAACAGGATTCTCATCTGTTTTTACTGCGATTATTGTGCTTATTACTTTATTGTTCTTAACACCGTTGCTTTATCACTTACCAGAGGCTGTTTTAGCTGCGGTTATTATGATGGCAGTTTTTGGTTTAATTAATTTTAAAGCAGTTAAGCATGCCTGGAATGCAAACAAGCATGATGGAATAGCATCAGTCGCCACTTTCGTAGCGACACTCGGTTTTGCACCTCATCTCGATCAAGGCATTATGATTGGTACGGGACTTGCGATTGGTTTGTATTTGTATCGTACTATGAGTCCACGCATTGCATTTCTTGGGCGTTACCAGGATGGCACATTAAGAGATATTCGAGTGCATACTGATTTACCCGTGGATGAAAAGGTTGTTGCCATGCGTTTTGATGGCTCACTTTATTTTGCCAATGTCTCATATTTTGAAGAGGCAATTATCGCCGCTGTTGCGGACAATCCGAATGCAAAGTTTATCCTGGTAGTAGGGGATGGTATAAATGAGCTGGATGCTTCTGGTGAGGATATCTTGCACCAGTTAGTGACACGCTTACATGACAATAGTGTGCAGTTAGTCTTTAGTGGGTTAAAAAGACAGATCATGCAAATTATGGAACGCACTCAATTAGCTCAGCATATAGGTGAACAATATATACATGCCACAGCCGATCAGGCTCTTGAAGCGATTTATCAACAACTCGAAGCTGCAGCTGATGGAGAAGTATATTGCCCATTAAGACCAGGTTTTAAAGCAAAAGATTCTCAGCAAGAAGATAATTTGTAATTGAGTGCAAATATAAACCTGAGCTTAGAGCCCTGCATTGAAATGTAAAAGATAAAAATTATACATAACATCATTCAGGCTAAAACCATGCCGGAATGATGAATTTTTAGTCATCTTATACCTTAAAGGTAAACAAAATTTTTTATTACGAGCTCAGGTGTATAGTATGAGTTTGATTTATATGACTTTTAGATATTGCATTATAAGTAGATAAAAAAAAGCCCGACTATTGTCGGGCTTTTAATTTATCAAATTTGATAAGTCTTACTGACGTACAGCAGGACCATTAATTTTGATACCGTTACTCATATAAGTATGGAAATACTCAAGAGCGACGTACTCTGGATGTTGCTTGCCATCTTTACCTTTCAATGGTTTTGCACGCACTTGTTTGTTACAACCACCGTAACGACGTTGGATTGTACCAAAACCATCGAATGCGCCAGATTTGCCATTTTTCGCAGCAGTTTTCGAAGCCCAACTACGACGCCATACAGGGAAATGTGATGTTTGACCCAATGCAGGACTGAGTAAGTTACCACGAGCCATCATGCCATGGTTATAAATATGGCAATCAGCACAAGAGAAGTTTAATTGGCCACGCTTAGCATAGAAATGTCTTTTACCTTGCTCATAAATTGCCATTGATGTACGACTAGGATCAATCTTAACATTGGTCGCTTTCCCTTTAGAGGTACTGGTCATGTATGCCGCGATGCCAGCAAACTTGCCTTTACCATAAGACAATTTTTCTTTTTTAGTATCAACGCCATTCTTTTTCAGGCAAGCCATCAGATCACCTTCTAAAGTATGAACTACACCATTTTTATACATTGGGTAGTTTTGGCGAATACCTTTGCCGCCATTAGGAAAACATTTTGCAACGCCATACTTCTTGAATAAACGAGCACCTGCATCGACGCCATCTTCATAAGGAGGGAATTCTTCAATGTTTTCCCATTCTACACGACGATTTTCGTCTAATGCATAGATACCGTTTGCATATGATTGCAATTTAATTCCAGGGTTCATTTTAGTGAAGTAGTCACGAAACTCCTTCAAATCCCCTCTGGGAGAAGCTTCAGCCATCATCGGCGCTAAACCGACGAGTAAAGCTGTTGCTGCTATGATGATTTTTTTCATTTTAAAAACTCCTGTCATCTAAATGATAAGGATAATTGTAGTTATTGTTATTAACGAACTTTAGTCGACGTTGTTTCAGAATCACCGTTGTTATCAGACCAGCTCAGTTCAACAGTATCGCCTGTTTTAGCACCTGAGAACTGGAAAGAAAGGTAAGGGTTCTTAGAA
>JAPHTF010000113.1 GCA_026197095.1 Gammaproteobacteria bacterium
AAAATTCATATTCGCGTTCAGGATAAATAATTTTAAGCGCTTATATCGTCTCACATTTTAGTAGCATGCCAACTTAGGGTTTTTCTACAGCTTCAACGACTTAAGTAAGGGGCTTTTTGAAAGCGAAGCGAGAGCGCCGCTTTTAAAAAGTCCCAGCGAGTGTAACGAGCGTTCTTGACTTGCTTGTTATGCATGATAGTCATCATTCTTTTTGATATTGCTACTATCTACGATTTTATTATATTTTTCATTGGCATCTTTATCGGTTAAAAGCATTCTAATTATGCTTTTATACACAAGCACGCCATATCCGTAACCGATTTTCTCTTTCAATGTAATAATAATGTAAATTGCTGATGCAATTGTAACGATTATTGCATTATTAAAATAAAACCCAGTTATTAAAATTAGTGCTAGAAACGCAAAGCCGACTAATTTTACTAGCTTAATTCTTTTTAGTGTCATTTCTTCATTAAAAGAATTAACTATAATTTCCTGCCGCTTGGCCTCTATTTCTTCTGTATTTAATTTTTTATGCATAACGTTTCTAATAAACCGCGCCGCTTTTTGGCGTCGGTTTGATTTACTTGTTAAACCTTTTTATAAATAGGCTAGATGTAGCCAATATTAGTAAAGATGAATGAATTATACCAATTGAAGCAATATCTATTGTTCTTTTCCATGCTTCCCACCCTTTAATGCCCATTCTTTCATAAAATAGCGGACTATTTACTGGCCATGTAATTGGTTCAAATTCATAAAACAACCATGCTAGCAGAGAGAAGAGTGCAATGTATTTTGCATTTGGATTATTTTTAATTACAAGATATGCTGAAACCATAAGGCCTATATAGATAAGGAAGTGAAAAGCAATATTAAAGTAATGATTTGGATAATCTAGAACTAAAATAAAGCCTGTTAAATTATGAACTAAATATTCACTACCAAAAATAAACCCATAAACGAATAATATTAATGCTGCATATTTCCTCATGGTGGGTTCCTTATAGGTTTAACGATTAGCATAAGGGGCGGACAAAAGCGGAGCTTTTGTTCGTCCAGTGAGCGACAGCGAACGGCTTGATGCACTTGTTATGTTTTGTTTATTAATTTCTTAGCTTCCTCAATTATACTTGGTTTTGTATTTTCTGCTGTTATCCCTAAACCCTCATGGTTATACTGCTCATGAGACAATAGCTCGAACATAGCAAGTATATCAGGGCTTTCTAACTCTCTACTTATTTCCGCGATCTTTGTACAGCCTTGATTAGCGTCTATAATACCTTTAACAATATTTTCAGCGATTTTAATTGCTACTAATGTTTTTAATTCGTTATTGGGTGGGAATATGCCTCCAAGTTCTGCTACTGCATGTATAAATAAATTTCTCTCTTCCGAAAAAATTGGGTTTGTTATGCATGCAAGTTCATTTAGCGATTGACTTTCCTCACCATTTTCCAGTTTGTGTATTGCCCAATTTATAAATGCTTCTGCTTGTATTTCACCAGAATCGAATGCCATTAGTAGTTTAGTGTGTTCATTCATATTTTATAAACATAACGTTAAAAGTAAGTGGCAACCGAAAGGGGTGCGGAGCACCGCTTTTGGTTGTCCAAGAGAGCAAAGCGAACGAGCTTTACTGCCTTGTTAGCCGCAGGCAACAAGCAGTAAATGAATAAAGTGATTTCCTTTGCGTACCCCATTAATTCTTTAGTCCTTTGTTATTATTTTTGTATTTATCACTATAGCTTAAAAAGAGTGATAAATGACATTGTATCGTGTCCTATGCGGTGTAACTTCGCTTTCACTTTTAATTACGATTGCCATGAAACAAAATGGTTTTGATTTTCTTTTACGGCTAACGTTTGAATTAAATGGCGCCGCTTTGCGGCGTCCAAGTTGGGCAGTTTTTTTGCCCAACGGTTTTAAATGACTTGTTATCTGTTTTTAACTTTTTCACGTAACCAGCCGATAACCTCTTGTGACTTTTTAGGTGTTTCTTTTTCAATAAAATCACCTACATGATTATACCTTCTCCACTCAGTATAAAGCGCCAGCCTCATTTCAGGAATGGTGTTGGATTTTTCTATATCAAAAATAGAAGAAATATTGGCTTCACTCTTAATCTCATTTGGTGCATCGAATGTTGATGCAAATTTAATTATTTTTTCCCAAGATGAATTTTCATTTGGTATATCACTTAAGCTTAAATTTTCAGATTTAATATGTTTCATTTTTACAGATAACGTCTTTAATAAGGGGCGCGCCGCTTTTGGCGCGTCCCAATGAGCGAAGCGAGTGGCTTGATTTTCTTGTTATGTGTTTTCATTAAACTTTGGCCAACGGTTATAACCAATTTCTGGGTTGTTTGATTGATGCTTCCGAATAAACTCAACTTCTTTTTCTGAAAGCTCAGAATCACTACAATCCTCAGATTCCCATAATATTTCTTTCCTTACCGTATAATCTTTTTGAATTTCCTTTGGTAATTTGAGAAAGTCTTCATTTACAACCTCGATATCTGGACTGCCGAAATATCTAAAACTTTCATAGGCAACTTTGCCAATGTATATTTTATTTGTTGGGATATATGTAATTTTATAAATTTGCTTCATCTTTATTTACACATAACGATTAGCATAAGGGGCGGACAAAAGCGGAGCTTTTGTTCGTCCAGTGAGTGATAACGAACGGCTTAATGCGCTTGTTATGAGGTTATTTGCAGTCATTTGGTATTGATTTGGCTTTTTTAATTACTTCACTTATATAAACTACTTTTTCATAGTTTGATTGAAACCCATCACTTTGTTCATGATGGTAGTGCCCACGAAATTCGATATATATGCTTTGTTCAGGTTTTGTTGTATTTTCTTTATAAAATTCTTTTAGTTTTGAAATTAATGTTGGCCATCCATGGTTTACCCAAAATACTTCTTCACTACCACATGGTGTAAATATATCGAGATCGTACGTCAATATGTATCTGCCTTTAAATATTTCTTCATGAGAAGATACGTTAGTTGTTACAAACAAAAGTAAAATGGAAAATATTAGCTTCATTATTACCTCATAACGACTTAAATAAGGGGCAACCAAAAACGTGCGGAGCACGGCTTTTGGTTGTCCAAATGAGCGAGAGCGAATGGACTTGATTTTCTTGTTATGTTTATTTTTTAAGTGCATTTTTAAATGTAAGCGATGTAATAAATATAAAATTGATTAATAGTATAAACGCATATAAAAAACCAAAGCCAGCAAATGATGTATCTAGAGTTAATGTTTTTGCAAATTGAATTGCCAGGATTAATGATGAAACTGATAATAAATTACACGCGATAAATAAAACTAGCGGCTTATTAGTGATTTTTTTATTTTTTGATAATTTAAGCGATATTACCCATGTTGTTAATATGCTTATGACAATAAATGTAATAATCATTTTTTAGTAAACATAACG
>JAPHTF010000039.1 GCA_026197095.1 Gammaproteobacteria bacterium
ATCTAACACGCACTACTTAGATCTCTATACATCCAATGACAATGGTAAAACGTATGAGGTTTTTAAATCAGGAAATTTACGCAGTTACGCCAACAGGCAAGTTCCTCACCGCCTTCCTCTTTTTAAGATAAATATCGAGCCCGGCCAGGAACAAACGATATTTTTACGCTATGAAAGTGGTGCTGTAATAAGCTTGAATATGAAAATATGGTCTGAAGCTGCCTTTGCACGTTTTAATAGCCATGATTCATTTACCATGGGAATTTTTTACGGTTCCCTTCTGATCATTCTGAGTATTAACTTACTGCTTTATTTTTTCTTTCGTAAAACAAATTATTTATACCTGGTGTTATTTAATGTCAGCATTGCTATTACTTTTATGTTTTACGATGGATATGCACAAAAAATACTTAGTGAAAATACAGTTGAAATTAGCCGCAATTTAATCCCAATTTTTCTTGCCTTCGCGATGATGTTTTTACTTTATTTTTGGCACACACTTTTACGTGTCGACTTTTACCAGATTTTTTTAAAAAAAGGATATTATTTTTTAATTGCAAGCTGGGTTGGAATATTGCTTTTAGGCTTAAGTGCAACCTATCAAAATACGAGTTATCTAAGTATTGTCTATTTTCTGTTCACTTTAATGCTGTTGACCCCGTTGTACCTGTTCATTATCGGTTTGATAAATTGGCAAAGACACAATGGACCAGGACGGTTCATTGTTATTGGATTATTATTTTTCTTCCTTGGTTTTTTAGGTTTATCTGTAGTCCGATTTGGTCTGGTCGAATCGAATTTTATCTTTGAGCAGGGTATAAGAATCAGTATTGTGTTGTTACTTGTTTTTATGTCATTGGCTATAGTTGATCATCTTCAGAAATTACAAACCATCAAAGAAGATGCCACTAATGCATTAGAAAGCAGTAAAAATAATTATCAACTTCTTTTTGAATCTGCATATGATGCAATTTTTTTAATGACGGATAACCAGTTTGTTGATTGCAATCCTAAAACCTTAGAGATATTTGGCTGCGAGAGAGAAGATATTATCGGTAAAACTCCCATGGATTTTTCTCCATTGATTCAACCTGATGGCCGAAACTCTAAAGAAAAAGCGATTGAAAAAATTAAAGAGGCGTTTGAAGGGAATCCACAAATTTTCGAATGGCAGCATACCCATCTTGATGGCTCACCTTTTGATGCAGAAGTCAGTTTAAATAAAATTGAAATTAATAGTGATATAAGCTTACAGGCCATTGTACGGGATATTTCTGATCGGAAACGTGCAGACAATGCAATTGAAAGTATAGCGCGCGGTGTTTCAGGGTTATCAGGTGAAATATTTTTTCAGGGAATGGTAAAAACTTTAGGAAACTTATTTCATGCGAAATATGTATTCATTGGTTTATTAGATGAAAAGAATCCACAACAAATTAATACGATCGCTGTCAGCGCTGATGGAAGTACAGCTGAAAATATGAGTTACAGTCTTGATGACACACCATGTGCAAATGTTGTTGGTAATGAGACCTGTGCGTATCCAGAAAATATACAACAATTATTTCCAAATGATATTTTATTAAAGCAAATGGATGTAGAGGGTTATATCGGAACGCCTTTATACAATATGAATGATACGCCTATTGGCTTAATTGTGATTTTAGATGATGAACCTTTAACAAATCTTGAACAAGTTAAACCGACTCTCGAAATTTTTGCTGCACGTGCGAGTGCTGAGCTTGAACGCATCAATTCAGAAAGACAGTTGTTGAATAAGGAACGTGAACAAAGAGAAATTCTACAATCAATGCTTGATGCGATTATTACGATTGATGAAGAAGGAAAAATTCTCACTTTTAATAAAGCTGCTGAAGATTTATTTGGCTACATGGATAAAGAGGTAATTGGTCAAAGTATTATTAAGTTAATTCCTGGAACTGAGCAGTATAAATATGAAAAATATATCAGGCATTTTTTAAAAAAGGGGAAAACTGTAATACTAGACAGAACTACTGAAGTCAAAGGGCTGAAAAAAGATAACACTGTTTTTCCAATGCGATTATCGGTGACAGAGCTGCCTGATGATGGTTCTGGCAGTAAACGTTATATAGGGGCTTGTCAGGATCTGACACAAGTAAAACAGCAAGAAGAGAAATTGCGTCGCAGTCAAAAAATGGATGCATTGGGTAAATTAACAGGTGGCATTGCTCACGACTATAACAATATGCTTAGTGTTATTATGGGTTATTCAGATATTTTAGAAGATAGTTTAAGTGATAAACCTGACTTGAAAGAGTTCGTCAAGGAAATTCGTCATGCCAGTGAGCGTGGCGTTAAGCTATCAAATAAGTTGTTGTCTTTTTCTCGCAAGAAAGCATCTTCTACAGAAGTTTTAAACATTAATAGCTTGTTGCAGGAAGAACAAGACATGCTCGAAAAGACATTAACGGCCCGTATTAATCTTATATTAGATTTAGATAATAATTTGTGGCCGGTAAGGTTGGATAGTAGTGATCTGGAAGATGTAATTCTTAACATGAGTATCAACGCCAGTCATGCGATAGAGGGTAATGGTACATTAACAATCATAACGCAAAATATTCATGTGGCGGCAGCTGATTCATATCAATTTAATCTAAATCCAGGTGACTATATTGTGCTTAGCATATCGGATACCGGATGTGGTATGGATGATTCGACCCGAGAAAAAATATTTGATCCATTTTTCACTACAAAAGGTGAGCAAGGAACAGGTCTGGGTTTAAGCCAGACGTATGGTTTTGTCGAACGTTGTAAAGGGATAATCAAAGTATATTCGGAAATTGGTCATGGTACTCAATTTAAGATTTATTTCCCACGGGCTATGGATGAAGAGAAGAATAAGAATGAGATCGAATCAAAAGAAAAAGTAGAATTATTGGGTGATGAAAAAATTCTCCTGGTAGATGATGAGCCTTCAATACTTAGATTAACAGAACAAATTTTGACTAATGTAGGGTACAAGGTTGTTTGTGCTTCAGGTGGAATTGAAGCTTTAACTATTCTTGAGAATGAACAGATTAATTTATTAATTTCAGATGTGATTATGCCTGAAATGGATGGTTATGAACTTGTTTCTAAAGTGAAAGAAAAATATCCCGGGATCAAAATTCAGTTAATGAGTGGCTTCAGTGATACTCGTCATGAAAATTTAGTTGATGAAAGGTTGCATAAAAATATATTAGAGAAACCTTTCAAATCAAAAATATTGTTGGAAAAAATTCGTGACCTGTTAAGTTAACTTATAAAAAAGGCATCTTAAGATGCCTTTTTTTAGAGATATTTAAAGCTGATATTATTCAATATCTAAAAAACTACGCAAATGATCAGAGCGGCTTGGATGACGCAATTTACGTAAAGCCTTGGCTTCAATCTGACGAATACGTTCACGTGTTACATCAAACTGTTTGCCGACTTCTTCCAGGGTGTGATCCGTATTCATATCGATACCAAAACGCATACGTAATACTTTAGCTTCACGGGCGGTTAAGCCTTCAAGAATACCCTGAACGGTTTCACCTAAGCCACCGGCTGTTGCTGAATCAACCGGTGATTCAACATTAAGATCTTCAATAAAGTCACCCAAATGCGAATCTTCATCATCACCAATCGGTGTTTCCATTGAGATAGGCTCTTTAGCAATTTTAAGTACTTTTCGCACTTTATCTTCAGGCATTTCCATGCGTTCAGAAAGTTCTTCTGGTGTCGGTTCGCGTCCCATTTCCTGTAACATCTGACGTGAAATACGGTTAAGCTTGTTGATCGTTTCAATCATGTGCACCGGGATACGAATAGTGCGTGCCTGGTCAGCAATTGAACGCGTAATGGCCTGACGAATCCACCATGTGGCATAAGTTGAGAATTTATAACCACGACGGTATTCAAATTTATCAACGGCTTTCATTAAGCCAATGTTGCCTTCCTGAATAAGATCGAGGAATTGTAAACCACGGTTAGTGTATTTTTTCGCGATAGAAATAACCAAACGTAAGTTTGCTTCTACCATATCCTTTTTAGCGCGGCGGGCTTTTGCTTCGCCAATCGACATCTTAC
Organism: Gammaproteobacteria bacterium; assembly: GCA_026197095.1. GTDB lineage: Bacteria > Pseudomonadota > Gammaproteobacteria > UBA6429 > Thiohalophilaceae > JAGLTQ01. The sequence goes on from JAPHTF010000039.1 coordinate 4,096, forward strand.
GGTTGATGCCTTTAATTTCGCTAATGGATAAACCACTTTCTTCACCAATTCTTACGAGCTTGGTTTGTGCTTTAAGCACTTCATCATGGTGTTCTTTTAATACTTCTGAGTAACTTTCACCTGCTGCGATATGTTGATCCAACCATTTAAGATCAGTCTCACTATCAGGGAAAGTGGTAATGAATTGTTTACGTGGCATGTGAGCTTGTTCAACACAGACATCTAAAATAATTTTTTCCTGAGCTCGAATACGCGTAATCAAATCACGCATATTAAGCTGGATAATCGTCGTCATTTTAGGAGTGAGTTTTAACTCTGATATTTGCTTAATGACATCTGCAAGAGCTGAAGTTGTTTTTGGATCAGTATTGCCGTATTTTTGCAGTGACTCAATATGCTTAGCGTGGAGTTTCTCAATGAGTGTAAAACGCTCATGCGCTTCTTCTAAGTCAATACCGGTATCAACTTCTTCTGCATCATCGTCATCATCTGTATCTGTTCCAGCCGTCTTGTTTGCATTAGCTGCAGCGATTTCAGCAGGAGTAGGGATGTTGTCTGGAGCATCTGGATCAATGAAACCTGAAATAATATCAGTAAGCTTCATTTCACCTTTTTCAATTTTTGCGTATGACTCAATTAAAAGGGAAACGGTTTCAGGATATGATGCAAGGGCTGCCATCATATGACGCAAACCCGCTTCAATGCGCTTGGCTATTGCTATTTCACCTTCGCGAGTCAGTAACTCAACTGTGCCCATTTCACGCATGTACATGCGAACAGGATCAGTGGTGCGACCAAATTCACTATCGACTGCGGCTAATGCCTGTGCGGCTTCTTCTGCAGCATCTTCATCAACAGAGTTGCCTGCTTCAAGAATAGTATCTGCATCCGGTGCTTTCTCATGAACAGTGATACCCATATCGTTGATCATGCCAACGATCTCTTCAATTTGCTCAGGGTCAACTATATCATTGGGGAGGTGATCATTGACTTCAGCATAAGTCAGGAACCCCTGCTCTTTTCCTTTAGCAATCAATAACTTAAGTTGTGATTGTTGCTTATCTTTATTCATTGCTTGCGACATAAAAGCCTTCTTAGCTGTATTAACAATATCGGGGCGTAAAACCAACGAATTATACACTAGTTTCGAATAATTTCTTCTAATATATATAGCAAATATTTGCTATTAGTCTGGTTTTGAAGCACTTTTCGCGGCATATATTTGCTGTAACAGCATTTTGTATTCCGCCATTTCTGCTTCATTGAGCGTGCCGTGGTCTAATTTTGCCTGTAAATCATCGTAGCGATGATCAACCGACTGTTTGTTCAACGCATCCATTAATGCACTGAACTCAATTTCCAGTGCTTCGTAATCATCTAACTCTGGTTGCCAGCTGGCAAGCTTTGCCAGGTGGTTTGCAGTGGGTGTTTGGCGCCATCGTTCAATGAGTGCGCTGGTACTTAAATTGGGACTATTCCTTAATATTTCAAGGACTTCCAGTAATAAATCCATGCCGGGAAGATCAAGTTTTGCCAGTTCATTATAGTCGCTATTTCTTTGCAGCCAATGTTGGGCCAGGCTGGGTTGGTATAACAATAAAGTTATCGCCTTGCGTACCGGAGACATCGCCGTCTTCATATTGTTACTGGCAGCCTGACGTGAAGATTTAAAACGACGTTTCATTTCAGAATGAGCAGATTCAGGCTGGGAGAGCTCAACCCGTCCCAATTTTTCCAGCTGTTCAAACATTACTTTGCGATAAATGCCTTCAGGCATTTGCGATAACATGGGCTGTGCCGTTTCCACTAGCTTGGCGCGACCACCAATGCCGCTTATATCGGCTTCATTGGTCAATTGCTTGAATAAATATTCAGAAAAAGTTTGAGATTGTTTAAGTTCTGCTTCAAACGCATCCTTACCTATTTTTCGGATATAGCTGTCGGGATCTTCACCTTCAGGTAAAAACATAAAGCGGGTTTCGCGCCCATCACGCATTTCTGGTAGGCAGGTTTGTAAAGCACGCCAGGCGGCATCTTTTCCTGCCCGGTCACCATCAAAACAAAAGACCACTTCTGAGGTGAGTTGGAATAAGCGCTGCATATGATCCGGCGTTGTCGCTGTACCAAGGGTGGCAACGGCATAGCGCACATCAAACTGGGCGAGTGCCACCACGTCCATATATCCTTCGACCACCATTAAGCGTGGAATATCACGTAACGCCTGGCGGGCTTCATATAATCCATAGAGTTCGCGGCCTTTATGAAAAAGTGGTGTTTCCGGGGAGTTAAGGTACTTTGCACCCTCTTTATCAGTATTTGACGATGCTTTGGGTAAGATGCGCCCACCGAAAGCAATACAACGACCACGTCGATCACGTATCGGGAACATAATACGATCGCGAAAACGGTCATAACATTTGCCGCTATCTTTTTGAATCAACATGCCAGTAGTAACAAGGGCTTTTTCTCGTTCAGCTGAGGTGCCCAATGCTTTTAGCAGACCATCCCAGCTATCAGGCGCATAGCCAATAGCAAAATCTTTGGCAATTTCACCACTGAGGCCGCGTTCTTTTAAGTACTTTATCGCTTGCTCAGATGAAGCATGCTGACGTAATTGATGCTGGTAATACTGAGCAGTTTCCTGCATCAAGTCATAAAGATCGGTTTGCACTTTTTTTAGCGCTGGATCGGGTCGTTGGCCACCTTCATAGGGGACTTCGATACCCTGGCTGTGTGCGAGTTCTTCAATTGCTTCAGGATAACTTAAATGCTCATATTCCATTAAAAAGCCAATGGCAGAGCCACTCGCTTTGCAGCCAAAGCAGTGATAAAACTGCTTATTTTGGCTTACCGTGAAAGAGGGTGTTTTTTCTGAATGAAACGGGCAACAAGCACTGTATTCCTTGCCTTTTTTCTTTAAGGGCACACGTGAATCTATTACCTCGACGATATCGACGCGATTTAATAGATCATCAATGAATTGTTGTGGAATACGGCCAGCCATGGAGCCAGTTTACCAGTATTTGATTTGCAGAGAATGACTAGTAAGGATTAACTCGGTCAGATTAGTCGATTATTTTCAGTTATAAGTGGGACTGACACATCTGTTTGCATTGATCCAGATCATGTATTCAATGTATGAGTTACATTATATTGAGAGCTTGATATTGCAGAGAGATACACTATGTCACTAGTTCTGAGGCCATTAAGCCACTTTCTTCGTTTTGTCCCTGATAGGGTTCACACCCAATTAATCACACGCCTGGGTGGTCATCTTATGCAAGGCCAGGCAATTACATCACGACTGGATTATATGGAAGGTAAACGCCTGCAATTAACGATTAATGATACAAAAAATTGCTGGAAATTTATCATTCAGAATAATCGCTTAGTTGATGACACAAAATCGAATGTCGTCGCTGATGTTCATATTCAGGGTGATTTAAAAACATTTTTATCACTTGCAACCGGAACCGAAGATCCTGATAGTTTATTTTTTTCGCGGCACTTAAGTTTAGAAGGTAATACAGAAGACGGTTTGTATATTAAAAATTTAATCGATGCGATGGATTTTGATACGACTGTATATCTAACGTCGATTTTAGGTCAAACATTGGCCGTACGAATTGGTCCACTAGTAGAACGATTAGAGTTGAGTAAAAAGCTTCATAGTTTGGGTGAGCGCATCTTATTTAAGCATTAGTTTAGGTTACATTTTTCCAGTCAAGCCCCGGTTGCCCATACCAATAACCATTACACCAGCCACCTTCCGGAACAGGTAAATCGGTAGCAGACGTGTTGTCATCTATGCTTGCTCTAAAAGCATGAATGATTGAATCCATATATTCATCTTGTGGTGAAATTCTTAAAACATCTACATTAAGTTCATGCAGTCTTTCTACAGCTGATAATAAGTTACAGGGGACACCTGATTGAAGTTGAATGCCATTGATTAGAAACAGGTTTTGTTGATCCTGTGTAGTTAATGGCATGCCTTTATCAAACTGATCACATTTAAATTCACATTGATCTTTAGGAATATTGAATGCACGTGCGGTAAAGCATCGCGCAGAAAAAGAAAGGGGAATATTCCCGTAAACAAAAACTTCCGTTTCCATACCTTCAGGTTTTTCTTTTTGCAAATCAACCAGTGTTTTTTCTGAGAGTTCAATCGGCAATACCCAACGTTTAGCGCCAGCATCATGTAACACCGCTAATGTTTCAGCGTTATACATATTGATATGAGGCCCGGCAACATAGCCTGTTTTTCCTGCTAATAAATGCAGTGCAGATGTGTCATTCGCTTCAACTGCGTAGTTTTCATTAGTACAGATTTTTTTGAGTTGAGCCAGTTCAGAATCAGCAACGAGTAATGTCATCGTAGAAAGAATGACTTCTTTGCCGGCAGCGGTTAAATTTTCGGCTATCGTTACCCAGTCATTAAAATTTAATTGCCGCCTTTTTGAGCAAACTACTTCACCAAGATAAACAATATCAACAGGTAACTTTGCGATGTCTTCATAAAAGGAAAATACTTTTTCTTTTGACCAGAAATATTGAAGTGGCCCTAATGATAATTTCATAAACTTTCTCTTAATATCTTATCGTAATTAATTTTTTCTTTATTGCCAGGGGCGATGATACGCGCCCAGGGTATGTGCGTTCCCTTCGGAAACATGATCAAGACCTTCTATCCATTTAGTATCGAGTGTGTAATTTTCTGGATCAGCCAGGCAGGAATCAATTGCAGCACGCAGAATTTCTGTTACCTGGGCAACATATGTGGGACTACGCTGACGTCCTTCAACTTTGATCGCAGCAACACCCATTTTAATAATGTCAGGCAGAATAGGTAACGTGTTTAAACTGGTTGGTTCTTCAATGGCATAAAAGGTATTTTCACCAACCTGGAAACGACCTTTGCATAAGGTGGGATAACCTGCGTTCTCATTTACACCATAGCTATCAATTAATACACCGTTTAAGCGTGATTGCCTTCCTGTTGGTGTTTCTTCCCACTTAACTGCTTTTGCGGGTGAGCATACTCCACATGAGTTGGGAGATTCACCTGTAACATAAGAAGATAAAACACAACGTCCTTCTACCATGACGCATAAACTACCGAAACCAAAAACCTCAACTTCAACCGGGCTGTTGTTAATAATATTTTGTACCTGGGCAAGTGATAATACACGCGGTAAAACTATTCGCTGTATATTAAAGTTATCTTTAAAAAAGCCAATAGCATGTTTATTTGTTGCTGAACCCTGTACTGAAAGATGTAAACGTAAATCAGGATAGTTGCGCGTGGCATAACGCATCAAACCGGGATCAGCCAGAATAACTGCATCAACACCCAATTTTGCAGCATTATCTATAGCATTAGTCCAAAGTGACCAGTCAGCGGGTTGTGGAAAAGTATTTAAAGCCAATAAAACTTTTGCATTTTTTTTATGCGCGTAGTTAATACCTGTTTGTGCTTCTTCAAAACTAAAATTTAAACCAGGAAAATTTCGTGCATTAGTCGCATCACGAAAACCGATATAAACAGCATCTGCGCCATTATCTACCGCCGCGCGTAAAGCAGGTAAGCTCCCTGCCGGACAAACAAGCTCTATTTTATTTTTTACAGCTACCATGTACTTTGTTCTCCGTATTCAATGCCCTGACTATGTCCTCGTTGTTTTAGTTCAGCAGTAATTCCGTTCAAGACATTCCATTTTTGTGAGCACCACTCCGGTGCAAGAAGAATATTTTTTTGTGCTGTACCTGTCAGGCGATGAAAGATAATTTCTTTAGGGGTGAGTGCAATAAGATCTGCGACGGTATTGATGTATTCTTTTAAACTAAGTGCCTGGTATTCACCACGGCGCCATTCATTCGCGAGTTGCGTTCCTTTAACAACATGCAGTGGATGCAGTTTAAGACCTTCAACACCCTGTTCTAAAACTCGTAACAAGCTGATCCTGGCGTGTGAACTATCTTCGCCGGGCAAACCAATAATTAAATGTGTACAAACTGATAATTGTCTACTATGCGCTGCCTTAATGGCTTTACAGTAGGTTGCATAATCGTGACCGCGATTAACGCGTTCTAATGTTTTGTCATAACTAGATTGCAATCCTAACTCTAACCAAACTTCATAACCTTTATTTTGATACTCGCTTAGAAGATCTAAAACATTATCAGGCACGCAGTCAGGGCGTGTTCCAATGCATAATCCAATAACATTGATATCCGCTAACGCACTGTCATAAAGTTTTTTTAATGTTTGAATATCTGCGTAGGTATTTGTATAGGCCTGAAAGTAAGCCAGGTATTTTTTTGCGCGGGTACGTTTAATTAATACACGTTTACCTGCATCAATTTGCTGGTTTAATGGTGCAGGGCTGCGTCCATTAGGACTAAAAGAAACGTTGTTACAAAAAGTACAACCACCACGGCCAATAGTACCGTCACGGTTTGGACAGGTAAAGTCAGCGTCAATTGCAATTTTATGCACACGTTGTTGATGCTTGCTCAACATTGACTGACCAAAAGTATTTACATAATCCGATAAAATCATTTCTATAATTGGTCTGTTAAATTCCAATTTAGTTTTATTTAAGCAGCTGAAAGTGAATTGATATCCAGTAATAGAAAATTGGATATTGAGGCTTAAATTGCGAAGAGGTACTTTATCGTTTAACTAAGGTATGTGTTCTTGATCTTAATCAAGTTTGATCTTTATTTTTTATAAGAGTGTAAAAAGAGAAATAAAAAATATTTTTAGACTTGGACTTATTCTATTTATAGAAATAAAAATGTTTACTAATGAAAGCGTATTTTAATACAAGAACGGGTTTTAATATTTTTTATGAAAAGAAATTTAAATGAAAAGCTTGGGTGATTTTATCGGGGAGAAAAAGGTGGAATGAAAATTAAGAAAGCTTGGCTTTAATTTTTCCGCTTACGGCACCCATGTCAGCTTTACCTGCAAGTTTAGGTTTGAGGATGCCCATGATTTTTCCCATATCTTTCATTTCACTGGCACCCGTGGCCAGAATAGCTTCATCAATTAAGTTATCAATTTCAGCATCTGAAAGTTGTTCAGGCATAAATTCTTTAAGAATAGCAACTTCTTTGATTTCGATTTCAGCGAGTTCAGAACGACCGGCTTTTTCAAATTGTTCAATACTGTCTTTACGCTGCTTTAGCATTTTTTCCAGTACGGCAATGACCTGATCATCATTGAGTTCAATACGTTGGTCAACTTCGATTTGTTTAATGGCTGCAGTTAACAGGCGCAATGTGCCAAGACGCTCTTTGTCTTTACTGCGCATGGCAGTTTTGACATCGTCATTAATTCGAGTTTTGAGTACGGAATCGGTCATGAAGGCGAAATAAAACCACCTCGAGATGTGAGATGGCTTAAAAATCTAGTTCTTAATATAAACGCTTTAAACGGTTACGATCGCGAGACGTTTTCTTAAGATTACGCTTAACAGCAGCAGCTTTTTCACGTTTGCGAACTGAAGTGGGTTTTTCGTAGAATTCGCGACGGCGAACTTCTGATAAAACACCAGCTTTTTCACAAGAACGTTTGAAACGACGCAGAGCG
>JAPHTF010000159.1 GCA_026197095.1 Gammaproteobacteria bacterium
TCTTATCTATAGAACAGCTTGCCTCACGCTATGATGTCCGTTCACAACATGCCAACAACGTTATTGCATCATGTAAACATCTATATAGTGAACTGAAAGAGCCATGGATGCTTGATGATGAAAATCATTACCTGCTTTTATTATGGGCGGCACGAATACATGAGATAGGACTGGCAATCTCACATTCTGGCTATCATAAGCACGGTGCATACCTGGCACAGAGTTCTGATATGCCTGGATTTTCACTGCAAGAACAACAAGTCCTTTCACTGCTAATTCGTTATCACCGGCAGAAATTTATCAAGGCCGACTTTAAAAGCTTTTCGTCAAAATATCGCAAGACGTTGTACCGGCTGACGATTATTTTACGTATTGCAGTAATACTAAACCGAAGCCAACCCGACTATCAGGCGCCTGATTATTTAATCAAAGCCAAAAAGAAATCATTAACACTACGATTCCCTGAGCACTGGTTCAATGACAATCCATTGACCATGGCCGATTTAGAAAACGAGATTGACTACCTCGAAACAATCAGATTTACACTGAAAATAAAACGAATGAAGTAACAGGCTGATAGTTAAACTGAGCTCAGGTTAGTTACATACTGACCGAGAGTTTTTCGAGCAGTTCCGCCTGTACTGATCTATCCTTCTGCCGACTGGTTCGAGATAATTTTTTATAACTACCATCTGATTGCAACAACCAGCTATCCATATTATCTGAAAGATAAGAAAGCAAACCATCACTGATAATCTGTTTTTTAAGCTTCTCGTCTAATATCGGGAAACAGGCTTCAACTCGGCGAAAGAGATTACGTTCCATCCAGTCTGCACTCGAACAATATACTTTTGGATTATTTTCATTCTGAAAATAATAGATACGTGAATGCTCAAGAAAACGACCAACAACTGAGCGCACCGTAATATTTTCAGATACTCCTTTCACTCCGGGTCTTAACCTGCATATACCACGAACGATTAATTCTATTTTCACACCAGCCTGTGAAGCACGATAAAGCTCCTTAATCAGTCCCCTGTCAACCAGTGAATTAATTTTAGCAATGATGCGGGCCGCTTTACCTGCTTTAGCATTTTTGGCCTCGTTGCGAATCATTGAGACCAGTGCAGGTTGTAAGGTAAAAGGGGATTCTAATATTTTTTTCAACCTTGTAACTTTGCCAAGGCCTGTTAACTGTAAAAACAGTTTATGCACATCTTCACCAATTGCACTATCACGGGTCATGTAGCTATAGTCAGTGTATACTTTTGCATTTCCGGGGTGATAATTACCTGTACCAAGGTGTACGTAGCGAATAAGGCTCTTATTTTCACGCCGGACAATCAGCAACATCTTTGCATGTGTTTTATAGCCAACTACGCCATAAACAACATGCGCACCCGCATCTTGTAACCGCGTAGCTAACTCTATATTTGCAGCCTCATCAAAACGTGCACGTAGTTCAAAAACGACAGTAACCTCTTTACCTAGTTTTGCTGCATCAACCAGCGCATTTACTAACGGGGAATCTTTACCTGTACGATACAAAGTCATCTTGATTGCAAGAACCTTGGGGTCGACTGCTGCCTGGCTTAATAAACTAACTACCGGTGTAAATGATTCATATGGATGAAATAAAAGTACATCACCTTCTTTTATTGTATTAAACATATCATCTTCAAAAGACAACCCTTGCGGTAACCCTGGTGTGATTGGCGGATATTTAAGATCAGGCCGATCAAGATTATCGACAACTTCGAGTAGACGGTTTAAATTTACCGGACCATTGACTGTGTATAGATCATCACTCTTCAGTTTAAATTGTTTCAATAAGAAACGTGACATCTCTTTAGTACAGTTATCCGCTACTTCAAGACGTACCGCATCAGTCAGGCGACGTGATTGCAGCTCACCTTTAATCGTACCCATCAAGTCAACACTCTCCTCTTCATCAATAAATAGTTCACTATCACGCGTAACTCGAAATTGATAACAGCCCGTCACATTCATGCCCGGGAATAAGGCTTCGATATGAGTGTGGATGATCGAAGTCAAAAATACATAACCTTCACCCTCTGTATATTTACCTGGTACCCGGATCAAGCGAGGCAGACTACTTGGTGCCTGTACAATAGCAATCCTGCTGTCTCGACCAAAGGCGTCTTTACCTTCGAGTGAAATAATAAAATTCAGACTCTTGTTAAACACGCGAGGAAAAGGATGTGCAGTATCTAAACCTAAAGGGCTGAGTACAGGTAATATCTGGTTAATAAAATGCCGTTGTATCCATCCGGCAAGTTCATCATTCCATTCTGTTCGTTTTAGAAACCAAACACCTTCTTTTGATAATTCTGGAATCAGGACATCATTTAAAACCCGGTATTGTTCTTCTACCAATAAATGGGTCTCATGACGAATTAAATCCAGCATTTGCTCAGGTGTAATGTTGTCCATGCTGACATTACTGGCTTCAAGTGCCGCACGGTGCATCAGACCCGCTACCCTGATCTGAAAGAACTCATCGAGATTTGTACTGCTAATGCATAAAAATCGCAGTCTTTCCAAAATAGGCACGTTTTCATTGCATGCCTGTGCAAGGACTCGACGTTGGAATTGCAGCAGACTCAATTCTCTGTTGATGTAAAATTCTGGTTGGCTTATATCAATATTTTTCATAATTTCTGGATATACACGTAAAAACATTCAGGGACATACAGTATGCTTCATTGATACACATGTTTCCTTCAAATGTCCAAGGCAAAAAATAGATTTTTAAAGATAACAAAACTCAGGCGACCATTATTGATATAAATCAAATTAGTCTTTATGTCATCTCGTTATATTTAAAATTGCATTATTATCTAGTAGCACTATATTTAATATATACAATATATTTATTTTAAGGTATTTCCTATGTCCGACCCAACAGAAGACAAACTAAAAGCAGAAGATGCTCTAAATGTTTCACTTGCGCATCCTGGCACAGATTATCTAGCCCCGGTTGATGAAATCAACAATGCACCTAAGGATGCTATCTTTCCTACAGCCAACTACCCGTATCAGAAAAAAATGGGAAAGAAGGAGTATGAATCAGAAAAAAAACTCCTGCAGGTTGAACTGGCTAAATTTCAACGTTGGGTTAAAGAAACCGGTCAAAAATACCTGATTATTTTTGAAGGTAGAGATGCAGCGGGTAAAGGTGGAACAATTAAACGCTTTACTGAACACCTCAGTCCTCGCGGCGCACCTGTAATCGCTTTGGAAAAACCCGATGATCGGGAGAAAGGCCAGTGGTATTTTCAACGCTATATGCAACACATGCCTACGAAGGGCGAAATCGTTTTCCTTGACCGCTCCTGGTATAACCGTGCTGGTGTAGAACGTGTCATGGGGTTCTGTACACCACGTGAATATCTTGAGTTCATGCGGGAATGTCCAGAACTTGAACGTATGCTCACCCGCAGTGGCATCAACGTTATTAAATTCTGGTTTTCCATCAGCCGAAATGAACAATATCGACGCCTGCATGCAAGACAAACTGACCCGCTCAAACAATGGAAGATCAGTGAAATTGATATCGCCTCACTGGATAAATGGGAAAATTATACAGAAGCTAAAGAAGCCATGTTCTTCTATACGGATACGAAAGATTCACCCTGGACCGTCGTCAAATCTGACTGTAAAAAACGTGCACGAATCAATGCCATTCGACATGTTCTGGCGGGAGCTAATTACACCAACAAAGACAGTAACGTTGCCCGCCCGCCCGATGAACTTATCGTCGGCTCAGCAAATACTATCTATGAATCTGGTGAAAGAAATTTACAACATCCGCCTTTTGATATTGACCAGGAGATAGAAGTCGAAAAGAAAAAGAAGAAGTGAGAGTTTGAATCAATGACGCTTGAAATAATTAATAGTGTGGTGGTGGGGGTTCTTTTTCCTCTGAGACTCCCGAGTTTTCTGCAACACTGGCAATACGTAAATTTAAAAGTCGTATTTCTTCACGTAACCGATCAAGTTGTTGCTGTTGATCAGTAATAACCTCGTTTAATTCATGAATGGCTTGATCCTGGAAAGCAAGTTTGCTTTCTAAGTCTATAATTTTATTTTCCATTATTAAACGAGGTTACTTTCTTCATGATTACTTTGCAGTACGACGTTGACTAACCGCTTTTGCCAGGCTCTTTAATATAGCTACGCTATCATCCCAATTAATACAGGCATCGGTAATACTCTGTCCGTAAACCAGTTCTTTACCTTCTTCAACATCCTGACGCCCTGCCACAAGGTGGCTTTCAATCATAACGCCCATAATGTTGTTATCACCTTGCGCAACTTGCTCTGCAATAATTTTTGCAACATCAATTTGTTTCTGAGGATCTTTTTGGCTGTTTGCATGGGAGCAATCAATCATTAAACGTTGTTGCACACCTGCCGCTCCAAGTTCTTTAACTGCCTGAGCAACATGCTCAGCATCATAGTTCGGCTCTTTACCACCCCGTAAGATAATATGGCAGTCATCATTACCGGTGGTGGCGAAAATGGCGGAGTAACCTTCTTTGGTTAATGAAAGAAAGTTATGTGGACGGCTTGCTGCACCAATGGCATCAATGGCAACCTGAAGCCCACCGTCTGTGCCATTCTTAAAACCTACTGGTGAAGAAAGGCCCGAGGCTAATTCTCGATGCACCTGACTTTCAGTTGTGCGTGCACCAATCGCACCCCAGCTAATTAAATCGGCAACATATTGTGGTGTAATCAAATCAAGGAATTCTGTTGCGGCAGGCACGTCCATATCATTCAGATCAGCCAATAAGCAACGCGCAAGATGCAAGCCTTTGTTAATCTCAAAACTTTCATCAAGATTTGGATCGTTAATCAAGCCTTTCCAGCCCACTGTTGTGCGAGGTTTTTCAAAATAAACACGCATAACAATCAACAAGTCATCAGCTAACTCATGCCTGATTTCTTTTAAGCGGGTAGCGTACTCACGTGCGGCTTTTGGATCATGAATTGAACATGGCCCAATAATCACTAACAAGCGATCATCTTTACCGTTTAATATGTCATGTATTGCTGTACGCGTATCAAAAATGAGTTTGCTTGCAGATTCAGAAATCTGGCAATCTTTATGCAACTGTTCAGGCGAAATGACTTCATTCATCGCCGTAATACGTAAATCGTCTGTTTTATACTTCATGCTCATAGTTTACTACTTATTCAAATGTTTGTTCATAAATGCTGCTGCGCGTTGTACCGCGTCTTTTGCGGCCAAATCATCGGCAAATGTTCTTACATTTTCGGGTCTAAAATCAAACCCTCGTCCCACGCCTGGATAAACAATTACCCGTGCATCTTTGCCTTGTTTGCGTAACTGGTTAATGCCTGTTTCAATAACGCGGCGGCGTTGGTATTGCTCTTCATCACCAATAAATACCAACATTGGGATGTTTATTTTATCAACTTCTGGCGCATAACCATAAACCTGTGAAGGTTCAGGCGCATTAGGATCCTGTAAATGTGGATAATAGGAAACATAACAGGCCACTTCTTTATTTTGGCGGCCAAAGGTCGTTGCGACTTTCAGGGTGTAATAACCACCCCGTGTATGGGAGTACAAACAGGCCTTTTTGCTACTAATATCCTTACGTGCCAATAGGACATCCAGGCCATTATTTACATCCTTTTCCAGCTCATAATCATGTTCAACGGGGTGAGTACCAATGAAATGTGCTTTATAGATGTCGGGGGCTAAGACAACAAAACCCTGAGCGGCAATGCGCCTGGCATGGCGCTGAATTAAATCATCCAGGCCACGACGGCCATGCTGGAAAAATACCGCGGGAAATTTGCCCTTTTTCCTGGGGCGAACCACCATAACAGGCACATCCACGCCATTACTGGTGTAACTGCTCCAGCTCTCCTCCACATCATAGCTTTTTGCGGGAGACAGTTTACCCTCATCCCACCAGGCTTTATCCCACCACCAGCTATTGTCCTGTGCTTCTTCATGCGCACTGACGAATTGGGGCAAAAAAGCCACTACAGTAATAAGCAAGAATGAAAATAATGAGCGCTTTTGCCGCATTTTGGTCCCCAAATAACTGGATACAGCATAATTCTGACTGTATCTCAAAAAGTCGGTTATTTTACTCTAGCTCTTTGCTAAATGCCTAATTTATGAGCTTCAAGCTTTTAGGTAGCGGCAAACTGCATTATTGTGAGAGTGAGGTCTGACAAAAATACTCGTTAGTAAAAGGGGAAATTGAGGGGAAATTAGTGCGCTGTAGCCATTTGCTCAGTTGATACCAAATGATTAATTTCATTCAAAAATAAATCTTCATTAATAGGTTTAGAGAAGAAGCCTCTCAAACCAAATGATTTAGCATTTTCAGCGGTTATTTTTTCACTGTAACCCGTGATTAATAAAATGGGCATGCTGGGGCGAAGCTCTAAAATAGCCCGGCTGATTTCAACACCGGTTAAGCCTGGCATAACTTGATCCGTAATGATCAAATCAAAATCATCGGGATGTTCTTTGAAATAATTTAATGCAGCAACAGGCTCATTTAGAACAACAACATCATAACTTTCTGCCTCGAGCAAAGCGCCAAGATATTCTGAAACGAGTTCATCATCATCCACAACTAAAATATGACGTTTAGGTACTGCCTGTCCTGCCAAAATAAACACCTTACTTATTAATTAAAACTTCTAAGTAAGTTTATACCAAAAAATTAAGAATATACTGTGACAAAACTCATAATTTACACTTAGAAACAAAGCAATATTACGTAATAGTACGTAATACTACGTATACCATTTAGACTACATCTAAAAAACGATTATGATTTTTTAACCCTGTTTTTTAAAGGTACGTTTCTTTTTGCCTGTTTTCTTTTTCGCTTTATGTTCACCCGTATATTTTGTAACAAAGGGTTTTGAGCGCTGAACTTTTCCAGTTCCGTTTTTATCCACGGTACCTCTTTTATCTACCGTTCCTCTGGGCTGGAAAGAGGGAATTAAATGGCGTTTACCATTACCAATTAAATCTGCACGGCCCATTTCTTTTAACGCTTCACGTAGCAGCGGCCAGTTACGCGGATCGTGATAACGTAAAAATGCTTTATGCAAACGCCTGACTTTTAAATTTTTGGCAACAACCAAATCTTCACTTGTATGGGTAACTCGTTTTAATGGATTCTTACCTGAGTAATACATGGCACTTGCGGTTGCCATGGGCGAAGGAATAAATGTTTGTACCTGATCTGCGCGAAAACCATTTTTCTTTAACCAGATCGCAAGGTTCATCATATCTTCATTGGTTGTACCGGGATGGGCGGCAATAAAATAAGGAATAAGATACTGTTCTTTGCCTGCTTTTTTTGTTGCCGCTTCAAACATTTCTTTAAAACGATCATAGGTACCTATACCTGGTTTCATCATTTTAGATAAGGTATTTTCTTCGGTATGTTCAGGTGCAATCTTTAGATAACCCCCTACATGATGAGCAACAAGCTCTTCTACATACTCGGGAGATTCAACCGCCAGGTCATAACGCACACCTGATCCAATCAATACTTTTTTAACACCCGGTAACTTGCGGGCACGCTTATATAAGCTCACCAAAGGTGAATGGTCGGTGCCCAGGTTTTGACAAATACCCGGATAAACACAAGAAGGCTTACGACATGCCGCTTCAATTTCACGCGTCTTACAGGCAAGTCGATACATGTTTGCAGTGGGCCCACCTAAGTCAGAGATAATACCGGTAAAGCCCGGTACAGTATCTCGAATCGTTTCAATCTCTTGAATAATAGAATCTTCTGATCGGTTTTGTATAATTCGCCCTTCATGTTCAGTAATAGAACAAAAAGTACAACCACCAAAACATCCCCGCATGATATTTATAGAGAAACGAATCATTTCATAAGCAGGAATTTTTTTATCTTCATAATGTGTATGCGGAAGACGGGTGTAAGGAAACTCAAACAAACGATCCATTTCTTTTGTAGTTAACGGCAATGGCGGTGGATTTAACCAGATATCTCGTTTGCCAAAACGTTGTACCAGTGCACGCGCATTACCCGGATTCGTTTCCAGATGCAAAATACGTGAAGTGTGCGCATATAATACTTTATCGCTTATAACCTGTTCATAGGAAGGCAAACGAATATAGCTTGTCTCGCGATCAAATTTTTCTGTGTGTGTGAAGCGTTTCTTTATTAACTGCGGTTGAAAATTCACAATTGTTTCAGAAGACGTCTTTTCACCCGCGTTGTTAACTGTTGAACCATCGTCATAAGGATTTTTATGCTCTTCTAATTGACCTGGCTCATCGATATGGGTTGAATCAATTTCATGCCAGTCTTGAGGTAACTCTTTGCGGAAATACCCCGTTCCGCGAATATCTGTTAAGTCCTGAATGTTTTCCCTCGCGGCTAAACGATGCGCGATTTCGACAATTTGTCTTTCACCATTGCCATAAACAAGCATGTCGGCTTTGGAATCATGCAATATTGAACGCTTAACTTTGTCTGACCAATAATCATAATGGGCA
>JAPHTF010000054.1 GCA_026197095.1 Gammaproteobacteria bacterium
ATAGACTCAAGATCAGGATAAGCTTTCTCACCCAGTACTTCATCAACCGCAGGACGAACGGGAATAATCCGGTAGCCAAAACCCTGCATCGCTTTCGATACACTGTGACTCGGTCGTTTCGGTTTTGGCGAGAGCCCAACAACCGCGATAGTTTTCGAGTTCGTAAGAATATCTTTTATTTCATCTAATGACGGGTTGGTAAACATGTAAAGTAAGCCTCTTACTCAATATCAGTCGCAACAAATTAGAGTATAATTCACTTATCCGGAAACCTCTGCATCTATTGAGATGAAACAATGATCACTATTGGTAAAACCTACAGATTAAAAGCCGTCAAAAAACTCGATTTTGGTGTTTATTTAGATGCTGAAAATTTATATGAAGTGCTTTTACCAAAAAAATATGTCCCTCGCGATCTCGCCATTGGCGATGAAATTGAGGTCTTTCTTTACCTCGATTCAGAAGACCGCCCCGTTGCCACTACCCTAAAACCCAAAGCCAAACTGGGCGAGTTTGCCTACCTGCAAGTCGTTGATGTAAATAATACCGGGGCTTTTTTAGATTGGGGATTAGAAAAAGATCTGTTCGTTCCGTTTGCTGAACAACATCGCACAATGGAAGTGGGACGTTCTTATATCGTCTATATATTTCTTGATAAATTAAAAGGCCGTATCACGGCCTCATCTAAAATTGATAAATTTCTTGATGATGAAAAACCACACGATTTTACCCCACATCAACCTGTTCATCTGCTTATTGCAAACAGTACTGACCTTGGCTTTAAGGCCATTATTAATAATAGTCATTGGGGCGTGCTCTATAAAAATGAGGTACACCAACGATTAAGCTTTGGACAAAGCATTGATGGCTTTACTAAATATCTCCGTCCTGATGGCAGAATTGATTTAAGCCTGATTGATTCAAGCCCTCAAGTCAGCAAAGAAATACGCGACAAAAATGAAAAATTGATACTCGATTACCTAAAACAACAAAATGGTTTTGCACCCGTGCATGACAAAACGGATCCCAAAATTATTTCTGACTTATTTGGCTTAAGCAAAAAAGCTTTTAAAAAAGCCATTAGCGCATTATACAAACAACGTATTATTAACATTGAAAAAGACGGTATTAATATTGTTAAAAACAAATAATAATACTCTTAACATCAATACATTTACTCACTTGCCTGGAATGCGACCATGAAAATTATTTCCTTTATCTCATTACTCAGCTTTATTCTTTTATCCACAACAGCTGCTGCAAACAATGAGCATAAAGAAGGAATAAAACTCTATGTAAAACATTGCATTTCATGTCATGGAACGGAAGGCGGCATGGATATGAGCAAACGTGTTGCCCCGCCTGCCTTTGCAGTTAAAATGCACTACATTGGCACTTACGCGGATAAAGACTCTTTTGTTATGGCGATTGCTGACTGGTTAGAAAATCGTGATGCAGATAATTCAATGATGCCTGGAGCCGTTCTCCGCTTCGGTGTCATGCCCGCCGTTAAAGTGACTCGAGATGAAGTAGAAAAAATTGCGGCCTATATCTTCGAAGGTGACCTGGAAAGCCCTGAAGGTTTTCAACAGCATTATGAAGACATGCACGGTAAAAAATAGAATATTATTTTTCCTATTAAGGTATTTTGTTTAATCAAATTCTTAATAAAATATATGGATATTTTCAGGTGAAACATGATAAAGCATAACGACACTCTCGAGGAGCTTAATAAACATATTCCTCTGCGAGAAAAATTAATTTCCACTCATAAATCTATTAGTGAGATTTTTCCCTTTATAGTACGGATTGCTATAGCAATATATGATCCTAAAACAAAACTCCTTAAAACATACTTACACAGCAGTGGAGATGATAATCCATTAGATCATTACCAGGCATCAATTGATGATGCACCCTCCTTAAAAGAAATCCTGAATAAAGGTATACCTCGTGTCATTAATAACTTACTCACCTTTGAAGATGATAGTAATGAACACACTAAGCGCATTGGCCGTCAAGGTTATGCCGCCAGCTACACCTTGCCAATGTTCAATGATGGTGAATTTTTTGGTTTTATATTTTTTAATTCAAATGAAAAGGATGTTTTTAGCGAAAATGTTTTAAGGCAGATTGATATATACAGCCATATGATTTCACTCATGGTGATTAATGAACTAACATCAATTCTTACTTTATCCGCTGCGGTAAAAACAACAAAAAGTATAACTCATCATCGCGATCCGGAGACCGGCAGCCATCTTGATCGCATGTCACGCTATAGTCGCCTTATCGCAAAGGCTCTGGCAGATAAATATCAGTTAGATGACAATTTTATTGAGCATATATTTATGTTTTCTCCATTACACGATATTGGAAAAATCGCGATTCCAGACGGTATTCTTCTTAAGCCTGGCTTATTGGATAATACTGAAAAATCAACGATGCAAACACATACTCGCATTGGACGGGAAATGATTGATGATCTACTGCAAAATTTTGGTTTTGAAAATGTTGATCATATGAATGTGTTGCGTAACATTGTAGAATTTCATCATGAAACACTTAATGGCACAGGCTATCCGTCTGGAATAAAAGGTGATGATATCCCTCTTGAGGCTCGCATTATTGCAGTTGCTGATATATTTGATGCACTCACCAGTAAACGCCCCTATAAAGAAGCATGGAGCAATGACAAAGCTATCCAGTACCTGAGAAAACTCGCAGGAGAAACTCTTGACAAGGATTGTGTAAATGCATTGCTTGACAATATTTCTCAGGTTGAAGAAATCCAAAAGCAATTTAAAGAAAATCCCTATAGTTAATATTTATCCGCAATGAAACTCGCTCAAGAAATACTACAGAACACCTTTGGCTATGATGCCTTTCGCCATCATCAGGCGGATATTATTCAATCACTCTTAAAAGGTGAAGATGCATTAGTACTGATGCCAACCGGTGGCGGTAAGTCATTGTGTTATCAAATACCTGCCATGGTGCGTGATGGCGTGGGTATTGTTATTTCACCTTTAATTGCCTTGATGCAAGATCAAGTTGATGCACTGCAACAATTAGGCATACATTCTGCTTTTCTTAACTCCACCATGGAAAATGAGGAACAACAAAAAACTGAACAACAATTAATTAATGGTGAAATTGATTTGCTCTATGTTGCACCAGAACGTTTGATGACAAATCGCATGTTGTCTTTACTTGAACGTTCTAATATTGCTTTGTTTGCGATTGATGAAGCCCATTGTGTATCACAATGGGGACATGACTTTAGAAAAGAATATCAACAACTGCGCATTTTACATGAACGCTTTCCCACTATTCCACGTATAGCATTAACCGCAACAGCCGATCAACGTACGCGACAGGAAATTATTGAACAACTTAACCTGCATAATGCGAACATCTTTATCAACAGCTTTGATCGTCCTAATATAAATTACACCATTAGTGAAGGCAGTAATGCGCGTGATCGTTTATGGGCCTTTCTTCAACAGGAACACCCACATCATTCTGGCATTGTGTATTGTTTATCCAGAAATAAGGTTGATAAAACCGCCGCCTGGTTACAACGGCAAGGCCGCAAGGCCCTTCCTTACCACGCAGGTTTACCGGCTGAAGTGAGGCAGGAACATCAACGTCGTTTTTTACGTGAAGATAATATTATTATTGTTGCCACCATTGCCTTTGGCATGGGCATTGATAAACCCGATGTGCGTTTTGTTGCCCATTTAAGTTTACCCAAAAGTATCGAAGCCTATTACCAGGAAACCGGTCGTGCCGGTCGTGATGGCGCACCGGCGAATGCATGGATGTCATACGGCTTACAGGATGTGATCAGTTTACGGCAAATGGCAGAGAATAATGATTCAAGTGAACAGTTCAAACGTGTCTTGCATAATAAACTTGAAACGATGCTGGCCTTGTGTGAACAACGCCATTGCCGACGCCAGTCAATCCTTGCCTATTTTGATGAACCGTTAAAAGAACCGTGTGGTAATTGTGATACCTGCCTTAATCCACCTGAAGCCTGGGATGCGACTGAATCCGCAAGAAAAGCATTATCATGTGTATATAAAACAGGGCAACGCTTTGGTGTGAACTATGTAATTGATGTTTTACTCGGTAAAGACAATACACGCATAAAACAATTTCAACACGATAGTGTGAGCACCTATGGTATTGGTAAAGATATCCATGAACAAGATTGGCGTAGCCTGTTTCGTCAACTAATTGCACTGGGTTACCTGGCTACAGATATTGACGGCCATGGCGCAGTTAAGCTGGCCGAACAATCCCGTCCATTACTTCGCGGCGAAGTTGAGCTTGTATTGCGTAAACCGCAACAAGACAAAGGCTCAAGCAAGAAAAAAGGTAAACGCAATACATCATTACGCAGTGTCGATGAACCCTTATTTGAATTACTACGTGAACATCGCTTAAGCATCGCAAATGAAAATGGTGTTCCGCCTTATATTATATTTCATGACAGCACGCTTGAAGAAATGGCTAACACTCGTCCTGCGACACTTGAGGCTATGCGTTACATCAGTGGTGTCGGCGAACAAAAGTTAGATAAATATGGTAAAAGCTTTTTAGCCGTTATTCAGTCTTCACCGTTACCCGATTTACTCAAAAATAATCTCAGTGATACGGTTAATGAAACGCTTATCTTACTCAACGAAGGTAATGACATTGAAGCTATCGCCAGTAAACGAGATATAAAACTCTCTACAGTCTACACCCATATTGCCGATGCCATTGAAGCAGGCTTACTTGATGCAAAAGAAACCCTGCAACTCGGTGATAGTGAATATGACGAAATCGTCGCCGCACTTGAAATGAATGATGATGAAGGTGGGCGTTTAAAACCCATCTTTGATGCGTTTGATGGCAACTATGATTATGGTGTTTTAAAATGTGTGCAAGCAAGTTTTTAACATCTCCTCTTAATATGCAATACACTGTATAAGATATAACGATTTTATTGGTATGAGAAAAATATTAACAAATCACCTGCTGGTATTTTTTGGCTGGATTTTTATCGCCATAGCGATTATTGGCGTCATACTGCCGATACTTCCTACCACACCTTTCCTGATTGTCGCGTTAGCCTTCTTTTCAAAAAGCTCTCCACGGTTCCATCAAATGTTACTGAACAATGTTTGGTTTGGCCCAGTCTTAAGACAATGGGAGGAGACGAAAACATTGTCACGGCAAACAAAATATAAAGCGTTCATTTTAATTATAATTACCTTTTTAATATCTGCGTTAGTTATTGATAATAAAATTGAGCTTCAGCTATCATTAGCTGCTCTTGCTATAGTTTTAATATTTTTTATCTGGCGCATAAAAGAAAAACCTTTAGTAAATAAAGGAAACAAATAGAATGCTTAGAACGGACATTAAAGATCTTCAAGATATTCCTAATGTAGGTAAATCAACTGAAAAATATCTTCATATTTTAGGAATATATGAGCCCATTCAGCTCGCAGGACAAGATCCTTTTAAACTGTATAATGACTTTTGTGACATAACCAAGAAAAAACATGATCCCTGTCTTATCGATGTATTTATTTCAGCTGTAAACTATATGGAAGGCGGTGCAGCTAAAAAATGGTGGGAATTTACTGCAGAACGTAAAATCAAACAAGGTACAACCTAATATCTTTCTATAGGCCATTATTTAATGGATAAAATTCAAAACCCTGAAGTCGCCGATGTGTTTAATACCTATCCTAAGCACATACGCGAAAAAATAATGGTACTGCGCCAACTCGTTTTAGATACGGCATCTGAATCAGATGATGTAACCACAGTAGAAGAAACACTCAAATGGGGTGAACCCAGCTATTTAACAAAGGGTGGAAGTACCATCAGGATGGACTGGAAAAAATCAAAACCCGAGCAATATGCTTTGTATTTCAATTGCAAAACCCGATTAGTTGATACATTTAAAGAACGATATGGCAATAAATTTAAATTCGAAGGTAATAGATCTATCATTTTCAGTATAAATGATACAATTCCCGTTGATGAATTAAAATACTGTATTCTATTATCATTAACTTACCATAAGAGAAAACACCTACCTATGTTAGGTGTGTAATAAAGTATATTATTTAAGTCTCTAGTCAAAATATGAACCAAAATATAAACCAAAATATAAACAGGGAGTAATAATGAAAAATTATATAAAAATTATCACATTATCAATCGGGCTAATTATTGGCACACCCGCATTAGCAGCTTCACCCACAGATGTATTCTCAAATTGTTTGGTCGATGCATTAAACGGTAAAGAAAGAAAAAATCTCGCTAAGTGGATATTTTTTGCTATCGCTGCCCACCCTGATATCACCTCATACTCAAAGGCAAGTACAAAAGATATAAATGACAGTGATAAATATGTTGGCAAACTTATCACAAAACTCCTCACTGCTGATTGTTCAAGTGAACTTAATAATGCAAGAAAATCTAACCCAAGAGCGATTGAACAAGGATTTGGACTGGTCGGAAAAGTTGCTATGCAAGAGCTTATGACAAACCAAAATGTCACAAAAGCAATAAGTAACTATATAAAGTATGCAGATCAGGAAAAAATCAACCAGGTATTACTTAAAAAATAAACTCATAAGAAAATTATGCGGGCTTACTTTCACTAACTTCGGCAAAGGAGAAAGAACTTATGAAAGACATCGAATGGGGAAAGGTACTCAGTGTCGAAGTTGATGAGATCGATGATGATCACCGTAAGTTGTTTAATATTTTCAATATTCTCAATCATGCTTTAGCAGACGGAGAATCCGCAGAATACCTGGCGGCAGTATTAGATGAGTTAATCAATTGCACAGTCTGGCACTTCAGTCATGAAGAACGATTAATGCTGAAATATGGCTATAATGAAAGTGAAGAACATAAATCAACACACCATGAATTAATCGAAAGCGCGAAGGAATTGCAGCAAAAGATTCTTCGGGCAGATAAACCTATAGCAGATGAAGACCTTGTGTTTTTGGAGCGTTGGTTAACTTCGCACATCCTTACTGATGACATGAAATTAGGTTCGTTTCTGTCTCAAGTGATGTAAACTTTATCGACGTAGTTTTTTCTGCCCCAGCAAGTATAAAATAATGCGAATTGATTAATGGTGTCATCATTTTATTAACTACAATTTAATTGCATTACAAGGAAATAAATATGCAAGGAAAATGCTTATGCGGGAATATAGAATTTGAAATTTTAAATGGCATACCTAATTTCTATCAATGTCATTGCTCGCTTTGTCAAAAAGCAACAGGTTCATCCTCTTGCTCATCATTTATCACCAGTACTAAAAATATTAACTGGATAAAGGGTAATAATTTAATTACTTCTTATACAAATAAAAATGGTGTTCGAAGTAATTTCTGTAGTCTGTGTGGAAGCCCTGTTCCAAATGAGATGACATCGACCAATTCATTAAACACCTGCATAATAGCTCAATTAGCGAACAAAAATCTTAAAGGATTTACCCCTGCAACTATGGGTAAATATCTGGCACCAGGTAAATACATCGACTGGCAATCTCCATATTTTTTAAAAAAAGCCAGGGGGCTGTCTCAGGGATTAAACAACACTGAATAAATTACAAAAATTAAACCTGGTTGCTGCTACGCCAAAAGCCACTTATTAGCTGCATTCATTGCTACCTGACGTTAAAATACGGAATAAAAACTGACATAAACGTTATTAAAAACTTCTTTGAAGATACTGTTAACATCATTACTAAAGGATAAAGTTCGTGGGCTCATGTTGTGAAAATAATTGTGCTGTTGATGCGTTGCATAATAAGCAGCGTGGCACGCTTATTAAGGTGTTGTGGATCAATGCAATCATGTTTATCGCTATTGCTGCAGCAGCTTTTTATGCTCAATCTGCCGCTTTACTTTCGGATAGTTTAGATAATTTTGGTGACGCACTGACTTATGCTTTAAGCTTATACGCTGTAACTAAAGGGCCAGCGACTAAAGCAAAAGTGGCTTTATTTAAGGGTGCGCTAATATTTTTAGCTGCATGCATTGTAATCTCACAGATTATTTACCGACTATACAGCCCGGTTATTCCCTCATATGAAATTATGAGTGTCTTTAGTGTCGCCGGACTGATTGCCAATGGCCTCTGTCTCTATTTGCTTTGGCGCCATCGCAATGAAGATATCAATATGAGTTCTGTATTTGAGTGCTCTCGAAATGATATTGCTTCAAATTTATCGGTTATCCTGGCGGCGGCTGGTGTCTGGGTATTCAATTCAGGTTTACCGGATATTATTATCGCTACACTTTTAGCTGTTCTGCTTTTAAAATCATCAGCACGCGTTATTAAAGGTGCATTATCTGAGCTTGTGCAGTCAAAATCAGCTGAGTAGTAACTTATGGGGGTATCTCAACTTACGTTGCATTGTGCTGCCTGGACTAATAAACAAATGGACGGTATTTTTGCTTATTTTTTAGTTTATACATTTGTTTAATTCATATCGAGACTAAATATGTCTTGCTAAAGAATAACAAAAACATCATTATTTTATACTTAAATTCATACAGTCACCATCTAAAGGTTTATATATGAAAAAAGTATTACTTCTCTTAACTGCTTCAATGTTAACGGTTTCCTGTTCAAAATCAGATGCTAATTCAATTCAATTAAATACAGACGATGAAAAAGCTTTTTATACTATCGGCTATTCATGGGGCGAGAAGTTAAAAGGATTAAATATTAGTGAGCGTGAATTTCAAGCTGTAATGAAAGGCGCGGCTGCATCTGTTGAAGGTAAAAAACCTGAGCTGGATTTACAAATGTATTCTGAAAAAATCGCTCAAATGGCTAAAGTCCGTTCAGAATCTTCTACACAAAAAGA
>JAPHTF010000055.1 GCA_026197095.1 Gammaproteobacteria bacterium
AACAGGGGGTGGTTAGCTCAGCTGGTAGAGCATCGCCCTTACAAGGCGAGGGTCACAGGTTCGATCCCTGTACCACCCACCAAATCGCGGAGCGGTAGTTCAGCTGGTTAGAATACCGGCCTGTCACGCCGGGGGTCGCGGGTTCGAGTCCCGTCCGCTCCGCCACTATTCTAAAGGCGCAATCTGTATAAGATTGCGCCTTTTTTTATACTTAATTTATAAATACAATAATAAATAATAAACGTATAATAATGTTCATTTAATAATTAATAGAAAAGTTTAATTTATGTTGCAAGCAATTCGTAATAACGCCCAAGGCGTCTTTGTATGGATCATCGTGGGTCTCATTGTCATTTCCTTCGCTTTATTTGGCCTTGGAAGTTATCTATCAGGTGCTTCAAAAGTCGTTGCCGCTTCGGTCAACGGAGTTGAAATTAGTAGTACTGATTTAACACGTGCCTATCAAAACTACCAGGAACGTCTTCGTAATATGTTTGGTGAACAGTATAACCCTGAGATGTTTGCCACCACCCAGGTAAAACAGGAAGTTCTACAGGGCCTAATCACTCAGGAAGTGATGAATCAGTTGTTACATAAACAAGGCTATAAAGCTTCATCAGAACAAATTTTTGAAAAAATCAAAAAGTATGAAGCATTCCAGGAAGGGGGAGTATTTTCTGCGACTAGATACAAAGAAGTTTTGTCGCAGCAAGGTATGAATGGTGAAGCTTTTGAGAATGATCTGTCTCGTGATATTGCAACACAACAAATTCGTAGTGCGATTGGTAGCAGTGCCTTTATAACTGAGAAAGAGAAACAAGTATTAGCGATGCTGGAAAATCAGAAACGCAAAATTGGTTATTTTGATGTATCACTAAAACCGTATCTTAAATCAGTTAATGTTAGTGATGAGGAAGTTAAATCATACTATGAAAAAAACAGCCATTTATATTTAAGTGAAGAGATGGTTCAGATCGAATATGTTGAATTAAATATGGCTGATGTTGCGGCCCGCCAGGAAGTAACAGAAGAACAAATTAAACAGCATTATGAAACTTCGCCTGAAAGCTATATGTACAGTGACGATATTGCTGCTAAAAAGAAAATTACTGAACTGCGCAATCAAATTCAACAAGGTGCTGATTTTGCGTCCTTAGCAAAAGAGCATTCTCAAGATAAAGGTTCTGCGCAGCAAGGTGGTGATTTAGGGTATTTGACTCGTGGTATAGAAGAAAAATTTGATAATGTTGTCTTTGCTTTAAAGAAAGGTGAAATTAGCCAGGTTATTAAATCAAAAGAAGGTTTTCAGATCATTCAAGTTGAGGATATTCGAACCGGTGATCCAGAGGAACGCAAGGTTCGTCATATCCTGCTTAAAGCAAAAAATAAATTGCAGCCTTTTGCAGATGTAAAAGCAGCGATAAGAAAAGAATTGCAATATCAGGAAGCAGGTAAAGTGTTCTTTAATGATGCTGATCAAATGAATAATTTGAGTTATGAAACACCAGACTCTCTTGCTCCTGTTGCAGATGCTTTAGGCTTAAAGTTAAATACCAGTACATTGATGACACGTCGTGGTGGGACCGGACTTTTAGCAAACCCCAAAATTTTAAAAGCCGCATTTAGTAATGAAGTTCTAAAAGAAGGACGCAATAGTGAGTTGCTTGAAATATCTGAGACTCATAATGTTGTTCTTAGAGTTAAAGAACATAAAGCGGCTTCTGTGCTGGCATTTGATAAAGTGAAATCACGCATCAAAGAAAGCTTGTTACAAGAGAAAGCAAGCATAAAAGCTCAGGAAGTAACGTCAGATATTTTCGCCAGATTAAACAATAATGAAAGCATAGATTCTGTTAAGAAACGCTATCCTGAAACTAAATGGGTAGATACAGGTTGGATAAAACGTAAAACTGATAAGGAAACAAAAATATCAGTAGGCTTACCTGATCAATTGAGACAACATGCTTTTGAGATGCCTAAACCTGTAACTAAAACAACAAGCTGGGATAAAGTGAGTTTACCTGCAGGTAATCAGGCTGTAATAGCTGTATTCAAAGTTGAAAATACTAATGAAACCAATACTGCAAATGATAACAATAGAATTACCCAGGTGCTTGGCAATACTGATTATAATTCATTTGTTCAATATCAAAAATCTCAAGCTGATATCTCAGTTTCACAAGCCGCATTTGAAGCTGATACAAATCAATAATAATTAAAATATCTAATAAAGCTTGAGTTTTTCTTTATACATTTATTTTAGACGCTTTTTTGAGATTATTTAACAAGACTTTAGCTCGCAAAAGTCTTCTCTTAAAAAAGATTTAAATTGTGATTAAGGGGATGATAGAGAGTGTTTAAAATACTTTTTAAACTTAAGCTTCACTGGCAAATTCTTATTGCTTTAGCCCTTGCTGTTCTTGCCGGGATACTTGCTGGTAAAACTGCCAGTATTGGGGGCGTTACTTTCTACGAAATTTTTTCTTTCTTTGGTGCATTATTTATGAATGCATTAAAGATGATTATTATTCCTTTGATAGTTTCTTCAATAATAGTCGGGGTGGCCGGTCTTGGCGGTGGTAGTGGCCTGGCACGCATGAGTGGCCGAACCATTCTTTATTATGCAACTACCAGTCTATTTGCAATATTAATCGGGCTATTTTTTGTTAATGTACTGACGCCCGGAATAATTGATGGCCAGCCTGCTCAACAAGTTTTAGGTCTGGATATTGAACAGGGAAAACTGGCGGCTGAAAAAGTGGCTGAAAGGGGCGTAGGGGATATAGCCGGTGTGTTCCTGGATATGGTGCCTAAAAATGTTTTTGCTGCTGCAGCAAATGGTCAACTCCTTGGACTCATCTTCTTTAGTATTTTATTTGGTTATTTTATGACCAAAATTCAGGAGGCCTATGCTGAGGCTCAATATAATTTCTGGCAGGGTATTTTAGAAGTCATGATGAAAATCACCGATCTGGTGATGAAGTTTGCCCCTATTGGTGTTTTTGCCTTGGTGGCAAAAGTAATAGCGGGTATGGATGCTAATGAAATGCTCAGCCTTGCATCGACACTTGGGTGGTTTGCACTAAGCGTATTGCTTGCGTTGGCTACACATATGTTGCTGATACTCCCACTCATGCTTAAATATATCGCAAAGGTCAGTCCTGTACGTCATTTTCAGGCCATGTCACCAGCGCTGTTAACAGCTTTTTCTACAGCATCTTCTTCTTCAACGTTACCCATAACAATGGATTGTGTAGAAAATAATGCAGGTGTTTCTAATAAAACCACATCCTTTGTTTTACCTCTGGGGGCAACAGTAAATATGGATGGCACAGCATTATATGAGTGTGTGGCTGCCATGTTTATTGCACAAGCTTACGGACTCGAGTTGAGCTTTACAGTTCAATTCACGGTTGTTCTCGTAGCCTTGCTTACGTCTATTGGTGTTGCAGGAATACCCGCTGCAAGTTTGGTGGCTATTACAATTATTCTCGGTGTAATTGGGTTACCGGTTGAGGCTTTAGGTTTAATTTTAGCCGTCGATCGTATTCTCGATATGTTTAGAACATCAGTAAACGTCTTTAGTGATTCTTGTGGTGCTGTCATCATTGGCAGATTAGAAGGTGAAGAAAATATATTGCAGGAAGAAAAAGCACTCTAGAAATATCCTAGAAAAACCTTTAATTTTAATCAAAAAAAGGCCGCTATAAGCGGCCTTTTTTCATCATTTAGTCACTATTCATTGGTATAACTATTCTTCTGTATCAAGTGGACGCATACCAATTGTGTTGTAACCGGCATCGACATAAGTGATTTCACCCGTAATGCCTGATGCTAAGTCAGAGCAAAGGAATGCTGCTGCATTCCCCACATCTTCAATCGTAACGTTACGGCGTAATGGTGCTGATTTTTCGACTTCATCAAGCATTTTGCGGAAGTTGCTAATGCCTGCTGCGGCCAGTGTTCTGATTGGACCTGCTGAAATACCGTTTACACGAATGCCGTCAGGGCCAAGGCTTTGTGACATATAACGGACATTGGCTTCTAAGCTGGCTTTAGCCAGTCCCATGACATTGTAATTAGGCATAGCACGTTCAGCACCCAAGTAACTAAGAGTCAGTAATGCGCCGTCACGGCCTTCCATCATATTTCGTCCTGCTTTAGCGAGCGCTGCAAAACTGTAAGAACTGATTTCATGAGCAGTACGGAAACCGTCACGCGTTACATTGTCTAAATAATCACCTTCTAATTCATTACGTGGAGCAAAGGCAACTGAGTGGATAATGATATCAAGCCCATCCCAGTAATTATCGAGCTCATTGAAAACGTTATCGATTTGTTCATCACTACTTACATCACAGGGAACAACGATATCAGAATCCAGTTCAGCGGCCATTTTGGCAACACGATCCTGTAATTTTTCATTTTGGTAGGTAAAGGCAAGTTCAGCACCTTCACGATGCATGGCTTGTGCAATACCGTATGCAATTGAACGGTTGCTGGCTAAACCGACGATCAGGGCACGTTTACCTTGTAGAAAACCCATAATGTATTCCTCTGTACTTAAGTTATTGTCTATTTTATGTTTATTTATTAAGTATTGATTTTTTTAATTTAAAATCTTGATATCTAATGATAAAGCTTTAGCGATGAGTATTAAAGCAAGAATTTCTTAAAAATCAAAGTCTGTGAGCCTGCCTGAACTTTAGGGTTTGATTATACTCATAAGGTAAATTTAAGGTAAGATTAAGCAAATAATAAAAGCAAAAGTAAGACAGGAAGCCGTGAGTGCAGATTCTTAAACAGTTAGCTCTATACAGTATTTTTATCTTACTGAATCAATTTGTTGTCGCATCGCCCTCCATTGGTTTGGGTTACACCCCAAAATACCCAGATAATTTCCAATATTTTGATTACGTGAATCCAGATGCGCCAAAAGGTGGAAAAATCATATTACCTGGCTTTGGCAATTTTGATAGTTTTAACCCATATATTCTCAAAGGTGTTTCAGTTGATGGACTAAGTGAATTGGTATTTGAAACACTCATGGTTCAATCTGCCGATGAGCCATATAGCCTCTATGGACATATTGCACATGATATTAAACTGGCAAAAAATAAACGTGCGGTAACATTTAAGCTTAATCCACAAGCTCGATTCTCAGATGGCAGTCCAATTTTAGCTCAAGATGTTAAAGTGTCTTTTGATACGATTAAG
Organism: Gammaproteobacteria bacterium; assembly: GCA_026197095.1. GTDB lineage: Bacteria > Pseudomonadota > Gammaproteobacteria > UBA6429 > Thiohalophilaceae > JAGLTQ01. The sequence goes on from JAPHTF010000055.1 coordinate 5,218, forward strand.
AGTGAGAAAGGGCATCCCAGCTATCGCTTTTACTGGGCTGATATACAACAAGCCGTTATCGTTAACAAACGAACCATCCGTTTTGATTTTGTTCGAGTTAATCCTGAGTTACATCTTATTGCTGCACAAATTCCGGTTTTTTCACATAAATGGGTCAACGGTGAGTCCTTTGATAAATTGTCGCGTAAAAAGCCAATTGGAAGTGGGCCTTATACAATAGGAAAATATTCCTTGGGAAAGAATATTACTTATATGCGTGATCCAAATTATTGGGCAAAAAATCTTCCAACGCGCCGCGGTATGTTTAACTTTGATGAAATTATTTATAAATATTATAAAGATAGCACAGTCATGCTTGAAGCCTTAAAAGCGGGTGAGTTTGATTATACCCTGGTTAATCATTCTAAACAGTGGGCACGTGATTACGTTGGTGAAAAATTTGATTCAAAACAAATTATAAAAGAAGAGTTAAAACATAAAAATAATGCCGGCATGCAAGGTTTTGTCTTTAATACACGCCGCCCATTATTTAAAGACAAGAGAGTACGACGCGCTTTGACATTGGCGTTTGATTTTTCATGGTCAAATAGCATGCTTTTTTATAATCAATATACACGTTGTGATAGTTACTTTAGTAACAGCGAATTAGCATCAAAAGGATTACCCGAAGGTAAAGAGCTTGAATTATTAAATCGTTATCGAAGTGAACTACCCGGTGAAGTTTTTACGAAAGTATGGTTGCCACCCTCAACAGAAAATAAAGGTGACCTAAGAAATAATCTTATAGCGGCTGCGGCACTTTTAAAAGAAGCTGGTTGGTTTGTTAAGGAGGGCGTTTTACAGAATAAAGAAGGAAAGCGATTTGAGTTTGATGTTTTACTGGCACAAAAAGGATTTGAACGTATTTTAGCACCGTATGCTTATAATCTACGCAAACTCGGTATTATTTTACATTACCGTACAGTTGATGTTTCACTCTATATTCGACGTAATCGTACTTTTGATTTTGATCTGATGGTCGCATCTTATCCACAGTCACAATCACCGGGCAATGAACTTTATAATTTATGGCACTCATCTTCGGCAAATGAAGAAGGTTCGCGTAACTTGATTGGCATCAATAATAAGGTTGTTGATAAACTTATTGAACATGTAGTTTTTGCAAAAAATCGTGAAGAACTAATAGTTGCAGCACGTGCTTTAGATCGTGTTTTACTGCATCAGGAATATTTAATTCCTAACTGGTATATAGCTGTTCACCGTATTGCCTATTGGGATAAATTTACTTATCCTAAAAAATTGCCACTCTATTTTTCGGCAGACAATTGGGTGCTTAGTACCTGGTGGAATAAATAATACAATTATGGCGGCATATATATTAAAAAGATTGCTGTTAATGATTCCTACCATATTTGGTGTGATGTTATTAACTTTTGTAGTCACACAGTTTGTACCAGGCGGCCCGGTAGAACAGCTGATACATCAAATGCAAACACAGGGGCAGTCTCAAGGTAGTGAAGCCAGTGGTTCTGCACAACGTTTATATCGTGGCAATGCTGGTCTCGATAAGGAGAAACTAAATGAGTTAAATGCGCTATATGGATTTGATAAACCAGCGCATGAACGTTTCGTTACTATGTTGGGTAACTATATCCGTTTTGATTTAGGCGATAGTTATTATCATCAACAATCTGTTATGCAATTGATCATCTCTAAACTTCCTGTATCAATCAGTTTAGGTTTGTGGACATTTATTCTTGTTTATTTAAGTTGTATTCCTCTTGGTATTATTAAGGCAGTTAAAGATGGTTCACCATTTGATGTTTTTACGAGCACAATAATTTTAATTGGTTATGCTATTCCCGGATTTGTATTAGGCGTTTTTCTTTTAGTATTGTTTGGCGGGGGCAGCTTCTGGGATATTTTCCCGTTGCGTGGATTAACATCAGATAATTGGGAAACGCTAAGCTGGTTTGGTAAAATTACTGATTACCTCTGGCATATTACGCTCCCTGTCATTTCGTTAGTCGTTGGAAGTTTTGCCGTGATGACCATATTAACAAAAAACAGTTTCCTCGAAGAAATACGTAAACAGTATGTTTTAACCGCCCGAGCAAAAGGTTTGTCAGAAAACTCAGTTTTATACAAACATGTTTTTCGTAATGCAATGATCCCTCTGGTGACAGGTTTTCCTAGTGCTTTCATCGGTGCATTTTTTGCCGGTAGTATTTTAATTGAAACAATTTTTTCCCTGGATGGTTTAGGTTTGTTAGCTTACGAATCAATCTTGAAACGTGATTACCCTGTGGTGTTGGGTTCGCTGTATTTGTTTACATTGTTAGGGTTGATTGCAAAGTTAATTACTGATTTAAGCTATGTACTGGTTGATCCAAGAATTCAATTTGAGTCTCACAACAATTAATCATGACAAATCAAAAAATAACAGTTGTTGACATGAAGCCTGTTAAGGAAAGTAGCCGCGCATGGAAACGTTTCAAAGCAAATAAGCGTGGTTATTATAGTTTATGGCTGTTCATTATATTGTTTGGATTAAGCTTGTTTGCAGAGCTATTAAGCAACGATAAGCCTTTATTGGTTTATTATGAAAATGCTTTTTATGTGCCAATTTTAAAAACGTACCCAGAGATCACTTTTGGCGGTGACTTCGCAACTGAAGCTGACTATGTTGATCCTTATGTTAAAAATCTTTTAAATGAAAATGGCAACTGGGCTATTTATCCACTCAATCCTTTCAGCTATGACACAATTAATTATTACAACAAACAGCCTAATCCTGCTGCACCTTCAAAAGATAACTGGTTAGGCACAGATGATCGCGGGCGCGATGTATTCGCACGCCTGATATATGGCTTTCGTTTATCTGTATTATTTGCTTTTGTTTTAACAGTTATTGGTGTTGCCTTAGGTGTGTTTGCCGGTGCTATTCAGGGTTATTTTGGTGGGCGTATTGATTTATATTCTCAACGATTAATAGAAATTTGGGGTTCGATGCCCGAATTATACCTACTCATCATTTTTGCTTCTTTGTTTGAACCTAGTATATTGCTGTTGATAATTTTGCTTTCGATTTTTGGTTGGATGGGACTCGCTGATTATGTGCGTGCAGAATTTTTGCGTGGTCGCAATATGGAATATGTTAAGGCCGCCCGGGCATTAGGCTTATCTAACCGGGCGATTATGTTTCGTCATTTGTTGCCCAATAGTATGACGCCGGTGATTACATTTTTGCCTTTTCGAATTAGTGGTGCAATTTTAGCCTTAACCAGTCTTGATTTTCTTGGGTTAGGGGTACCACCTTCAACCCCGAGTTTGGGTGAATTGCTGGCGCAAGGTAAAGATAATATTGAAGCATGGTGGTTATCGATGAGTACTTTTGTGGTGCTTGTTGGAACATTAATGTTATTGATCTTTATTGGTGAAGCCTTACGTGAATCCCTGGATTCACGGCGAGGGTAGTTATCGATATGAATAATAAATCACCTTTACTCTCAATAAAGAATCTAGAAGTGGCATTTGGGCTCTCTCCTGAACCATTAACCAGTGTTGTTCGTGATGTGAGTTTTAATCTTTATGAAGGACAAAAACTGGCGCTAGTCGGAGAGTCAGGTTCAGGGAAATCGGTTACGGCTCTTTCAATTTTGCAACTTCATGACTTGAGACAAACACATTATCTGCAAGGTGAAATTAAATTTAATGGCCAAAATTTATTGTCATTAAATGAAAATGAAATGCGAAAAATTCGTGGCCAGGATATAGCTATGATTTTTCAGGAACCCATGACTGCATTGAATCCGGTCTATCGTATCGGTGATCAATTAATAGAAAGCCTTATGCTTCATAAAGACATGGCACGTCCGAAAGCACGCCAACACATGATTGAGTTACTTGATCGCACGGGTATTATTGAGCCCGATAAACGTATAGATGCTTACCCGCATATGTTATCAGGCGGGCAACGTCAACGAGTCATGATTGCAATGGCATTGGCTTGCCAGCCTAAATTACTCATTGCAGATGAACCCACCACTGCACTAGATGTCACCATCCAGGCTCAAATTATTGAGTTATTAGAAGAACTGCAAAAAGAATTTGGTATGGCCGTATTAATGATTACCCATGATCTGAATATGGTAAGACGTTTTGCTGATCATGTTTGTGTAATGAAAGATGGTGAACTGGTAGAACAAAATAATGTCGATGATTTGTTTTCATATACTCAACACGAATACACTCGGCAATTATTAAATAGCCAGCCTGAAACATTAGTGAAAGAAAGTACAAACATAGAAACAACAGGTTCATCATTACTTGAGGCGAATAATATTCGATGTTATTTCTCTATTAAAGCGGGATTTTTTAATCGAACGATTGGTAATGTAAAAGCGGTTGATAATGTGTCACTCACTTTACATCATGCTGAAACTATTGGGATTGTAGGCGAATCTGGTTCAGGTAAAACAACATTGGGAATGTGTTTGTTGCGATTGCAAAATTGTACTGGTGAAATCATTCTAAAGGGCGATATTATCAGTCAATTAAGTCAACGTGAGCTGAGACCTTTACGTAAAGATATTCAGGTAGTATTTCAGGATCCATTTTCATCATTATCTCCCAGAATGACTATACAACAGATTATTGAAGAAGGATTAATCATTCATTTTCCTGAATTAACTAAGCAAGAACGGTATCAAAAAATTGTTGTGGTTATGAATGAAGTGGGTTTGGAAGAGGATATGCTCACACGCTATCCACATGAGTTCTCTGGAGGTCAACGCCAACGTATTGCAATTGCACGAGTTGTGATACTCGAACCAAAGCTGATATTACTCGATGAACCAACCAGTGCATTAGATGTATCGGTGCAAAAACAGGTGTTAACATTATTAAACCAGTTACAGCAAAAGCATAATATTAGTTACCTGTTTATTACACATGATTTACGAGTGATTCGTGCTATGGCTCACAAAGTTATTGTTATGCGTGATGGTGAAGTAATTGAAGAAGGATTAACTGAAACCTTGTTTAGACAACCAAAAGCTCACTATACTAAAATATTATTACAGGCATCATTATTCAGAGAACAATTAACTTAAACTTCGATGATTTTAAGGGATGATAGAATGTTTTATAAATGGAACGACAGTTGATCAGTTGGTGTGTCATTGCTTGAACGTTGCATAAAGACTCAATAGCATTTAACCTACGAATTACCTGATTGACGGGCAACATCAACAATTAATGTTAGCCATTGTCCTGGTTGCAAATATTTTTCAGAACTTACATTTTTATTCCAGCGTTTGAGCTGTTCAATACTTACTTTAAATTTACTTGATATTCTCGCTAAAGAATCACCATTTCTTACACGATAACCAATTCGTTTAGTAATATTACGACGAGGTGGTGCTGATAAATTTTCTATATCTACAGCTGAAGAAACAGAACTGCCCCTGCGTGACCAAATAATTAATTGTTGTCCGGCCTGAAGACGATCTCGTGGAGCCATGCTATTCCACTGTGCTAATTGTCGTACGCCTACACGGTGATAACGAGCAAGATCCCAAAAGGTATCACCTTGTTGCACTACATGAGAAATCTTACGGCCTTCTCGCGGTATGTTTTGTAATTTAGTTTTGCGTTGATTAACACTTAAGCGATATTCGCGTAATGAACGACTGGCTACCGGGATAGTTAAGCTTCGACCTGTACGAATCATTTTGCTATGCAGTCGATTAACGCGTTTAATCGTACTGATACTTGTATGATATTTCTGTGCAATGGTGCTGAGTGTTTCACCTTCACGAATTTGATGGCGAACCCAGTTTATGCGTTTATTAGCGGGTAGCTCTTCTAACCTTGTTTTAAAAGCTTCTGCATGGGTAACCGGGAGCAATAAATTAAAAGGCCCATTCGGAGAGGTTGCCCAACGGTTGTATCCCGAATTAAGGTGATAGAGTTCATCAAGTGGTAAGTCTGCGAGTTCAGCGGCTAGTGCAATGTCAATTTGGCTATCAAGCTTAATTTCTTCAAAATAGGGTTGGTTAGGAATCTGCTCAAGCTCAATATCATATTTTTCAGGGAATTCAATAATATCGCGTAAAGCTAATAATTTAGGCACGTATGCGCGCGTTTCTTTAGGCAAGTCTAAGGAAAAAAAGTCAGTTGGCTTTCCATTACGTTCATTATGTCGTATCGCTCGTTTAACCCGGACACCACCTGTATTGTATGCAGCTAATGCATGCATCCAGTTACCGTTGAAGTTTCGGTTAAGATTTTTTAATAATTGAACGGCAGCTTTGGTTGAAGCATAAACATCGCGTCGACCGTCATACCACCAATTTTGTTTTAACCCATAACGTTTACCTGTTTCAGGAATAAACTGCCAAATCCCCGCAGCACGACCGTGCGAGTAGGCGAATGGTTGAAATGCACTTTCAACAATAGGCAGTAATGCGAGATCAGATGGAATACCCGCTTCTTCGACTGTTTCAATTATGTAATGTAAATATGGACGAGCACGTTCAACAACGCGCTTTATATATTCTGGGTGGCGTTTGAACCAGTTTAATTCCTGTTCTATGCGTTTGTGCTTAACATCGGGTAAATCAAAACCATTGCGAATACGTTGCCATGTATCAACCTCAGCTTGAACGGATGACGTTTCTTTCTCATTAATACCATCAGCTGAAATTTCAGTAGCAATAATTTCGGATTCAGTTTGAGCGGCAGAATTTGAATCATCTGTGACGGGTTGAAGTACACATCCACTTAATAATGTCATACTGATTGCAACAAGGAAAAATCGTGCGTGGACTTTTTGACTTTTATTAATGGTATTATTTAAAAATGTTTTTATGAGCATTATAAAATTTCTAGTGATTTTAATAAGATAGCGTTTATTATGTCACTATGGTATGAATTAAGTCGCCTTGGGTCAATACTCGTAATCGTTATTGCCAACTCAAACAATTATCAGGATTTTGTTAAATAAAATGCCCTCGAAGTATATGCTAAAAATTAAAAATAAATTTCAGCCTCATCAATTAGCACATGATGAGACTAAGCTGTGGCAAGAATTCCAACTTTGGTATACCTCTCCATTAGGGCAGCAATTAGCTCAACAAGAAAAGGATTTAATGTATAAATATTTACCTGATTTATTTGGATATTTTTTATTACAATGTGGATGTCCTGAAATTAAGATAGAGAAAATGGCGGGTAACTGGCTCGAAAGTAGTCGTGTTTATACACGATTTTGTTTGGATTATGATATAAATCAAGGAGTTAGTTGTCAGACAAATTTGGCTCAATTACCCGTGAAGTCTGACAGTATTGATATTGTTATATTGCCACACGTGCTTGAATTTTCTGCCGAGCCACATCAAGTATTACGTGAAGTCGAGCGGGTGTTAATCGCAGAGGGGCATGTCGTTATTCTGGGCTTTAATCCATGGAGTCTTTGGAATGTATTTCGTATTTTTCACTTCTGGAAAAAACCTGCTCTGTGGAATGCACAGTTTCTTACCGCTGCAAGAGTGACGGACTGGTTAGCTTTATTGGGTTTCGACCTTGTTCAGCGTCAGGGCTATTTTTATCAGCCGCCAATACAGAATGAAAATATCACGAGGAAGTTAAGCTTTTTAGATACACTGGGTCAGCGATTTTGGCCTAATTTGGGTGCAGGATATGTACTTGTCGCACGAAAGCGAGTCGTAACGTTGACGCCGATACGCCCACGTTGGCGTTCTCAACGCCAGGTTGTATCGAATGGCTTTGAACCTATTAACAGGAATAAATTTTGAGTCAAGTAATAGAAGCTTTTACAGATGGTGCTTGCCGTGGAAACCCAGGCCCCGGTGGTTGGGGAGTATTGCTGCGATATAACGGGCATGAGAAGCGATTATTTGGTGGTGAAGAAGAAACAACCAACAATCGTATGGAGTTAATGGCCGTTATCAAAGCACTAGAAAGCCTCAATAAACACTGTCAGGTCAAAGTAACAAGTGATTCACAGTACGTCCTAAAAGGCATTAACGAGTGGATGGAGAACTGGAAAAAAAGAGGCTGGAAAACAGCAGCTAAGAAACCAGTAAAAAATGTCGACCTTTGGCAGCGGCTTGATAAAGCACGCGAAAATCATAATATTGAATGGGTTTGGGTAAAAGGGCATAGTGGCCATACAGAGAATGAAATTGCTGATGAGCTGGCCAATCAAGGCATTGATGAGCTATAAGTTTTAATCACCAGGATGTACTGCACGCTAACAATATAAATCAGAAGCCTATTACCACGGAGGATACGGAGGTTCACAGCGGTTTGACTGTGTCTTTTTCTCTGTCTTTCTCCGTGTCCTCTGTGGTGATATTCTTTTGATTTTATATTTTTACGAGAAACATAAAGATGCGTCAAATAATACTTGATACGGAAACCACAGGTCTTGAGCCTCGATTAGGCCACCGGATCATCGAAATCGGCTGTGTTGAAGTGATTGACAGGCGAATTACGGGTAATAGTTATCATCAATATATTAATCCAGAGCGAGAAATCGACGAGGGTGCTGTTGAAGTTCATGGGATTACAACCGCATTTCTAGCAGATAAGCCCTGTTTTATCGATGTCGTAGATGATTTTCTTAAATTTATTCGCGGTGCAGAGCTGGTTATTCATAATGCACCTTTTGATGTAGGCTTTATCGATCATGAACTCACTCTTCTTGGTCAGCAACAAAATCATATTGCGAGCATTTGTACCGTATTAGATACACTCGTTTTAGCACGCAAGATGCACCCAGGACAAAAAAATAACCTGGATGCTTTATGTAAGCGCTATGACATTGACAATTCCCAGCGTGATTTGCACGGTGCTTTACTCGACGCCGAGATATTAGCTGAAACGTATTTAGCCATGACCGGTGGACAAACCCTGTTATTACTTGGTGGCGAAGCAGGGCATGACGGTATTGGCCAGCAGGCGGGCTTTAGTCGTCCGCGGGCAGTCAATATTGAACCAGATCAATTAAGAATTATTAGAGCAAATGAATTAGAAATGGCCGCACATGAAACACGTCTTGCAACAATTAATGATATTAGTGGTGGCTCGTGTGTTTGGTTTAAGGGCAATGAGGAGAAATCATTAAATTAAGCTGTGATTACTTAATGGTTATAAATTCTAATAAATACAGAGTGTTACAGCTAAATTTAATTATTCAAGAGTTACTTTGGGATGCCGATAACCTAATGACAGAGCACTAAGTTTTTCTCAGTTGCGATGTAGCAATATAGTTAGGTAACTCCTCCTCAAGCGCATATGCGCATATTATTAAGCCTCACGAGTTCGTGAGGTTATTTTTTGCATAAACGCTCAAGATAATCTTTGATATGCCGTTATTTTACCTAAATTCAGTTTAATATTGTTCTTGTCAATGCTTCAGGCTATTCTTAGTAAAAGCAAAAAAAAGTAAAAGCAGTAACAACTTAATAAGGAATAAAGTATGGCAATCTCTGGTGATGTAAGTGCTGATGGCAGCGCAGTAACAATTAATATTAGTGGTCGATTTGATTTTAATGCCCATCATGATTTCCGAAATATCTATCGTAATGAAGCATCAAATGCGGCATATACCATTGATATGTCTGGCACAGAGTACATTGATAGTTCTGCCTTAGGCATGCTTTTACTTTTACGAGAACATGCGGGCAATGAGAGCGCAAATATTACAATTAATGGCTGTAATGATGATATTAAAAAAATATTCGCCATTTCTAATTTTGAGAAATTATTTAAGATTACTTAATTTAGACATCATACTTTTCTAAAATACTAAAAAGGCTTTATCATTTAATGGTAAAGCCTTTTTAATTTTATATGAAATAAATTTTTTGTTATGTGATGCTGGATAATATTTTATTATGGTGATCTGGTTTTACTTTTAACTAATTTTCGCTTTACTAATATTTTATAAGTAGTAAAAATTATTCCTGAGATTTGAAGGTGTAAGGAATTAAAAATTGACTGAAAAAGCAGATACTGTTTTAACTAAAATTAACTTATTGAATGAGGTTGGTATTGCTTTATCGGCAGAAAGAGATTTCTCCAGCCTGTTAGAACAAATTCTCATTGGCGCAAAACATATTACAAATGCAGATGGCGGAACAATATATCTGTTAAATGCGAATAAAAAACTTGAAATGGTGGTCGTTCAAACAGATTCACTTAATATTCATTTAGGCGGTAACACCGATAAGCCAATTAATTTCAAACCCGTAAATTTATATCATGATGATGGTTCGCCAGACTTAAGTATGGTTGTTACGCGTGCAGTAATAGAAGACAAGCCGATAAATATAATCGATGCTTATAACACTCAAGGTTATGATTTTTCAGGTACCTATGAGTTTGATAAGAGCACGGGCTATCATTCGCAATCTTTTCTCGCCGTGCCGATGAAAAACCATGAAAATGATGTGATAGGTGTATTACAACTTATTAATGCAAAAAAAGCTGGAACAAATGAAATTATTCCGTTTAGTGAAGAAGATCAACATTTAGTTGAATCACTAGCCAGTCAGGCAGCTGTTACGATTGCCAATAAACAATTAATTGACAGTTTGAATGGTTTGTTTAATTCATTAGTACAACTTATTGCAACCGCGATTGATGAAAAATCCCCTCATACCAGTGGACACTGTAAACGCTTACCTGTCATCACCATGCTAATTGCCGAAGCCGCGCACAATACTGAAGTTGGTGTGTTAAAAGAATTTACAATGAACAATGACGATCGTTACGAACTAGAAGTAGCGGCCTGGTTACATGACTGCGGTAAACTCACCACACCCGAATATGTTATGGATAAATCCACAAAGCTAGAAAGGGTCATCGATCGAATAGAAATTATTGAATTGCGTTTGGAAATGATGAAAAAGGAAGCTGAGTTTGAAAGGCTTTCAAGTTTGGTAGAAGGTAAAGATAAAGAAAAAGTCGATGTAATTTATAAAGAAAAAATTGACACGTTAAATGAAGCAGGACCTTTCTTGCGTCACCACAATAAAGGTGGTGAATTTATGCATGAGGATGACATTGAAAAAGTTAAACAATGGGCAAAATTAGAGTGGACTGATAATGAGGGGGTAAAACATTCACTATTAAATGAAGATGAGGTGAACAATTTATGTATTGTGAAAGGAACCTTAACTGATGCTGAGCGTGAAATAATTAATAACCATATTGCCGCAACCATTAAAATGTTGAGTACATTACCGTTCCCTAAGCATTTACAAAATGTTCCTGAGTATGCAGGTGGACATCATGAACGGGTTGATGGTAAAGGCTTCCCTAAAGGATTAGTTAAAGAAGAAATGTCTGTGCAAGCAAGAATTATGGCTATTGCAGATATATTTGAAGCACTCACTGCACGTGACCGCCCTTACAAAGATCCGATGAAACTTTCTCAGGCTGTTTCTATCTTGAAAAATATGAGTGAAACGGGGCATATTGATGCTGATTTATTTGATGTCTTTATGGAGCAATCTGTTCATATCAAATATGCCAATGAATACCTGTTGCCTGAACAAAATGACTTATAAAATCCTTTCTTTAATTAACTAAAATCAAAGGTTTAAGCCGATGTAATTTTGGCTGTGGATGGTTACAATAGCGCCCTTAATGTTCTGTCTGATTTGAATTTGGAGATGTTATGTCCATCCGGACCCGATTTGCCCCCAGCCCAACCGGTTATTTACATATTGGTGGTGCCCGAACTGCTTTATTCGCCTGGCTTTATGCCCGTAAACACGGCGGTAAATTTGTTTTACGTATAGAAGATACTGATCTTGAACGCTCAACTGAAGAATCGGTCAATGCCATTCTTGAGGGCATGAGCTGGATGGGGCTGGATTATGATGAAGGCCCTTTTTATCAGACTCACCGCTTTGAGCGTTATGAAGAAGTCATTCAACAGCTGTTAAATGATGGCAAAGCTTATCGGTGTAGTTGTTCTAAAGATCGTCTTGAAAAACTGCGTGAAGATCAAATGGCTGCAAAAGAAAAGCCACGCTATGACGGTCATTGCAGAAATCAAACTGTTTCAGCTGATGAACCCCATGTAATACGCTTTTTAAACCCGCAAGATGGCGAGGTTGTTTTTAAGGATTTAGTACGTGGTTCTGTAACAGTACAAAACAAAGAATTAGATGATCTTATTATTAAACGCACCGATGGTTCACCAACCTATAACCTTTCTGTTGTTGTTGATGATCTGGATATGAAAATCTCTCATGTCATTCGAGGTGATGATCACATTAATAATACGCCGCGACAAATTAATATTCTTAATGCCATGGGGCATGAAGCACCAACGTATGCACATGTACCCATGATATTAGGAGAAGATGGCGCACGCTTATCTAAACGACATGGTGCAACCAGTGTCGTGGATTATCGTGAAATGGGATTCTTACCCGAAGCATTAATGAATTACTTAGTCCGTTTAGGCTGGTCGTCTGGAGATAAAGAACTCTTTACATTAGATGAAATGATTTCATTATTTGATGTGGTTGATGTTAACAAAGCACCCTCTACATTTAATTATGAAAAATTAAAATGGATTAATGCACAATATATACGGGAAGAAGAACCCTCACGTATTGCACAATTACTCAGCGTGCATCTTGGTAACCTGGGTATTGATCCCTCTACAGGACCTGCTTTAGAAGAGGTGGTTGTTGCTCAGCGTGAACGTGCACAGACGTTAATCGAGCTTGCTGAAGTGAGTCAGTTCTATTACCGGGACTTTGATGAATTCGATGAGAATATGGCAAAAAAACAATTACGCCCTGTTGCTGCTGAAGTATTAAAAGCTGCGCAAACTAAACTTAATACGTTAGATGACTGGAATATAGAGCCTATACACGATGTTATTCACGCTGTTGCTGAAGAGCTTGATATTAAAATGGGTAAAGTGGGTACGCCATTACGTGTTGCCGTTACCGGTGGTGCTCCATCGCCAAGCCTTGATCTTACCATTTACCTGATCGGCAAAGAAGCCTGTGACAGGCGTATAAATAAAGCACTAGAATATATAACTAATAGATCTGATTCCTGATAAAGATCAAAAAACTACCACAGAGGACACCAGGCTGCACAGAGAATTCATCTTATATTTCCCTCTGTGTACCGCTGAGTCCTTGTGGAGAAAGAAATTTTTGGTTTTAGTAGTCAATAAATTTTAAGGTTTAATCATGAGTGATATCAACGAAACAATAAAACCACGCCATTTTATTCAGCAATATATCGATAAAGATATTGCGGCAGGTAAAAATGAAGGGAAAGTGGCAACACGTTTTCCTCCAGAACCAAACGGCTATTTACATATTGGTCATGCGAAATCCATTTGTCTTAATTTTGGTATTGCCAATGAATTTAATGGTACATGTAATTTACGTTTTGATGATACGAATCCAGGTAAAGAAAAAGAAGAGTTTGTTCGAGCTATTGAGCAAGATGTAAGTTGGTTAGGCTTTGAGTGGAACGGTGATGTTCATTATGCATCGGATTATTTTGAGCAGTTGCATGATTTTGCTGTTGAGTTAATCAAAAACGGTAAAGCTTATGTCTGTGACTTAAATGCCGAAGAAGTGCGTTCTCATCGCGGTACATTACAAGAACCGGGTAAAAACAGTCCTTATCGTGATCGAAGTATTGAAGAAAACATTGAGTTGTTTGCAAAAATGCGTGCAGGTCACTTCGCTGATGGGGAAAAAGTATTACGTGCAAAAATTGATATGTCTTCACCTAATATGAATATGCGCGATCCTACTTTGTATCGAATCCGCCATGGTGTTGTTCATCATCAAACAGGTGAAGAGTGGTGCATTTATCCGATGTATGATTATACCCATCCAATCTCAGATGCACTTGAAGGTATTACCCATTCTTTGTGCACATTAGAGTTCGAAGATCACCGTCCATTGTATGACTGGGTGTTAGATAACATCACCATCAACTGTCATCCACAGCAAATTGAATTTTCACGCCTTAATTTACAATACACTATTGTGAGTAAACGAAAGTTAACTCAATTGGTAGATGAGCATCATGTCTCAGGCTGGGATGATCCAAGAATGCCCACCATTGCCGGTTTACGTCGTCGCGGATTTACACCTACGGCAATTCGTGATTTTTGTGATCGCATTGGTGTAACAAAATCAGATAATTCAATTGAAATGGGGGTGTTAGAAAATTGTATTCGTGAAGATCTCAATGAAATCGCTCCACGTCGTATGGCTGTGCTTAACCCGCTAAAAGTCGTTATTGAAAACTACCCTGAAGGTAAAATAGAAGAATTAGAAGCGCCTAACCATCCTCAGAAAGAAGAAATGGGTACACGGCGTATTCCATTTAGTCGTGAAGTCTATATTGATCGTAACGATTTTCGTGAAGAAGCCAATAAACAATATAAACGGCTAGTACTCGGCAAAGAAGTACGCTTACGTAATGCCTATGTTATTAAGGCGGAAGAGGTGATTAAAGATAATAGTGGCGAAGTCATTGAGATTCGATGCACATACGATACAGAAACATTGAACAAAAATCCTTCAGATGGTCGTAAAGTTAAAGGTGTGATCCACTGGGTCTCGGTAGCTCATGCAGTTGAAGCCGAAGTCCGATTATATGATCGCTTATTCCACCACCCTAATCCTGATGCAGCGGCTAAAGAAGATAAAGAGTTCACCGCTTTCATCAATGAGAATTCACTAGAAACACTCTCTCAATGCTTCCTGGAAGCTACTCTTGAATCAGTTATTGCTGGCGAACGTTTTCAGTTTGAAAGAGAAGGGTATTTTTGTCGTGATACAGCAAATTCTGAAGATGGGAAGCCCATTTTCAACCGAACAGTAACATTGCGTGACACCTGGGATAAATCAGGCAAAAATTGAGCCTGCATGTTAATTATTAACTAATTTATAAAAAAATTATTGACATAATAGGCCTGCTATCGTAAATTGCGCGCTCTCTTACAGGGGCTATAGCTCAGCTGGGAGAGCGCTACACTGGCAGTGTAGAGGTCGGCGGTTCGATCCCGCCTAGCTCCACCA
>JAPHTF010000044.1 GCA_026197095.1 Gammaproteobacteria bacterium
AGTTTTTTAACGCCCCTTTGATGGCTGAAAATAATCACCTTAGTGAGCCGCAGGCTATTCGTGAACTGGCGAAGCATACCGAAACGATTGTACAAAAATTTACTGAACTGGCGATAACTTATAATATTAATATCATCACCGGCAGTATGCCTGAGATGGTAGATGACCGACTTTATAATGTAGGTTATTTATGTAAACGTGATGGTACAACTGACCGCTTTGAAAAACTGCATGTCACACCAGACGAAGCGAAAGTATGGGGAATGGAAGGCGGTACTCAACTTAAAGCCTTTGATACTGACTGTGGCAAAATTGGTGTTCTTATTTGTTATGATTCTGAATTTCCTGAACTGAGTCGGCTTTTAGCAGATGAAGGCATGGATATTCTTTTTGTACCTTTCTTAACCGATACACAAAATGGTTATTCGCGTGTCAGAACTTGTTCTCATGCACGTGCAATTGAAAACGAATGTTATGTGGCTATTACCGGTGGTGTAGGTAATTTACCCAAAGTACATAATATGGATATTCAATATGCACAATCAGCCGTTTTCACTCCTTGCGATTTTGCTTTTCCTGCAAACGGAATAAAAGCTGAAGCGACTCCAAATACTGAAATGATACTTATTGCTGATGTGGATATTTATTTACTGCGTGAACTGCATCAGTTTGGTAGCGTGAAGAACTTAAAAGACCGGCGAAAAGATCTGTTTGAATTAACAAAACGATAATATTTTCTCAGGGTAAAGACTTAATCTGGAAAATTTTTACCAATGCCTGATTTAGCCTGGCGATTGTTTAGATTGTGTTGTTCGCCCTGGCGGGCAACTACAAACTATTCTCCAATATTTAAAAAGAGAATGCACCGTTTGAAACCTGTTTATATGAGATACTTTTTTAATTAGAAACAAACACCTTTTGATAAACGATTCAGGGAATATTAATGAAAAAGATTACTAAACATTTATTTTCACTTCTCAGTCTACTGTCCATCATGACGATTAGCTCGGCTGAGATGAACAGCATGGTGCCGATGCCAAAGGTGGTCAAAGTTAATGATTATATTTACGCACTGCTAGGACCAACTGAATTACCGAATAACAGTAATCGCGGTTACATGGTTAATAGCACTGTAGTTGTTGGTGATAAAGGTGTGATCTTGATCGACACCGGTTTTACTGATGAAATCGGTCATCATATAAAAAATATCATTGCAACAATCACCAATAAACCTGTGACCCACATCATTAATACGCACAACCATGGGGATCATACTCTGGGCAATAGTGCATTTGAGAATGTAAAAATTATCAGCTCTGAAAAATGCAAAACGGCAATTGAAACGAATGGTTATGAATGGATTGGAATAGCTGAAAGCACGACCGGTTTGAAATTGCCAAATACTAAACCCGTCGTTCCCACTGTGACGTATGCTGAAGGCAAACATACAAATATTACATTGCAGGGTGTTAAATTTGAGTTTTGGGTTCCAGCAGGATCTCATACACCCACTGATATGATGGTACTCATACCAAAATACGAAATTCTAATTGCCGGCGATATTCTCGTTGATACCATCATGCCGAGTTTTCGTGATGGTCATGTAAAAACATGGATCTCAACGCTTAAAGAAATTGGCGATATGAAGCTGGCAAAAATTATCCCCGGCCATGGCAACTTAATGACAACAGCAGAAGTTAGAGAATTAAGAAAGGATATGATTAAACTCTACGATGGTGTTGAAGTGGGTTATAAAAAAGGCTTAACCGACAGTGAGATACGTAAAACGTTAGATCTTAGTGAATGGACAAAACGAAAGCACTTTGACGAGCTCATGGGCACGAATATCAACAGAACATATCTTGAAGTGGAAGAAGCCAACTTCTAATTCTTTTTTACATTAATAAAGATTATTTTCAAAAGTCCTCATTAAAACTAATGGGGATTTTTTTTTGGTAATTTTTTAACGGGAAGCAAGTTGGAAACGTTTAAAGTGTTTCATGACCTTTTTAACATAGCCTTGCGTTTCACGATAAGGTGGAATGCCATTATATTTATTAACCGCGTTTTCTCCGGCGTTATAAGCCGCAATCACATGTTTAAGATTTTCAGGGAATAACGTCATTAAATATTTTAGATGCTTAATACCGGCAACAATATTTTGTTTCGGATTATAAATATCACTCACACCGTACTTTGCTGCCGTCGCGGGCATCAACTGCATCAAACCTGAAGCACCTTTGTGTGAAGTCGCATTTGGATTAAAGTACGATTCAGTATAAATCACCGCCTTAACCAGCGAATCATCAATCCCTTGTTTTTGTGATTCATGAAAAATGAAATATGACCACAGGCGCATACGGCGTTTTGCACGTAGTGAACGACGCGCTGCGTAATGCCCGATATTGTCCAGCTCTTTTGTTCGTCTAACCAGTTTCGCCTCTGTATTAATAAGTGGGTGATCACTGATTAAACGGCTACCATCCGGCATCTGGTAAAGAAAGACGCGAGCTTGCACAGAAGATGAAAAGAGTCCTGTAAACAGCAGCACAGACACCAATGTCCAAAAGGGCTTATTTGATGAAAATTTGTACAATCTCTTCTTCATAGTGTATTTATCGGTACTGGATCACATTTCTTTATTAATTTTTCACTTTAAGCGCGTGAATATCAACTTTTCGGCGCAATTTTTGGCACGAGAAGATAGCTATATTCGTTCATGTAATTGAGGCCTCTTTCTTGAAACTTCTCATTGTTACCAAGCACATCCTGTGCCGTGAGCAGCTTTACCTGGTAATTGGCTTCATACAGCGCTTTAACCTCATTTTCAGACACTGAAAAAGGGGGGCCATCCATTTTTGCTTGCTCATATTCGAGCGTTACCAGCAATTTTGGCGCTGATTGGGTAATTTCTGTCAATTTAGCGGCATATTCTTCTCGCATTGCCGGGGGCAGTGCGATTAATGAGGCGCGATCATAAACCGCATCCACCTTACCGAGAATCTGGGCAGTGAGAGCAAAAAAATCACCACAATAAAGGCTGATCTTTCCCGATTTCCAATATTCCAAGCCATTTACCGCGGTCTGCTCGGCAGTTAAGTTATTTTCAGTGAAAAATGCCTGCACCGCTAAGGGACTTAACTCAATACCAATAACCCCATAACCCTGCTCAGCTAACCAGATTAAATCCAGACTTTTGCCACAAAGTGGGACGAATACACGCGCACCGGGTTTTAAATCTAAAACTGACCAGCTTGCTTTTAAATACTGATTAACTTCATCTAAATGAAACCCGGTTAAATTATTTTCCCAGCGATCATGCCAAAAATCTGCTTCCACGTTTAACGCCTCTACAACAATGTTTCACCAAAACCGTCGCGAATTGTACCCTATTCCACGCCCTGTTTTATTTTCCTTTAATATAACAAAATAAGATTTCTGATTATTTATCCATGCCTGGCTGCAACAGGCTAATATATGTATTTAGAATTATGGTTCGCGAATTAAGCAGGAAATAAATATGAGTCTAATTATTGATAATGATCGCTATAGCATCGATGCCCTTGAACTGGGGCCAATGGAAAATTTTATTTACCTGATTAGTGATAAAAAAACCCATCAAGCCGCAGTGATTGACCCCGCCTGGGAAGTGCCTGAAATTTTAAAATTAGCAAAAGAAAAAGGCGTCACCATTACAGATATATTGCTCACACATAGTCATCATGATCATATTAATGGTGTTGAAGGTATTTTAAACAATTATGATGCCCAGTTACACCTGCTTAAAGATGAGGCCAAATTTTGGGGGGAAACACTGGCGCATCCTTCATTGCACCATGGTGGTGACAGTATAAAAATTGGCGAAAGTAAGATTAAAATTTTACATACACCGGGACACACTCCCGGTTCGGCCTGTTACCACATTGATGATAATCTTATTGCCGGCGACACTATGTTTGTTTTTGGTTGTGGCCGATGTGATTTGGCAGGTGGTGATCCTAATGTCATGTATGACACGCTTAATAAGCTGGGGAAAATGCCGGGGGATACTCTGATATTACCCGGACACAACTATGCAGAAAAAACGACCTCAACCATGCAAGAGCAATGCGAAGGCAACCCCTTTATGTTTTTTGATAACAATGATGACTTTGTTGAGTATCGAATGCATAGCCATGACAAAACACGTGAATCACCATATCATGCAGAAATAAATCCTAAACAA
>JAPHTF010000058.1 GCA_026197095.1 Gammaproteobacteria bacterium
CACAATCTAATTCTGGCAATACATATAAACGACTTTGGCTAGCAAGCAAAACTGCCGTCACAGTATGACCCTGGCCACGCATCCCCTCGACTCTTAAGGCTGTTATCGGCACATTAGCCATTTTCGCCAGTTTAATTATGCCTGCTTTGAGTTTACGTAATGGACGCCCTGTTCTATTGATACCGCCTTCAGGAAACAACGCAACGACTTCACCATTATGTAAGGCTGATAATGAAGCACGAAATGCTGTTTCAACCCGACCTGAACGTTCTACGGGTATACACCCCGCCGCCCGAAATAACCACTGCAATCCAAATCGTTCATATTCTTCTTTTGCTATCATAAATCGAATAGGACGCCGACATGCCGCAACGATAAGAAAAGGATCAAGACCAGAAAGGTGATTACAGGCGAGTAACGCGGCTTTATTATCAGAAACGGGAATAGGTTGATAAATAAAACCATGATAATAACGGCAGTAGATTCTTATCCAGCCGTCGATAACATTTAGTGTAAAGCCGCCCCAATCTGCGACATGATTTTTATATCCGATAAACACAAAACCCGCAAATACTACAAAAAATATAATGACTAAAATTTCCGGTACTGTCATAAATAGTCTAATAATCCTTTAACTAGTTATTTTTTCTTTTAAATAAATCATTGCGGCGACTGACTAATCGGTCAAGGAATAACAAACCATCGAGATGATCAATCTCATGTTGAACGGCTCGAGCTTCAAAACCTTCCATTTCATATTTTTGTGCTACACCATCTTGATCTAATGCTTTTAAAACAATGTTGTCCGCACGAATAACATTTCCGGTGAAATCTGGCACTGACATGCAACCTTCACGACCCTTTTTCATTCCTTGCCAATCTAAAATTTCAGGATTCACCAGGACAAGGTGGCCATGATGTTTGGCATCTTTAAGCCGGGGATAATGAGAGACATCGACTATCACAACACGCAACATAACACCTACTTGAGTTGCAGCAATCCCCACCCCGGCTGGACCTGCAGCCATGGTTTCTTCCAGATTTTGAATTAACTTCATGAGTTTGGCGTCGAACGTTGTCACCTCTTCTGCCACCTGTTTCAGCCGTGCATCAGGATAGGTGATAATGTCTAATGCAGCCATTTGTCTCTAACCAATTAGCGTATCGATCTCGACCAGCTCAGCATCGACACCATCTTCATCTTTAACAATTTGTAATGCAGACTCTAATGGCTTAATGCCTTCTGAGGCTTCACCTTCAATATGCATAATATAAAGCGGTTTTTCTTTATTGCCAGCGACATCAGATTCCAGATCCAGAATATTTAAACCGGCTTCAGCAAGAACGGCGGTGACTTTACTGACAATACCGGCTCGATCAGCACCATAAACAGAAATGCGTACATCAGGAATTCGATGTTCATGTAACTTCGCTTCAATTTTATCAATATGCAAATGTAAATCCATTGAATCCGTTACCGAGCTTAAAACGTCATGTAATTCTTTTGTGCGGCCAGAAAATTCAACCATCATCATAATGCTAAAGTTCCCCCCCAGTCGCATCATGCTGGTTTCACCTAAATTACCACCACCCTCAAACAGCGCAGCGGTGACATGAGAAACAATTCCCGGCCGGTCCTTGCCAATTAACGTCACCATGTACCATTTATTTTTTTCTTTTGTCATGCTGAGTTCTCCTTACAGCTATGAGCGAAGCAAACCTATAAAAGTTAGTGGAGTGTCGAATGCGCCCAGTATATTGTCACCACGCCTAACGTGATTAACGTAATTTGCTGGATAGTCTCACGTAGTTCAGTACGTTTATGTAAACCTGGAATCAGGTCCGCAACCGCGATATAAATAAAGCTTGATGCAGCAATCGCCAGTATATATGGCAAAGCATGCTGCATGCTTTGTAAACTATAGTAAGCAATCACCGCACCTACTAAGGTTGCCATACTGGCGAGAACATTAAATAACAATGCTTTACCACGTTTGAAACCACTATTGAGTAAAATGGCAAAATCACCTATCTCTTGTGGAATTTCGTGAGCCGCCACTGCCAATGCTGTTACGATACCCAGATCGATATCCGTCATGAAGGCGGCGGCAATCAAAACGCCATCAACAAGATTATGCACGGCATCACCGATAAGAATGAGTGTTCCACTCGCATCTTTATCAGTTTCATGACTGTGTGAATGCGTATGTGAGTGCGAGTGTAAATGCACTTCGCTGGGTGTATTAATTTCGCTCGGTGAATGCACCTCGCTGGGTATATTAATTTCGCTCGGTGAATGCACCTCACTTGATATATTGATCTCGCTCGGTGAGTGCACCTCGCAATGACTCGAATGGCAGTGACGCCACAACACCATTTTTTCGAGTAGAAAAAAACCTAGCAAACCAATAAGTATGGTCAAACCTAGATCATGCAGATCAACATTATCACTTACTGTTGTAGCATGAGGTAACAATGCCAATAATGCAGCACCGAGTAACGCACCAATGGCAAAGCTGACTGTGTGGGGTAATATCTTTTTTTGATAATCATCTTTGATTAATAAAAAAAATGAAGCCGCGAGAACACTTAGCACTCCACCAAGCAAACTAAAAATGATAATCCAGGCCAATAATGACATAAAATATTTTCTCTCAAAGAATTAAAAGAGTGTTTCACAGGTATTGCGAGCACTCGGTGG
>JAPHTF010000181.1 GCA_026197095.1 Gammaproteobacteria bacterium
AGATTGCTTCAGTCATTTTATTCCATCGCAATGACGTGATTTTGCTCTGGTATTAATGGTTATTTTGTTAAGTTGTTGTTTTTGATCGTTTTTCTAATTGTTTTTGTGGGGATATATCATATCCAGATAAGCATGTACTTACTAATCACACATAAAGCGCTATCAAAAACTCACTAACCTGCATAGCGTCAGCAAATATTAGGAAATATATACATATATTGATGCAGATCATCTTGTTCCCCCAACCGTTCTATTAGCATTTAACGATGAAGTCGGGCACGGGGAGGAAATAAAATATGCATGATTTAGACTATTTCAAACAACAACTATTATCACGCAAAGATGATATTACAGATCGAATTAATGCTATTGATAAAGACATCAAGCACGAAGGAATGTCTCCAAACTGGACTGAGCAAGCGACTGAGCGCGAAAATGATGAAGTACTTGAATCATTAGGCATTGCTTCTGAACAAGAACTGCTGATGATCAACAATGCACTAAAAAGAATAGAATCTGGCGAATATTTTGTGTGCAGCATGTGCGGTGAAGAAATCCCTCCTTCGCGTCTTGAATTGCTGCCATTTAGTTCTCACTGTGTAAACTGTGCAGGGAAAGCAGAAAACCATTAACTGGAGAAAAAATATGTTAAATGAAAAGCATGATCTTATTCATGAATTACCAGAATACCGTGATACTATTCACGAACTAAAAACGAGCAATAATCATTTTGCACGCTTGTTTGATCAGTACCATGAAGTTGATCATGAAGTGCATCGAATTGAGACCGGTGTTGAAACAACATCAGATGAATACCTGGAAGAGAAGAAAAAACAACGCCTGCATCTTAAGGATGAACTTTTCCAAATGATTAAAAAGAACTGATTATTGGTTGCTGTACTTATAACCAGATAAACAAGGCACACGAATGTACTCTACTCTCGATGAACTTAAAGAACAGAACCTGGAAATTTCACAACTGTGTGAAGTGCTCTACGTACTTGTAGAGCAATCATCACTTCATGATAATCCATTCGTTCGAGAGTTGATGACACGCTTTAAAGAAAAAGTATGGGTACATCTTGTATTTGAAGATAATACGTTCTATTCAGCCTTGCTAAATTCTGATGATGAAAAAATTCGTGAAACTGTGAGAGCATTTCATGACAGTGCAAAAGAAATAAAGCACCGTTTTTCAAGCTTTGTTCGGCGCTGCTGTACGGCACCCGAAACAGCACCCGAGTATGAAGCGCTAAGTAAAGAAAGCCATGAAATTTTTACTTTAATAAGAGATCGTATTGCTTATGAAAACGAGAAAATGTTTCCTCTTATCGAAAAGCTACAATAAAATCTAATAACGGCAGGGTTACAAAAAGAAACATTATTTTTCTTTTTGTAACCCTGTTCTGATTTTAACCAGATTGTCCTGGTAATTTTCTGCATTGCCATAATCAAGAAAATCAGCATAACGATGATGTGTATCAATCATTTTATGTGCATGTTTAATCGGACACCAGTATTGTTCAGTTCGTGAAGCAATTTCCCGACCATAGTTAATTAAGCCAGTGGCATAACTGCAGTAAAGGCAATGCGATTTTTCAAAAATATTAAGGTAAGCCAGGTGCTGGTGATCAAAAACAATATAATCCGAACGCTTCACCCGTGAAATACCATACAAACGAAAACATACCGATTGAAAAACACTGACACCAATATCAAAGACCAGCAGAGGAATTATCAGACCATAAATAAACGGGCCAGAAACTAAATGTTTGGGGCTGATAGTAATAAACCAGTAAAACCAGCTCATTTTTAATCTTTCATGTACTTCACGTATACTTTTTTCAAACTCAACGCGCTTGCCGGCAATCTTATATGAAAACTGGCTTTGCTGCGCATATAGTATGGCGCGCATTTCTTCTTCCAGGGCATGGATTTTATCCACAATTTTTTTTATTTGTTCATTCACAACTACACCCATCCTGGCATTTGCTTATATCGATTTCATATAGAGAGAGAAATATAAAAATATTATTAATGATTTGATTTATTTAAACCAATCACTTACATCGTCATTTTCTAGTTCTGAAATGTCTTGTTCGGTTAACTCAACAACGCCTGTTGGCAATTCAGCCTCAGAGAGCTGTTTAGGAATCATTGTTTTAAATGTTTGATGTGTTTCATTTTCAGGTTGCTTTGATGCTTGCTGAAAAGCATCAAAAAAAGGCTGGAAGCTTTTTTCGGTTAAACAAATAACAACTTTCCCGGGAGCCGTATCCATGCGTGCATCCCAGAATGAAGTTATGGCACGAAAAAAAGCGCGCGCAGATATTTCAAGAGGAACAGAAAATATACCTGAGCTAATGGCCGGGAAAGCTACCGAGTCCCAGTCATGCATATTACATAACATTAAACTACTGGAAACGGCTTGTTCAATCTTTCGTTGTTCATGCCCTTCACCCATCACTGGACCAACAGCATGAATGATGGCTTCAAATGGTAAACGTCCGGCAGAGGTAAAGGCCACCATGCCACTTTCAAGAGTGCCGTGTTCTTTTACAAACAAATCACTTTCTTTCTGAATAATCTCGCCTCCCTGTTGTGATATTTGTCCCGCAACGCCACCACCATGAGACAAGCTACCATTAGCAGGATTCACAATAACGTCAACGGGCTCAACAAGTAGATCAGCCACTTTTAAAACCAGCTCACGATCACCAAATAAGAACTGCATTGTTTGTTTATTTGTATCTGACACTTTTTACCTATAGAGCAAATAAAATACATTATTCATCATAAACTCTGATATGACTACTTGTTTTCACTCTTTCATATAGCAACAGACAAGTTCATTTTAACCGCCCTTTTGTGCTTTATTGTGATTTATTCACCTGAGCTTCTTCAACCAGGCGGCGCGTAAGATACAATCGCACTTCAGGCTCTTCAGTAAGTGCATGAAACAAATGATGAGGACCTGTCGCTGCTTTAATTTGTTTATCCAAATCATTTTTTATTTCAGCATAATATTTCAGGATGTTACGATCCATCTTATTTAATGCATGAGTCAGCGGATCTTTACGCTGTCGCGCCATTATTGTTTCCATACCCTCTTTATAATGATCACCCAGGCAAATATGCACTGCATTAAATAATGTAACCCAACCGTTAAACCATAACATCATGTCTATATCAAACGATTCACCCGGAGGAGGTCCCTGGGTAATAACTTCTTGCAAAAGATCCTTTTCTTTTACTGTTTCCCACTCATCTAATAAAGCCGCCCGACCATAACCATCAATCGTTGAGCTCGTTAATAGAATGGGGGCAGCGGTATGTTTATCCAAAACAAAGGTAACGTCTTTTAAAACCTTCTCTGTTTGTTGAGGAGATTTAGGATTAACCTTTAACCGTGGTGATGGTTTCATATCAACAACTTGCATCTGATAACCACGTGTCACTAACTCAGCCGCAAGACGAGCAACCACGCCTTTATTTAATACATCATGTGAAAAATTTAAACTTGTCTGTTTATGCAATAAGGCAAGTTGAATCTGGCCTGAATATTTTGGATAGCGCTCAACAATATTGGCAATTTTTGCTACCGGAATACGTTCTGCCAGTAAGCCATGTTTATCTACATAAACTTCCTGATGAAATTCATCAAAACTAATTTGTAACAACACCATCGCTTTGGGCCACTTCTTTGGCCGTGACTTAATGGCCTCGGCCATTTTCCCCATAACTTCATTCGTTGCTTTAGGCGTATCAGCAAAATCCCCATTTAACAGTAAGGCAAAGTTTTTAATGTGACGCATGGTTCTGATGGCAACATAAAAATAATCGAGCTGCCTGGTGAGATCGCCACCGGTAAACAATACGCTATCGGTATATTGATCGACAAAATCAAAAACCTGTTGTGGATTTTCATTTTTCCCACGCGGCGGACGCCAGGTAAACATGCAATGCCGGCAAGTCTGTGGACAGCCCATGGCAGGGATAATACCCAACTTACTGTAACGTTGAGACTCAGCATTAAAACCAGCTTCAGTGAATGGCTCGGGTAATGCATCGACTAATGCCAGTCGTTCCAGATCCTCTTTACCTAACATGCCCTGGTAACGATCACGTTCATCACGAGAAACTTCTTTAAACTGCACCATATAATCTTTAGTAAACAAGCCAAATGATTGCCAGATCGAAAATATATCTTTGGCTAATTGTTTAGCATCGTTATTTCGCGACTCTAATAAACTTAATAATTCTTCTCTTTGTTTTAGTGCTTCTGATGATGATATCCAGTGTTGAATATAACCCTCAATAAACTGTTCAGGACTATCAGTTAATAGCAGGTCCATTAAGAAAGCAAACTTTGCCCCCCTGAACGTTTCAAGTACTTGAGGCATATAGTTGATGTGTACGTTATGACGTAACCAGAACCAGGCATAGAGATAACTCATTGGGAAACTGAGTTCGATTGCATCTTCACGGCTACCAAGCATTTCAAACATCGCTCGACCACTTGTCAGGCGATTAATCTCATCTTTAAAGCGTTGACGCAGGCTTGCCAGATAAACAGGCAACAAGGCATCTTGATCAGCAGCACTTGCGATTTTTCCACCGCCACTCACCACAGCAATACCGCCTGTTCCATTGCGCTCAATTGTTCGATTTTCTACTGGCATGTAACTCTATTTTTTATCAGAAAATAATGATTCTTTATATGCTTATTATACGCGTGTTCGTGATTAAATGCCGATTAGCACTGATAGTAAACATATCAATATCAACAAATTTTTCAGCTAAATAAAACCACAAAAGTTACGTGGATACAGTCACTTAGATAATAAATTTACTTATGAGGTAAAATAGTACTGCCACATTTACTCGTTTCATCTACAATAAAATAATTAAAAAGGATCACTATTTTTACAATAAAGTCCCTCAAAAATTAAGGAGAAAAAAACATGGCAGTATATACCTGTAATGTATGTGGAATGAGTATCGGTACGATGACGTGTGGAAAATGTGGCAAAGAGTTGGTTCATCAAACATTAACAACTGATGATGGTACGACCGTTCATGTTTCAGAGTGCCCGGATGGACACGGCAAAGTGAAATCACCAATGTGTTGTGGTCAGGATATGGAAAATAAGTAAAATCCTGATAAAGAGCCGGTATCATTTTTTCCGGCTCTTTTAATTCAACACTTTTTAATATCTCAGTGATAACGCCTTACATAAAAACTGCATATAAGGCTCCGCCTCAGTAAATCTTTTAATCACTTGTTGTTTAAAATTTTTTGCTAATACTTCTTCTTTATGCAGATACGAAATAGCAATAAAATCTTTACGCTTTAAATCATCAAGCAATGGATGTGCTTTAGCATAACCTCGTGGTGCATTTTTTAAAGACTCCCCACTTATGTCAAAATTTTTTTTAAACTTTTTATTATTAACTGCGGCTAACCAGCTAGCATCACGTTCAACAATGGCATCACGTATCTTAGCTAACGCGGTTGAATCCGGTCGCCAGATACCAACGCCAATAAAACATTCATCAGGAGCGATGTGAACATAAAATCCTGGCGCATGAACATCTTTGCCCATCTCATGCCGGAATTGAATACCAATATTTGTTTTATAGGGTGACTTGTCTTTGCTAAAACGCACATCACGGTGAACACGCATTAATGAGCCACCCACTTTTTTTGCTATAGCGAGAAAATGTGGCGACAAATGAGTTAAATCATTTTCTATAGCAGCGATAAAATTTAATGCAGGTGTACGAATAAGATCTTCATAGTCTGTTTTATTTTTATGGAACCATTCACGATTATTATTATTTTTCAACAGTGTTAAGAACGCCATGCCATGCGAGGTAAAGTATAGATTTGCCATCACCACTCCCTGAGTATTAACAATGCTAAAAATAGCGTAATAATCGACTTCGGCTACATATTTTAAAATAAACGTTGACCATCAACAAATCATTTATTAAAACACTTCACATCTAAATAGATACCAAGATATATTATTCTGAAAAAGCATCTGACTTATCGCTCCATTTAATCATATCATCGGTATAATATTTTAATGTACGGTCTTCTTCTGTTAAACATTCTTGTTTGTTTTTTAAGTCAAAGATATAAAATGCACGAAGTACACTGCGGCGTCTATAACCTGAATTTTTTCTGCCTATAATCTGATCACGCCATGTGCCAAAATTGATATACGTCGTCGGCTTATCCGTACTAAATTTTGGCTCTTCTTCTAATGCCTTATGTGTATGTCCTTCACCATGGATTTGAAAACCATATTCTCTATATTCAGCCATAAAAGCAGGGAAGCCTGCCATCAACTCAAGAGAAACACCTGAATCAGGGTTCTTTTTATCTATAAATAATTTCACTAAAAAAGCGATAACTTTTATTTTGAACCCAAAAAACTTCATCACCTTTAAGATGTATTTCATAATGACTATTTTTACACACCATGATGAGGGTGAAGATTCACGGGTGAAATCCCAGTTCAACCAATCTTCAATACATTCATACAAGGTGTCTTCAATAATAAGAATTGCAGTATGATCACGTTTATCAGCTCGCATTGATTTTGTTTCATCAATAATTCTGGTTAGCGCTTTGTAACTTGGGCGATATAAATCTAATTCACCTAAAATCATAAAAAGTCGTTTATCCTGATAACCATAACTTTCTAAACGATTTTTAACTTTATAAATAAAAGTAGACAATAATCCGGCTGCAATCGTGTCGCCAAAACAGGGAAGAAAAAAGGGAGAGAATTTTAATTTTTTCCATGTCTCGTTTTGCCAGCCATCCGCAACGATCCAGCGCGGCAATCCTGCTTTCGCGTCAACTTCCCGGCAATTATCTTCATCACGCCACTGACCATGCGTGGTAAAAAATCGGAATCCACGGTCGCCATAATAAAAAGGCAGATAAGGTGCTGTTTTTTTATCTGCAAACATTGTTTCATCACCATACATACGGCCGATTGATGCTCTTTCCTCATCACCAATGCTATCAAGTGTTCGACCCAGCCCTTTTTCATAAAAATAAGTGAGTGCTTTTTGATCACACAATAATTCTTTATCGTGATTACCCAGTAAAACAATAATTTTTACAGCAGCAGCCTTAATTTTTGCATCACGTTCTAATTTTGAGGGTAGTTGTTGTAACCAGTGAAAAAAGTATTCATGCTGTTCTTCAACAATAGCGTGAATGATTTCATTTAAAATTTTTGAAAAGATTTCAGTCTTCTCTCTGTGCCAGGGATAAACTTTATTCTCTGCCCATCTTGAGCTTCGAATCATATCGACCACATCACCATCAAGCACTAAAGTGACTTCTTTAATATTGTTTCTTAAACAACGAGCCAATATTTCAGCATAAAAGGTATCCCAGTCATCCTTCCTGAGATTCTGTGAGCCAACTGTGCCATCAGTAAAATGAAGATCACTTAAACTCACACAGAGTCGATTAGGTCGATTTGGCTCAAAACTATCTCCAAATAATTCCAGTTTTTTTTGCGCCTGGTTTAGCAATAGGTTTTGTAGCATGTTTGTCGTCCTTGATGATTAATGGATAGTCGCGGGTTATAAGTGAAACAGGCCTACAGTATGCTAGTTCAATGTGAATATTGTCAAAAAATGATATTTTTTTAATCTAACTTACCCTTTTTCAGTTTGGTTTCAGCTTCATTTGATACCTTTTTGCCATCGAAACATTAGCTGGAGCAAAACAATGTCAAACACTGAAAAAACCATAAAAATCTGGGATCCCTTTATCAGGATATTCCATTGGACACTTGTGCTATCTTTTTTCATTGCTTATATCACTGAAGAAGACTACCTCACTATCCACAGCTTTGCAGGTTACACCCTGTTAGCGCTACTCTCTTTGCGTATCGTGTGGGGGTTCATTGGTACACGTCATGCTCGTTTTAGTGATTTCACTTATTCCCCACAAACAATTAAAGCGTTCATTAAAGATACGATTAAAGCAAGAGCGAAAAGATACCTTGGCCATAACCCGGCAGGTGGTGCCATGATTCTGCTTTTAATCATCAGCCTGCTTATAACAAGTTTTACCGGCATTGCAGTCTACGGCCTTGAAGAACAGTCCGGACCACTGGCAAGCTGGTTTACCCAAAAAGACTCCTTTTGGGGTGAAGTATTTGAAGAAACACATGAGTTTTTTGCCAACTTTACCTTGTTACTTATTTTCATTCATGTTGCAGGCGTTATCGTTGAGAGCTTGATTCACAAAGAAAACCTTGTGAAATCGATGATCGATGGTAAGAAACGTGCTGATAGCGACTCACATTGAGCAGGAAAAAATCTATGAAAAAATTATTACTCAGTATCCTTACAGGCAGCCTTTTACTGTCACAAGTTTCATCCGTATTGGCTAATGAAACGGTGGTAAATACACTGCTAAAAGAATATGAATCACAAGGTGCCAAAAACGCAAGTGCTCAACGTGGTGAAATATTGTGGAATAAATCTTTTAGCGGGAAAGCCCCCTTTACAGAACGCAGTTGTAAATCATGCCATACAGCCAATGTTAAAAACACGGGAAAGCATGTTCGTACTGGCAAAGCACTTGAACCACTTGCGCCTTCTGTTAACCAGGCAAGTTTGAGAGATATCAAAAAAGTAAAAAAATGGTTTAAGCGAAATTGCAAATGGACCACAGGAGAAGAATGCAGTCCGCAAGTAAAAGCCGACATTCTTCTTTTTCTTCAACAACAGTAATTAACGGAGACTAAAATGAAAAAAACCATTCTTATCAGCTCAACTATCCTGACAGCATGTGTGCTTATGGTTCCCGTCGTATTCAGTGATGATGACAGGCGTGAATATCGCCAGCGTTCGGTTGGTGTTGCAGCTGCGACTTCACCTGCATATAAAGAAGAGTGCAGCAGCTGTCATATGGCTTATCCTCCCGGTTTATTACCTGAACGATCATGGAAAAAGATCATGGCCGGCCTGGAAACACATTTTGGCGATAATGCTGAAATAGACGCTGAGAGCTTTAAAAAGATTTCAGAATTTCTTGCTAAAAATAGTGCAGACAAATCAGATTATCGACGTTCACAAAAGATAATGCGTTCACTCCGCGCTGACGATGTGCCAATAAGAATTTCTGAAACACCTTATATTAAAAAGGAACATGATGAAATTCCTGAGAAATTAATTAAATATAATGACAAAGTTAAAAGTATAGCTAATTGTAATGCATGCCACAGTAAAGCTGAACAGGGTCTTTATGATGAAGATGGTGTTAATATTCCTGGCTTCGGTCGCTGGGACGACTGATGATATCAGGCTATACTTTACATAAGGTGTCTACATGAAAAACTGGATTAAACTCATCTCAATAAGCTTACTGATGATTTCATCTGCATCACTCTATGCAGATGATGATCATGACAAAGCCAGGCGCCTGTTAGAATCCGGTGAAATTCTGGCATTAGAAGATATTTTAAAAAAAGTCCGTGAGATACAACCCGGCAGAGTGCTGGAAGTTGATCTTGAAACTAAAAAAGGTAAAACAATCTACGAGATAGAGCTGCTAAACTCTGAGGGTACAGTATTTGAATTAAAATTTGATGCTAAAACAGGACAACATTTATCCACTGAGAAAGAGGACTAAGATTGCGTCTATTACTTGTTGAAGATGATCGCGAACTTGTCGCATCTTTAAAAAAGCCACTTAAGGATGCCGGTTATGTCGTCGATGTTGCTGGAGATGGTATTGAAGGAGAATACCTGGGCAATGAAAATATTTATGATATTGCCATACTCGATCTCGGCTTACCCAAACGCAATGGAATCGACGTTTTAAAAAACTGGCGTAATAGAGAAAATAAATTACCCGTTATCATTTTAACTGCTCGTGATACATGGCAAGAGCGTGTAGATGGTTTTAAAGCAGGGGCAGATGATTATCTTGGCAAGCCCTTTCATGTTGAAGAATTATTAGCGCGTATTACTGCCCTTCTTCATCGCAGTATTCAGTCTCCCGGTAGCACACTAAAAAATGGTCAACTGGTACTTGATGAAGATCGCCAAACCCTCACAACAGAAGATGGGAAAACACATACTTTGACAGGCACCGAGTTTCGTTTATTACGTTACTTTCTCCTGAATGCGGGCCACGTACTTTCAAAATCGCGTCTAACTGACCATCTCTATGATTTGGAATCAGATAAAGACAGCAATGTAATTGAAGCTTATATTAAGCGACTAAGAAAATTACTCGGCAAAGAACGCATTGAAACACGTCGTGGACAAGGTTATATTTTCAAAGAGCTAAATCAATGAAGTCCATTCAATCCAGGTTAGCAAGTGGATTACTGATCAGTTTAATGCTGGTGTTTTTGATACTTTGGCTGGCAGTTAGTAGTAATTTACAACGACTGTCAGAAAACTATATTGCCTCACGTCTCGAACATGATATTGAGACTCTTTTAACCGCCACGTCTTTTAAAAATAATACTTTACTGATTAACGACCAGTACATTAACAGTATTTATCAGCGACCCTTTTCTGGCCATTATTATACCATCCAACATAATGATAACCTTATTCGATCACGCTCCTTATGGGATAAAAATTTAACCATCCCAAAAAGCATTAACAACACTTATTTAAAATCAGTTCAGCAGGGGCCTGAAAAACAATTACTCCTCACAATCACATCGCGTTTTAACAAGCAACAGCAGGATATTGTGATTAGTGTTGCTGAAGATTTAACACCCATTATTAATGATATTTCCCGGTTTAAAAACTACTTCACAGTTATATCAATTATTATTCTGGTTTCTTTATTACTCATACAACTCGTCATTTTACGAACAGGCTTAAGGCCGCTCAGAAAAATTCATGCAGAACTGTCTGAATTAGAAAAAGGCACAATAAATGAGCTCAGTACCGATGTTCCTTCTGAACTTGAGTCTGTGGTTAATGAAGTTAATCATCTGTCATTGGCGCTGTACAAGCGACTTAAGCGTTCAAGAGATGCATTGAGTGACTTGTCACATGCAATCAAAAAACCCCTAACCTTATTACAAAACTTCAGCGATTATAATCGCCAGCAGCTTGATAAAAACTCAAATAATTTTTTAAATAATCAAATAAAATCTATACAACACATTACCGATCGAATTCTTAAGCAGGCCAGAATTGCGGGTTCCGCAACACATCATACGCCATTTGATATTAATGTAGATTTACCGCTGCTCATTAAAACAATTACAGCTATGTATCCGCATAAACATATTCATGTAAATTTAAATATAGCGGAAAAACTGGATATTAATATTGATCGGGAAGATATGTTCGAGCTGCTAGGAAATTTACTTGATAACGCATGGAAATGGGCAGATAAAGAAATTACTATCCATTTTAGTAACACCGATAAAACAGATATCATTATTGAAGATGATGGTCCGGGCGCCAATCCTGAGTCACTTAACGAACTGAGTCAGCGTGGCGTGCGTCTTGATGAATCGGTTAACGGGTATGGTTTTGGCCTGGCTATTTCAGCCGATATTATTAAAGACTATAAAGGTGATATTAAATTTGATCGTTCAGATAATTTAGGCGGGTTTAAAATAACAATACAACTTCCTTTTACAGCTTGAAAATATAGAACTCTATTTTCCAGGCAAGGGTGTTTATGCCAGCATTTCTTTTACACAGTTCCTTCCTGCTTCTTTGGCAGCGTACATTGCCTTATCAGCGCGTATGATCAGGCTAGCGGTTGTATCACCTTCAACGTATTGAGTAACACCAAAACTACAGGTCACTTTACCCACTTGTTTAAACTTATGTTTTTCAACTGCACTGCGAATCTTCTCTGCAAACTCAATGACTTTATCCGGGTCGCTTTCATTATCGACGATTAAAAACTCTTCTCCGCCCCAACGTCCAAGCACATCAATCTTACGTACATTATCAGACAGTATCCTGGCTATCTCCTGTAAAACATCATCACCGGTTAAATGTCCATATGTATCATTTACTTTTTTAAAATTATCAATATCAATCATGATAATGCCAAATGAACCATGGCTACGTTTTGCGCGCTCCATTTCAAAAGACAACGTTTCATCTGTCTTTCGCCTGTTATAAAGTTTAGTAAGCTGATCGGTAACTGAAATTTTCTCAAGCTCAAGCGTACGTTCTTTGACCAGATTTTTGAGTTTGTCTTCATGGATTTCGGCATGGCGAATTGCAGGTATGACAATAAAAACAGATTCAAGGATAAGCGTGATAATTGTTCCAACTAAAATAAAAAGTTCTCTATCCAAGAGTAAATCGACCTTCTTTTTACTTTCTTGCTCAAACACATTAACCGCATCCTCAAGTAATGGAAGTAAAGAAAATGAAGACGATTCTAGTTTATAAAGTAATGATAATTCTTCATGCGCAATAAATTCTTCAACATTTTTAAAATATTGTTCAACCTTATTATTTAGCTGCCTGGGCTTTTCAAAATAAAGGGCTTTTGTCACATCAGACTTAACATATAGAGAAATAATTTTTTCATGTTCAGAACGCATTAATGAATATAGAGACAAGAGATGTGATTTGTGTTCTTTGTCCCGGGTTTCATAAAAGCGGTATGCCAGCAATGTTATTTTTTGCGACAGCATACGTTGGCTACCGGTTTTATTGATTACTTTTGCGTACTGCTGTTGGTTTTTAATGATATCTGTGGTGGTGATATATGCAAAAATCGCCCATCCTGCCAAACTGGCGAAGACAAACGCATAGATGTATTTAAGATTAACCATTCACAGTCTCATTTAGCAAAATAACTATACTAAAATTAAATATATAGTAAATACTACTATAACTCTTACTGCCAAGCTAACCTGCATTAAGTAGCAAAAATAGTTGTTGCGTATGTTCTGCCGCTTCAGTACCAAGGCTTGTCAGGTAGCCGCCATCAACTTGTGTAATAAAACCTTTATCAAACAAACGTTTTGCAGCCTCTATTTTTGTTGCTTCTGCTGTTTTGTGAATTTTAATGCCCTCTTGTGTTGATTCCAGATCAAAAAGCATAAGCACTTCTAACTCAGCAATATTTTCGGGGGAATAAGACATCGTAACTCCTTATTTTGTATAAAAATAAAATAACATTAATAGTTTTACTCTACCTTCTTTACTATGTATTGACTATATTTTTCGGATTTTTTAAACACCCAGGAAAGTGCAACACCAATCATTAATGAGTCTTTTTGCTTTATCAGCGGACTATCAATAAACGTGGCCCCGCTTAAATCATCATAACGTGCAAACAAACCGAAGAATGTATCTCCAAAACGTTTACTCAGCGTAAAAGTCAGTCGTGAACCACTATATCCAGCCTGCGCATTGTAAGCAGCTCGAGTTGTCGTGGCATATTGAGGTGCAACCTGGTAAAAATAGTCATGGTATTCTTCACTTGCCCAAACAGGTCCAAATGACGTTGCTGTTTCCCAGCCCGAATTAAAATAACGAAGTTGTAAATAGGGTGAAAATACCCAGCCAATATCTTTAACATCCCCAATATCAAACGCTTCACGTAAAGGCAAAGCAAAACGAATGCGAAGGCTCTTATCTTTAGATTGATATAAGCTGAATTGAATCCTGGGACCAAGCTCTATAACCGCGCCAAGGTTATTCATTCCTGTTCGAGCATGATTATCATCGCTGTCAACGGGGAGTGAAAAAGCAGTGCTCAGATCAAATTTAAACTCGTCACTATTATAAAAATAAAAACGACCACCTTCTTTATCAAGCTGCAATCGTTTACCGCTATAACGAAAATACGGTATTGGTGAGACATAATCTGCATTTTGATCTGAACCACGGTAATGGGGCAGACTTATTGCACCGATACCAACACCTAATTCCCATTTAGGTATGCTGGATTGAGGAGTGTCTTCTGCAAATGTTAATGTGCTAAATAAAAATAGAATTAGAAAAAAAATAATTGTCATTCATAAGCCATTTATATTACAGATAAATAAATCCATATAAGTATAGTAGCAAGGCCGTATGTTTGACACCTTTCAATAGTTTATTATTTTTGGAATGTAAATTTTTACTGGTTTTCCAGAATGGAGGTTCCTTGCAAGCGATTAAAATAACGTGCCCGGTAAAAATGACGTTTATATTCATCACTATCCGTGAATGCCGCTCGGTCATGTAAAACATTGTTACTGATTAAGCCCATACCGGGTTCTAACAGTCCGCGATAAATATAAGTTGAATCATTATTAAGTACTTCCTGTAAGTAAGATAATGCTTCCTGAATCAGTGGTTCTTCAGACCAAATCACATTATTCACACGAATGGTATAACGCATATGTAAATTACCCTTTTCAGATACACTGAAAACCGGGCCTGATTCTTCAGCACGTGCAATTTTACCTTCCTCGATACGTGCCGGGATGGTCATCACGTCAGGGCGCATGAGCGCACGAATGTAGTCCGGATTTTTTTCACGTAAAAGTATATATGCAATTTCATGATCCATGAGTGCATTCTCGCCACCCTGTGCGGCTCTTTGCACAACATGTAGCAATAATGAATGGATCTGATTCTGACTGGTATTGTAATAACCATCTGTATGCCAGTTAATAGCTTGATTAGTATAAGGAATATAATGTTGGCGAATACCTTCTTTGGCAACCGTTAACGAAGTCAATCCCATGTCATTTGCTAACCAGTTGCTGTCCAGGCTTTGAACACCAAAACGTCGCCCAATCGAGAGCGGAATTTCTGGATCGGGATCTGAGCCTGTTTTACCTGCATAGATAACCATGTTTGTTTTTCGACAAACATCAAGCAAGGCGTTATGTTCAGCATCACTGAGTATGCGAGGATCAATAACCTCAACAACTAAATCACCCAGGCTGGTTGGATAATTTTCAAGTTTCTTGTCACGCCATTTTTCGTATGCGTCACCGGTATCTAAATTAAATGGTGTAGAAGTATTCTTTTGTTTAAGAGGGGTGGACATCATACTGCGACCTGCGATTAAAGGACTGTTTTGACTGGAGCTGAGCCAGGCGAAGACTATAATGTCTCTAACCCTGCTTAAAATTGATCAAGATCAATAATAGTAATTATTATTTTTCATAAAGAAGGGCGATGTTTGTACAAACATCGCCCTTCTTCAGGCCAATACTTGTTTAAAATATTAACGTCGACTACCACGGCTCATGCTCGAGGTACGAGAACTCATTCTTGAACTCATACCACTTAGAGAACCGCTACTTGTGCGCGAACCCACTGTTGTAGTTGTCGTGTCGTCATCATAGCGGTTTACTGAATCTGCTCCGCCACCACCCTGTACTAAGTCAAGAAAGGTTTCATTGTCATCTTCAATACGTGTATTGTGGATATCGTTTGGCATATTCGCTGTACCCGCACCCCAAATACTGTTGTGATCTGCATAAACTGAAGAAGTGGCAAATAAACCACCTGCGATGAACATAGCGACGACTGATTTTTTATTCATAATTGTTGCTCCTGATTTTCCTGCTATTTATTAATTTAAGGTCTTATCAGTAATAACGCAGTCAGAGGAGAAGGGTTTACCTGAAAATAAAATTGATCAAAAATAACAACTTAACTAAACGATGCATTTATAGCTTAAAAATTCTTGTCATTGCGAGAGAATAAAATGACCGAAGCAATCTCATGCCAATGCCGTATAACCATGAGATTGCCGCGTCAACACTTAAAAACACGTGTTTTTAAGTTTTTCCTCGCAATGACAGCTAACGGCAAATTTTTTGGGGATCCCCCAGATTCAAGCGAGAAGGGTTTACCTG
The DNA here is from genome assembly GCA_026197095.1 of Gammaproteobacteria bacterium. GTDB lineage: Bacteria > Pseudomonadota > Gammaproteobacteria > UBA6429 > Thiohalophilaceae > JAGLTQ01. The sequence goes on from JAPHTF010000181.1 coordinate 15,858, forward strand.
AAAATAAAATTTATTGATTATTTTTTCGAATAAATTGTCGCTAAAATAGCATTTGATATTTGATCCATAACAATATGTTTGCATTATTTTCTGACTATACTTAAAACATTCATTTCGCCACCCTATATAAGGAATCAAATTCAGAGATAATTTATTCAATCCATGTAAACCCTTCCAGCTCAAGTGCGTTATTAGTGTTAAAGCAGTAAAAATTTAACTTAAATAATTGTCATGAAAACCATGAGAAACAGGAGACATAGGATGAAATTATCAAACGCAATTGGAAGTGGTTTATTAGCAATGATTATCGCCATGCCCGCGGCAATGGCTGCAGATGGTGAGCAAAATCAGAACATGCTACAGAACAAACTACAGAACAAGGAACAACGCAAGGAACAATATAAAGAGCAAACCCAGGAAAATAAAGAAATGCACATGGAGAAACGCCAAAATCGTTTCGAAAAGCATGAAGAAGAGAAAACTCAGTATAAGGACATGAACCAAAACCGCCTTAAGGATAAACAAAATAGTGGTTTTCGAATGAAAAGCAGTTCAGGCGGAAGACGCTAAAACAGGAAGTCATTTAAATCGCCGAGGAGGCAAACGCTGGATAATAATCAAGCGCTGGATCTATTCCTGGCAGGGGTTGAGAAAAAGGCTTTTCACCTTGCCAGGTTAGCAACCGGAAATGAAGACGATGCATTAGAAATTGTGCAAGATGCCATGTTCAAACTGGTGCAACGTTATGGACGTCGTGATGAACAGGAATGGGGGCCATTATTCCACCGTATCCTGCAAAGTCGTATACGCGATTTTTATCGTCGTAGCCTTGTTCGTAACCGTTTTAGAGTGTGGTTTGGAAGTAACCACAATGATGATGAAGATGATGATCCCCTTCAAAACCAGGCCGATCTAAATGGCAGTGAGCCATTGCAGGAACTTGAATCAGAACG
>JAPHTF010000021.1 GCA_026197095.1 Gammaproteobacteria bacterium
CCATTTTCCGCGCTCTCACCACTGCTTCAGAAGCGAGCACTACATTTAAAGCAGCTTGCGCAATAATACCTTTTGCTCCCGCCTGAGCCGCACCAGCGAGTAAATTTATAATCGAGAGAAGATCCTCTTGTTGAGTTGGTTCAGACATATAAACACCCGTAATATAAGAGTTATTTAATATATCTGAAACACGTGTTGATTGCGAATTTTATAATGAATCATTAATTTCTTTGCGAAATACCGAATCAAGTTTTTTAATGTAGTTACTCATGTCTTGTTCATAAGTGTCTGGTACAGATTTAATCACAGATGGACGTGCTAATAATTTATCACCCCAGGCCTTAATTTTAGGTGTATCCTCAAAAAATCCATAATTTTTAAATTTAGCAATACGATTGTGATAGCGAAAAACAGGTGCGTATACCGCATCGACCATTGAAAAATTTTCACCATTAAAATAAGTACCATCACTAATTTCTTCTTCTAAAACTTCAAAACGGTCAATTAACGTACCTGTTAGATGCTTAAAACGTTTTTCATCTTCAGTGGTGTAAAATTCAAATGTAGTTGAGAGAATATCACTGCCAAATTCAATCCATGCACGATTCGTTGCACGCTTAAAAGCATCATCAGGATAAAGTGATCCCCGGTCGGTATCGAGTGTAATTTCATCAAGATATTCACAAATCACCATAGATTCAAATAAAGGCTCATCATTGACTAATAAAACAGGGACCTTCTCTAAAGGTGAAATATCATAAAACCATGCAGGCGGCGCAGAGAGATCGATATATTCAACATCAAAAGGAATATTTTTTTCGTTTAAAACAATCATAGCTCGTTGAACATAGGGACAAAGCGTAAAACTGATAAGTTTGAGATTTGGTAAAGCCATTTTTCCTTCCTTTGATACTTAATTGATTTTTTTGTAATACTTAGCAAACTGATAAAGCGTAACTATAGCAGTTAAAAACAATGACTTTAAAATTATGTAATAATAAAGTCACTAAATGCTATGGATAATAAGGTTATCGCTTTGGACTTTGAATTAACACGCAGTGAAAATGATGAACAATTATTGCCACAAATTGAATCAATCAGAAATGGAGAAAATTTTCAGGCATTGATTCCGTTTGCTAAAGCTTATCTTGGATTATTCTATGTTATTGATAGTGAAATCCCGGCTCATGAAAAAATAAAGCTACTTGCCAATAATGATTTAGCTGAGGCAGTGTTACAGGGATTTGAAGCCAGTATATTACGAACAGATATCACATGCGTTGAAAAAATTGGCCATGCAATGGCTGAACATAAAGAATTCGCAGAAGGTTACGTTATTCTTGCCGGGCTTGATTTAATTGCAAACAAATCAATAGCCAATATTATTAAAGTAAATGATGAAGTATTGGCGTCAGCAGTTGCTTTTCATTATTCAAATAAAACAAATCATCACGATCAGTGGTTCGAATATTTATTAACGCATCATAATAATAAAGTTTCAGCCGCGCTTGCGAAATACTGGCAAGCAATGCTAAAAAATAATGCGACTTATATACCCGGTCGAAACCTGACATTTTCTGACTCTCCTGATAGTGACGTTATTCAATATACTGTGTTGCCGTTATTAGAACACTGGAAAAATTGCAAAGCTAAAACATTATTTCAGTTATTACAGCTTGCATTTAAATATAGTGAGGCCGATAAGTTGCTCGATGTTTGTGAAGGTATTTTATCGAATGAAGAAGTCTTGAATGAAAAAACGCGACTGTACTGCATAGCGACCACGTATTTACTTGCACCCGATAAATACTTAACAAATCTTACTAATTATGTTGGTCGAGTTAAACTGAAAATTATGCCCTTGCTTGATTTTATGACGGTTGTTATTGCTCAGCAAAATGAAATTATTATTGATATTAACGATAAAATGGTGAGCCAGTTGTTAAGAATGATTGCGCCAATATTTCCTCCGCAACAACATGTTTATGGTACTTTAGGTAGCCTTGATATTAACTCCAGAAATGTGATGTTAATGTTTTATTTTTTGGTTTGCTCAAATAATAAAAACGTTATAAATGAAATTAAAATATTACGTAAAGCGCGAGTTATGAAAATATACTCTGGTGTAATAGACAATATACTTGAATTACATATGCGGAAAAATAATGAGGAAGGCTTCATTATTCCTGATTTTGAAAGCTATGTTAAAGATTTAGTTGCTAATAATAAGCTTGATGGTCGCAGCAATAAATTTGACCTGGGTTAGAAAATTAATTGATCGAAATATCCGGTAAGAACAGGAAGAGTTAAGAAGCTTCCTGTTTAATTTGAGATGCGTTAGCTGAAATGAGTTCTTTTATATTGTGATAGTTACGATATCCTTCAATCATTGCTTTAAGTTCTGACATATTGATGTCATTGGGCTGGTTCATGTACTCGGCAACTTTGCGTATCATTTTCCAACGCCATAATTCCATTGAATTGTTTTCTTCGTTCATGTAAATCTCCTGTTGTTTTAATAGTCAGCATATTATGTATTGTGTCTGTGACATTTTTATTAAATAGCTAAAATGAACTTACCAGCTTCCTGATATACCCGTTTCATTTGCCATACGATTGAAAATTTTAACCTTACAGTTAGTCCTGTATTTTTCATTTAAGCGCTGTATGGTTTCTTTAGCATAACGTCGTATTTCTTTTTCACTACCGCAACGAGTATTGGTGATCGTGTTGTAGCTATTTTCTATTACAAATTTGTACCAGTGTTTATTGTCTGAACCATCGGGTGCTTCTATTTGTTCAATAAATTTGAGCGTGTAGCGTGACATGTTAGTTCCCTCAAGATTAATGCACATTGCCCAATGTAACTTGCTTTTATTGCATGCTTGTTACAGTTATTTTTCACTTTCATATCATGACTAGGCTATACTTAGCCAATTAATTTTTTAGATTATTCCCATCGGTATTTCCTCTTAAGATTCAGGGCTTTTTAATGGAACCAGCAAAAAATCTTTTCTCATATCGCCAATTCTGGGCAAAACGCTTTGGCGTTGCGAAATATTTGCCAATGTCCAAAGTGGAAATGGATAACCTTGGCTGGGACAGTTGCGATATTATTCTTGTTACCGGCGATGCTTATGTTGATCACCCAAGCTTTGGCATGGCATTAATCGGACGCTTGTTAGAGTCCCAGGGTTTTCGCGTCGGCATCATTTCCCAGCCCGACTGGAAAAGTGCTGAAGCATTTAAAATATTAGGAAAACCAAACTTGTTTTTTGGCATTACTGCGGGAAACATGGATTCAATGATCAATCGTTATACCGCGGATCGTCGTATTCGTTCTGATGATGCTTATACGGCAGGCGCTGAAGGTGGTAAACGCCCCGATCATTCCGTTGTCGTTTATGCTCAACGTGCACGTGAAGCGTTTAACGATGTACCGATTGTTATTGGTGGAATAGAGGCTTCATTAAGACGCATTGCCCATTATGATTATTGGTC
>JAPHTF010000193.1 GCA_026197095.1 Gammaproteobacteria bacterium
ACCCAGTATCATGGTAATAGCAAACGCGAGCAGTGCGATGCGTGTTGAATATACTGTGGCATAACCCGAGCGTGCTTTAAGCAATACAATTAATAAAACAAGAGTAAATAGAATAATGGCTAAACTCAGTAACACCGCTGCAACTGTAAATAGTTGAGGTTGCTGCAGTAACCAACCCGCCGTGAGTGACAGTGTTCCTGTTGTGAGTAGCAGGTGAGTGACACGACTAAATAAATTTGACCGTGGAATTTGTGCGCCCATTAATACAGGCGTTAACTGTTGTAATGCTCCCAGCATGATCATCGCCAGGAAGCCGAGGGTAATAAAATGAGTCGCGGCGAGCAATGACGGATGCCAGCGATTTGTAAATGCCTCAGGCCCAGACCAAAACAATACGATGCCACAGGCAATAACAAATAACGGGGCGGTAAGAAAAAATCTTAACGGAACAAAAAGTGGGGGTGACTGTGTCAGTGCGAGTGAAGCATTATTCATGAGTCAGCGTTGTTTATACTGGAAAATTGCATTGTAAGTTTATCGGCCTGAATTAAACACTGTATTGCCGATTGTGCTGCTGTATCATCTTTGTTCCAGATAAAAACTTCGTAGTCAGCATCACCTCTGGTACAGGTAATAAATGAAAAACCGCGTTGATTAAGATTGTCATATAATGGAAAAGGTTCCCGTCGATGTTGAAACCTTAAATAATCCCCTGCTTTTAAATCGTCAATCAGCTCCAACGCACGTATTAATGGCTCAGGCGGTTCCATCGCTGATGCATCAAATAAATACTCTTTTACCATTTAACTTGCCACTAACGCCTGCATTCTCGATATGATCTGCTCAGTCTGAGGTGCAAGTACTTGATCAGACATCGGGTATAACATCATTTCTTCTTTTGCATTATGCTGTTGCATAAACATCAGCAAGGTGTCGGCTTCCCCCATGAATTCATCCTTATCCTCTGCATCTAATGCGGTTTGAATATTATCCAGCAATGTATGCATTTGTTCATGCTCAAGACGCATAACATGTGTAGGCCCCATGTTCGAACCCTGTACTTCCTCAAAGTCTGGAAATAATACTTTTTCTTCCATATCAAAATGCTGCTTCATCGACTGATGAAATTTCTGATATTCCTGGCGCGCTTTATTCCAGTCGCCTTCAAGAGCGGCTTTTTCAGCGGCTAAATAAATTAAATCACAACGCTTATGTTCACTGGTCATATGATCAGAAATACTCATTACGCTATCTTCTCCCTAATTAAACTATTAATACCTGTGTATTGTTGTCAACTTTAACTAAACTTCCAAAACCAGGCCTTGATGAAGATCAACCCTATGCTTAAATTTGCTAAAAAACGCAAATAACACCATAAATAGTAGTGTTACCTCATATTGGGATGAATTATTTAGTTTTAAAAAAACCTGTTTCCCTGGCTAATCTCAGGCAATGGGCAAACTGAATCTTGCAGTAAACAGGCTGCCATCCTGAATAATCTCAAGTTTTGAATCATGCAAATAAAGTATTTCACGGACAATATCAAGACCAAAACCCACGGATTTGTATAAATCGTTATTGATAGAGTCTAATTTTGTCTGCTCTTTATTATAGGTATTTGTCATGGAAATAAATGCACGATGATCTTCTTCACCTGAATAATTTATATTCACTTCCTGACCTTTCACTGAATATTTAATGGCATTACCCAATAAATTATTAAACATTTGCAGTAAACGCATTCTGTCTCCATTAACAGTTAATTTTACTGGAACCTCAATATTAATAGTGATATCGCGCTCACCAGCCAAAACAGTATAATTGTCAATGGCATCGTTCAAACTTTCTCTGAATAAAAATGGCTGTGCATTAATGGTAATTTTACCTGTACCTAATGCGGCTAAATCAAGAATAGAATTAACCATCTCCAAACAACGCTCAGCATTTGTATGAATTCGTTTGAAAAGTTTAAATTGATCTTCTTCACTTTGTTCAATTGAGACGGCGATCTGTGAAAGATTACTCACAATGCCTAATGGATTTCTTAAATCATGCGCAACGTAACCCACTAATGTTTTAAGCCGCTCGTTTAATTGCAACAATGATTTCTCTTTATTCTGTAATAAAATGAAATTGCCAATGGC
>JAPHTF010000143.1 GCA_026197095.1 Gammaproteobacteria bacterium
GGTTATGCCAGTGCTTGCAGGTGTAGTGACTATGATGTTGACTGATAAATACTTCGGTACATCGTTCTTTGATGCGGCCGGTGGTGGTGATCCGGTTATGTTCCAGCATGTATTCTGGTTCTTTGGTCACCCTGAAGTGTATATCATGATCCTGCCAGCATTCGGTGTGGTTTCTCAAATCATTCCAACGTTTGCACGTAAGAAACTCTTTGGTTATGCATCAATGGTATATGCAACGGCTGCTATCGCATTCTTATCATTTATCGTCTGGGCACATCACATGTTTACCGTGGGTATGCCGGTAGCCGGTGAGTTGTACTTTATGTATGCGACAGTAATGATTGCAGTACCGACGGCGGTTAAAGTCTTTAACTGGACGGCAACCATGTGGAAAGGTGCATTAACATTTGAAATCCCCATGTTGTGGTCAATTTCATTTGTCTTCCTCTTCACTATTGGTGGTTTTACTGGGTTAATGTTGGGCCTGGCGCCAGTTGATTTCCAGTACCATGATACTTATTTTGTTGTTGCGCATTTCCATTACGTATTAGTAACCGGTGCATTGTTTGCCATTATTGCGGCATTCTATTACTGGGTACCAAAATGGACGGGTCATATGTACAACGAAACATTAGCGCAGATTCATTTCTGGGTTTCATTGATCTCAGTAAATATCCTGTTCTTCCCACAACACTTTATTGGCTTAGCAGGTATGCCTCGTCGTATTCCTGATTATGCAATTCAATTTGCTGACTGGAATTTCTGGTCATCAATCGGTGGTTTTGTATTTGGTCTTTCGCAAATCTTGTTCTTGTTTATTGTTATTAAAACAATTAGGGGTGGAGAGAAAGCAACGGACCAGGTTTGGGAAAGTGCAGAAGGATTGGAATGGACGGTTGCTTCACCCGCGCCATACCATACCTTTGCTACACCGCCTGATATTAAGTAAGAACAAATTAAGTAATTCAGGAAAAATAAGAAGAGTAAAAAATAATTATGCTGCCTGTTAAATTAGGCAGCTAATTTTAAAGCAAGAATAGAGAGATGACGTGGATACAGATAATAAAAAAGCATTAACCATTATTGTTTTAGTTGTTGCTGCAATTAGTCTCTACGCCTATGTTTTTATACGGCAGATGTAAAAAGGTATGGATAACGAACGCCAAAAAGCAAATATCCGCACAACAAGAAAAACATTGTTGGTTGTAATTGGTATGTTTGCGTTTGGTTATGCATTAGTACCCTTATACAGCGTGATATGTGATGTTTTTGGTTTGAATGGTCGTTTTATTGAATTACAAAAGACTGAGCAAACAGAATATGTTGCAAACGTAGAAAAGCGTATAGATACCACACGCAAAGTAAGAGTCGAGTTTTTGACAACATTAAATCAAAAACTGAACTGGGAATTTCGTGCCAGACAAAACACGATTGATGTGCATCCCGGTAAGGTTAATGAAGTCATGTTTTATGCTAAAAACTTAACGGATAGAAAAGTGATTGCACAAGCAATACCCAGTATTTCACCCGGTAATGCGGCAAAATATTTTTCAAAAATGGAATGTTTCTGTTTTTCACAGCAAACATTTGAGCCAGGTGAAGCGCGGGAAATGCCACTACGTTTTTATGTGGATCCAAACTTACCTGAAAGAGTTAAAACAATATCGCTGGGTTATACTTTCTTTGATACAGATAGAAAGTTGGCCAGCAAATAAATATAAAAATACGATAGTAGATGATAAAAAATCTATTGAAACTTAAATAATTATTCAGGAACTGGATAAAGAGGGGAAAACATGTCACACGCAGAAGGCAGTTATTATCTTCCTGAACCAAGCAAGTGGCCCTTGGTTGGTTCAATCGGGTTATTTTTAACAACGGGTGGTTTTGCATATGCATTAACAAGCGGTGTTGATGGTGGAATGGGCAACATGACCGTCATGTATGTTGGTTTCGCAGTTTTAGCTTATATGTTATTCGGCTGGTTTGGTCAGGTTATCGATGAAAGTGAAGCCGGCAAATATGATGCGCAAGTTGATACATCCTTCCGCATGGGTATGATGTGGTTTATCTTCTCTGAAGTTATGTTTTTTGCTGCATTCTTCGGAGCATTATTTTATGCGCGCCAGTTAGCCGGACCCTGGTTAGGCGGTGAAGGTAATAATGCGATGACCAACGCGTTATTGTGGTCAGA
>JAPHTF010000076.1 GCA_026197095.1 Gammaproteobacteria bacterium
TTCTTGAGCTTTAAACTCAGATTGCGGCTTCGTGACCAATAAATACCATTCGGGCTTATGACTTTTATTCCCTATATTAAAGCTCACTCTCTTCTACCCCATTTTCTTTAAGATCAGCTGCTTCAATTTTCAAGCTTTTAATCTCTTGTTTAATTTTTTCGTATTCTTTGATTTTTCTCTGCAAAAATCGAAATGTCACTGCAGCTTTTTCTTCTATTCCCGGTGGGGTTAGAAAATAGATATAAGCACTTTTATGTTTATTATTATAAAAATTCTGTAACTTAATAAATCCTTTATCAATTAGTGCCTTTAAGCAATAGTTTGTTTTACCTAAACTCACACCCATTTTTTGAGCAATTTCTCGCTGACTCAAATGAGGTTCAGCTTCTATGAGTTTGAGTAGTTTATAGGCAATTTCGTCTTTCAATTGAGCTGCTTCCATTTGCGTTCAACAGATGAACAATAACAAATAAAAACAAGTAAATTCAAGGGATTATTGTATATATTGTGAATTTGACATTTTGTAACAATTTAATTGATTTTTAGCTTTATTCCAAAATATCTAACACCAAAAACACATTGTTTTAATACGCAGTACATCTAGCTTAAAAATAAAGTAGTAATTTTTTCACGAGTCGGCATCTCGATCACACCTTTTTCAGTAATTAAGCCAGAAACCAATTCAGCAGGAGTGACATCAAAGGCGGGATTTCGAACGCTTACTCCTTCCGCAGCCCACTGGCACTCCCGGAATCCCGTGACTTCGTTAGCAGGACGTTCTTCAATGGGTATATCGCCACCATTAGGAATAGATAGATCAATTGTTGATAAAGGGCATGCGACATAAAAGGGGATATTATGTCGTTTTGCTAATACAGCAACCATATATGTACCAATTTTGTTAGCCACATCACCATTTGCAGCCACGCGATCGGTTCCGACTACCACGGCATCAACTTCACCTTTGCTCATTAAATGACCAGCCATATTATCGGTAATCAATGTCACAGGAATTTTTTCCTGAACCATCTCCCATGCAGTTAACCTGGCGCCCTGTAAAAACGGCCGGGTTTCATCTGCAATCACGGATATTTTTTTACCTGCTTCAACCGCTGAACGAATTACACCCAGCGCAGTACCATGACCTGCTGTTGCTAATGCTCCTGCATTACAATGTGTCAGTACACGCGCACCATCTGCTAATAACGCAGCCCCAAACTCACCCATTGTTCGATTAATACGAATATCCTCAGCCAAAATTTCATGCGCTTCAGTCAAAAGAATATCAGCAAGTTGATTTAGGCTAGCATTTTTAGAAGCAGACATTTTTTCCTGCATTCGTTTAAGCGCCCAAAATAAATTTACAGCGGTAGGTCGACTCTCAGCCAATACTTCAAATGCTTTTTCCATACCTTTATTAAAGCTGTCTTTCGATTCGGAGCTTAACTTTATGGCTTCAAGTGCAATACCATAAGCGGCTGCACAACCAATTGCAGGTGCACCACGCACAACCATTGAACGTATCCCATCCGCAACACTTTCAGCTGAATCATATTTAATATATTCAAAACTGGCCGGTAAGATACGTTGGTCGATCATTTCTAAACAGCTATCTTTCCAACGAAGTGTTTCAATGCCACTTACATTTTGACTTTTTGTCATACTGAATCTCTTAAATTTATTTATTATCTATTATGACCGTGTATGCGGTATTCATATAGTTATATGGTTTCGTTATACCTCATTGACGGCCTAAAGGCCGACCTACAAAATATTTTCTTTTATTTATGCATCAGATAACGCGGTCATTACCGCCATCAACCGGCACTTGTGAAGCTGTTGTTTTGGCAAATAAAGGCCCGCACATCTCAGAAACCAACTCTGCAACATCGTGACTGGTCACTTCTATTTTTAAAATATTATTTGTTTTGTATTCATCTACAGTAAGGCCGTAGTGTTTAGCTCGTGAGGCAAGCACTTCTTCCGTCCATATACCTGTATCAAACACCGCGTTAGGATGAACCGAGTTTATCCGAATATTATCTTCTCCCCACTCTAACGCTGCGACTCGCGCAAGCTGATTTAAAGCCGCCTTGGATGCTGAATAAGCAGCAGCACCGGGGCCTGGTGCTGGGACATTCTTTGAACCAATAACAACAACTCGCCCACCATTCGGTGCAAGGCAAAGGTATGGATGAGCAATACTCATTAAAGCAAAACTGGCATCAAGATTAACTGTCATGACTTTACGCCAGTCATCCATTTTTAAATCAGCAACGTTACATCCACCCGGGAACATACCAGCATTAAGCACCAGCATATCTAGGCCACCAAAAGTATTGGCCGTTTGCTCTAGCGCATCACGAAGTCCATCTTCCGAAGTGACATCACAAACTACTCCTAAATAATCAGCACGTTTATAGATAGTTTCAATCTCTGGATTAATATCAAGCCCAACAACCGCTGCACCCCGGGCAAGTAATGAATCAACACAGGCTTTACCGATACCTGATGCTGCTCCTGTTACCAGGGCAACTTCGCCACTAAAAATTGGTGAGCTTCCCGCTTTACTTAACTTCGCTTGCTCAAGATCCCAATATTCAACATCAAAAATATCTTTAGCTGGTAAGGCACGATAGCCACCTAATAATTCTGCGCGTTGAATGGTTCGTATGGTATGTTTATAAATATCCGCAACAATATTGGCATCTTTTATTGACCTACCAGCCGTACACATGCCCAATTCAGGATCGAGAATAACCCTGGGAGCAGAATCTAATATTGTTTTTCGTTCTTTGGCTAAAGGTTCATTTTCAGTAAAATAATTTTGGTATTCACTGACATAGCTATCAAGATCTCTGCCTACCATTGGTAAACGTTTAGTTCTGATCACGTGATCGGGAGTAGCCGGGCCCTGATTTGCTATAACACCTAAGTCTGCTCTTGATACAAAGCTCATTGTTTCTGAATCAGCAAAACGAGATACAACCATGGGATGACCGGCTATTTCTGACAGTTGTTTTCTTAAACCCGCTATTTCCATTCCAAGATTATTAGAAACTGGCACAGACTTCACTTCAAGTTCCCAGGCACTTTGTTGTTGTAAATAATCTTCTGCTTTTTGAACTAGCTCAATCATTCGGTCGTAAGATTGTTTTGCACTATTACCGAATGAAAAAATACCGTGATTTAATAAAACCATGCCGGTTGTATTTTCTGTGAGGTTATCTCTCAGTTGTTCTGCACAAACACGTGCAAGATCAAAACCCGGCATCACATAAGGTACAACAATTACTTGTTCACCATATAGCTGGTGAATTTTTTCTTCACCATTTGGAGTGTTGGTAATAGTCACTACGGCATCTGCATGGGTGTGATCAACATACTTATAAGGAATGATGGCATGCAATATAGCTTCAACTGAAGGTGTGGGTGCTGAAGCTCGCTTCATATGGGTCACCAACTCATTCACCATTTCTGGATCAGGTAATGAAGGTAATTCTACGAGTCGTTTTAAATGTTCAAGTTTTACCGGGGCATAACCTTCGACTTCAATTGTTTCCAGATCCCAGCCGCTACCTTTCACATAAAGAATCTCCTCATCTTCGCCAAAGAGATTTTTTTCGATCGCTTTAACGGAGGTATTGCCTCCACCATGCAAAACAAGTGACTTATCTTTTCCTAGCAGACGTGATGAATAAACGCGTGCATCAACATCATTTTTTATATTTTTAAATACTTCTTCGTTCCAAGTGTTTTTCATTGTATTTTCAGCTTTTAAAATAGATTCCGGTTCGCGCTTTGCTTGACCGGAATGACGAGTATAATAATGACTTAATTTTTACTACTTATTTATACAGATTGCTTAGCCATTAAATATGTAGGGTACCGGAGTCACTCTAATTTCAGGTAATTGGCCTTTATTATATCAAACGTTAAAATTAAGCTTAAGCTAATAAAAGAGTGTGACATCAGTACTAGCTGTTAAATCAATAAATTATATGTATGCTATAATTATTTCGTAAATTTAAAAGGTGACCTCATGGCTACTCCAAAAGACATATTAGAAAAAGCAATCGCACTTCAACCACTCGAAAAAGCCGAATTAGTTGATACCCTCATATCCAGTTTAGACCGCTCAGATAGTGTATTAGATCAACTTTGGGCTAAAGAAGCTGAATCCAGGCTATCAGCTTATAAAATGGGTGAGCTTAAATCAATCTCATTAAACGAAGTGTTATCAAAATATAAATGATAGTTACGTTTTTAGAAGAAGCAAAATATGAATTAGATGATGCAATAGACTATTATAATTTTGAATCTCCCGGTTTGGGGGAACAATTTTTACAAGAAATACTTAACGCGCTTGATCGAATACTAAATTACCCAAAAGTCTGGCACCCATTATCTGAAAACACAAGAAGGTGTCAAACAAGAAGATTTCCTTATGGGATAATTTACTCTATTTTAGAAAATGAAATTCTAATAATTTCTGTATCGAATCTTCACCGAGAGCCTACTCATTGGAAAGATCGGGTCAAATAATTTTTAGCCGTCATCGCCATGACATTCTCTTTTAAATCTAATAAGCGGCATCACTTTGCTTAAACGGAATGGCTAGTAGTGAGCTATATCACTGAGAGATTGCTTCGCCATTAAAAACATGGCTCGCAATGACATCATCTTTTAACAATAGATTCCGGCTCGCGCGTTGCTTGACCGGAATGACAGGTATATTTAACTTACACCCAGCTGCCCTTCTTCGAATTTTTTAATTTTATCCCGAATATTGGCGGCTTCTTCAAACTCAAGGTTCTGTGCATGCTTGTACATTTGCTGCTCAAGCTCAGCCACTTTCTTTTTAAATTCTTTCGTCGTTAAACCTTCATATTCTGCCTGTTCTTCAGCGATTTTCGCATAACGTTTCGCAGAATTGCTATAAGCACCGTCCATAATATCAGCGACTTTTTTATTAATCGTAGTCGGCGTTATGCCGTGCAGTTTATTAAATTCGATTTGTTTTTCTCTACGGCGTTCAGTTTCATCAATAGCTTTTTTCATCGACCTGGTAATTTTATCTGCATATAAAATCGCCATACCGTTTGAATTTCGTGCTGCACGTCCAATGGTCTGAATTAAAGAGCGCTCTGAACGTAAAAAGCCTTCTTTATCGGCATCAAGTATCGCAACCAGGGTCACTTCAGGAATATCTAAACCTTCACGTAATAAATTGATACCGACTAAGACATCAAAATGACCTAAACGTAAATCACGCAGTATCTCAATACGCTCAACCGTATCAATATCTGAATGCATATAACGAACACGCACTCCATGATCACCAAAATAATCAGTGAGGTCTTCTGCCATGCGTTTTGTTAACGTTGTGACGAGTACCCGTTCATTAATTTCTGCGCGTTTATTGATTTCAGAAAGTAAATCATCAACCTGGGTGGTCGCGGGTCGCACTTCAATAATAGGGTCAAGCAAACCTGTCGGTCGTACTACCTGCTCTACAACTTCACCAGAATGTTCTATTTCATAATCGGCGGGTGTGGCAGACACAAATATCGTTTGTGGTATCAGTTTTTCAAACTCATCAAACTTTAATGGGCGGTTATCTAATGCCGAAGGCAGACGAAAACCATAGTTCACCAGGTTTTCTTTACGCGAACGATCACCTTTATACATCGCCCCTACTTGCGGAACACTGACATGAGATTCATCAATAATAAGAAGTGAATCGTCAGGCAGGTAATCAATAAATGTCGGTGGCGGGTCACCAGGCTGACGTCCAGATAAGTAGCGAGAGTAATTTTCTATACCATTGCAATAACCCAGCTCCAACATCATTTCGATATCAAACTGGCACCGTTGTTCTAAGCGTTGTGCTTCAACCAATTTATTATTTTCATATAAAAAAGCTAAACGTTCTTTTAGTTCTGCTTTAATTTGCTCAACGGCATTTAAGATATTTTCACGCGGCGTGACGTAATGTGTTTTAGGATATATCGTCGTGCGGGGTACGGTTTTTATGATTTCACCGGTTAGGGGATCAAAAAAATTGATTTTCTCGACTTCATCATCAAACATCTCAACGCGAACCGCATCTTTATCAGAATCAGCCGGAAAGATATCAATAACTTCACCGCGCACTCTGAAAGTCCCCCGCTTTAACTCGGTATCATTTCGCGTGTATTGAAGCGCGGTTAACTTTTGTAAGATTTTACGCTGCCCAATTTCTTCACCTTGATTAAGATGCATAACCATCTCAAGATAAGATGAGGGATCACCCAGACCGTAGATGGCAGATACTGTCGCAATCGTGATCGTATCTTTTCGTTCTAATAAGGCTTTCGTGGCAGACAAGCGCATTTGCTCTATATGTTCATTCACCGCGGCATCTTTTTCAATAAAGGTATCCGAGGCTGGCACATAGGCTTCTGGCTGATAATAGTCGTAATATGAAACAAAATACTCCACTGCGTTATTGGGGAAAAATTCCTTCATCTCACCATATAACTGTGCAGCCAATGTTTTATTGTGCGCCATGATCAAGGTAGGACGTTGTAGTTCCTGGATCACATTCGCCACGGTAAAGGTTTTGCCTGAACCGGTCACGCCTAACAAAGTCATACCCGATTCACCGGCTTTTAAACCTTCTACAAGTGCGGAAATAGCCTCAGGCTGATCACCTGCGGGTTGATAATCTGATTTAAGTTGAAAAAGTTTGTTCATTCGATTTTATATACAAATATCTAGTTGTATTCGAGAAAATGATCTGGAGATCACCCCACCCTAACCCTCCCCTAAAAAGGGAGGGGGCTTATTAATTCTGTATCAAAAAATATGATCTTGTTTTGAGTTTGCAGTATATTACACGTCTTTGTAGATAGATGTTTAAAACAGGTATGGAGATTACCAAGTTGGATTTCAAGCTGTCAGATCGCGTACAACGCATAAAACCTTCGCCAACTTTGGCAATTACTGCTCGCGCAGGTAAATTACGCGCTGAAGGCAAAGACATTATTGGGCTTGGTGCCGGTGAGCCCGATTTTGACACTCCAGAACACATCAAACAGGCCGCAATAAAAGCCATCGAAGGTGGTTTTACAAAATATACAGCCGTTGACGGTACCGCGAGCCTTAAAAATGCCATTATTGAAAAGTTATCCAAGGATAATCAGCTCAATTACACCCCGAATCAGATTCTTGTTTCCTGTGGTGGCAAACAAAGCTTTTTTAACCTCACCCAGGCACTTTTAAATGAAGGTGATGAGGTTATTATCCCTGCACCTTATTGGGTATCTTATCCCGATATGGTTTTATTGGCAGATGGTAACCCGGTTATTATTGAAGCCGATATAAAACAAAGTTTCAAAATCACACCTGAACAGCTTGAAGCGGCCATTACAGATAAAACTCGCTTATTCGTAATAAATAGTCCATCGAATCCATCCGGTATCGCATACAGCCGCAATGAACTCACTGCACTCGGCCAAGTTTTACTCAAACATCCGCATGTTCTGGTTGCCACTGATGATATGTATGAACACATTCTTTGGGCAGACGAGCCTTTCACAAATATTGTGATGGCTTGTCCAGAACTGTATGACAGATGCATCGTTTTAAATGGTGTTTCAAAAGCCTACTCAATGACGGGCTGGCGAATTGGTTATGCCGCGGGCCCGGAATTCCTCATCAAAGCGATGAAAAAAGTGCAATCTCAAAGCACCTCTAATCCAACCTCAATTTCACAAGTTGCTGCTGAAGCCGCTTTAACGGGTGATCAATCGTGTGTAAAAATGATGTTGACTGCTTTTAAAGAACGTCATGAGTATGTTTATCAACGTTTAAATGCTATTAATGGCATCACGTGTTTACCCTCAGACGGGACTTTTTATGCTTTTCCGGATGTGCGTGGTTTTATTGAAAAACTTGATGGTGTTAATGATGATATGGAGCTATCTGAATACCTCATTGAAAAAGCTGGAGTTGCACTTGTGCCAGGTACAGCCTTTGGGTCTCCCGGGTATATCCGCATTTCTTTTGCAACAAGCATAGATGTGCTTGAAGACGCGCTAAACAGAATAGAAAAATTGGTTTCCTAAATGCTCGTTCACTCTAAGTGTAGGTCGGCTCTTTAGGCCGACGCGGCACAGAAACTTCAACAGTTATTCTTGAATAGCACGGTTCTTCATTTTGAGTCACATGGCTAAATCTCTGTAGTTATACCGTATTGTCGGCCTAAAGAGCCGACCTGCAAAATCAAAATGCATATCAAAACCTACAAATTAAAGCGCTTCCAACCGTAGCTCAAGTTTGTAGGAAAACACTTACAAAAAGTCACCAAAGATCCCTACAAATAACCCCTTTCAACTTCTAGTGGATTTCCCTATTGTAGGAACCTACAAGGATGTGGGGGGTGACACGGAAGTCTCTACTTATATCTCTGGCCATGGAATGGCCGGAGAAAATTCTTTAAGCATCATCACTTATTGAATGGCCTGCAAGGACGTGGGAGATAACATGGAAGTGAGAAAACCTTGTCTCGGCCAGGGAATGGGCTGGGGCAATCTTCATAATCATGGCTACACATTAATTGAGTTACTTATTACCCTCGCAGTAATTTCTGTACTTGCACTTAATGTATTTCCCAATATTTCCGCTCTACTTGCCCAGGAACGAAGTGTTATTTTAACTAATAAGCTCTCTGCTGCGCTGGCCTTTGCGCGTTCTGAATCTGTAACAAAACAAATGACGATCATTACTTGCCAGAGTAATAATGGCAGCCAATGTAATCGCTCAGGAAACTGGCACAATGGCTGGATTATTTTCGCTGACAAAAATGCCAATAAACAACGAGATAATGATGAAAAACTTTTACACGTATTTGCTGCTGTCAATCATGGTACTCAAGCAATATTTAATGGAAGCAGAGGAATAGATCATTACATAAAATACAATCCTTCAGGTCAAGCGACTCCCAACGGCTCGTTTCTTATTTGTAACCCCAATATTGGCGTTGGCCGCGCACTTATCATGGCCCCCTCAGGGCGACTCCGACTCAGCAAAAAACAAAGGAACGGTACAGCAATAACTTGCAGTTAAATCGCATATTTTAATGCAATCAATGTTGACCCATGGGAGTCAGATCAGTACTATACGCCTCGATTCCCTGATAGCTCAGTTGGTAGAGCAAAGGACTGTTAATCCTTTTGTCCCTGGTTCGAGCCCAGGTCAGGGAGCCATATTTAAGGCCAGACTTTATTGCTAAAGTCTGGCCTTTTTTCGTTTTTACTGGCTCTCACCAGGTCCACGTCCCGGGTTAACACACGCACTTTTTATATTTTCATATGAGTGTGTTTTCCGCATTGGCAATGCGTTATCGAGCCCAGGTCAGGGAGCCATCTTCTAAAACCAGGCTTGTAATGAATCTGGTTTTTTTTATGGCTGAAATTAAATATATCGCATGTACAAGAAGCAAGCTTAGGTAAATAAGACCTAGTCTTTGCGAGCCATGTTCTTCCATGGAGCAATCTCAATAAAAGTGCTGCCAACATGGGATTGCCACGGTCAGGTTGTTTCCTCTCCCCAAGAGAGCTTCTTCGTCTTGTTTACACCAACACTCAGGGCGTGCAATGACAGCTCTTTTAAATATGGAAATATGGCCTGAAATATTCCACATTCCCGTGTACACTTTGGGCAACTATCTGTTTGATTATTAAGAGATACTCAAATGCTCCGACTTGTCTATTTTATTATCACACTCATCGTAATTATATTTGGTATTGTTTTCGCTGTGCTGAATGCAGAAAACGTGCAACTAAACTATTACCTCGGCTCGATTGAATTGCCCTTGTCACTTGTCTTAGTGTTGGCAATGATAATCGGCGCAGTACTCGGTATTTTTGCCAGTTTGAGCTTTATTCTCACTTCGCGTCGAAATGCTTCAAAACTTAAGCGTTCAGTTGAAGTAGCAGAAAAAGAAATTGTTAATCTCAGAAATATCCCTATTAAAGACGAGCACTAACGCTACCCTACATCTCAGATGCTATTTGAAACTCTTTTTCTTTTATTACCCGTTGCAGCCATATCAGGTTGGGTTATGGGGCGCCGCTCGTTTACTAAAAAATCTTCAAAATATTCCGATATTCCTCTCGATTACTTAAAAGGCTTAAATTTATTACTCGATGAACAGCCGGATAAAGCGATTGATCTTTTTATTCAAATGCTGGAAGTCAACAATGACACTGTTGAAACACATTTAGCACTCGGTAGTCTTTTCAGGCGCCGTGGTGAAGTTGATCGTGCCATTCGAATTCATCAAAATTTGATTGCACGCCCAACTTTGTTACCCACTCAGCGTGCGCATGCCCTGTTTGAACTTGGTCAGGATTATATGAAAGCAGGATTATTTGATCGTGCTGAAACTTTATTTGGTGAACTCGTTGAAAGCAGTCCACACAGTGAACAAGCATTAGCCTATTTGCTTGATATTTATCAGCAAGAAAAAGACTGGCCTAATGCAATAAAAATTGCACAACGGATCAGTATCAAAACGGGTGAAACTTATTCAGATTTAATTTCACATTTTTATTGTGAACAAGCTGAAACCGCATATAAACAAGGTGAACCCGCACGCGCAGCAAAACTCTATAAAAAAGCACTAGGCATAAATAAAAATTGTGTTCGCGCCAGTTTACTCGAAGCTAAAATTGAGCATGAATCAGGCAGTGAAATGGCAGCCATTCGCGCGCTCAAACGCATTGAACAACAAGATCCAGATTTTTTACCTGAAGTTATCGGTCCATTACTTCATTGTTATAAGAACCTGGGTAAGCCTGAAGAAATGCTGACTTACTTGCGTGATATTTTAAAACGTCACGATGCTATTAGTATCATGCTAAACCTTGCTGAATTACTACAGTATTATCATGATGATGAAACAGCAGAAGATTTTATTGAAGACTTCCTGCAACACCGCCCTTCTTTACGCGGCATGGATCGTCTTATTGATATAAATATCAAACATGCAAAAGAACCTGTTCAGGAAAAACTACGTATTTTAAAATCGGTAACCAGTCAATTATTAGAAGATAAGCCGGTGTATAGCTGTCATATTTGTGGCTTTAATGGCAAAACATTACATTGGCAATGCCCGGGCTGTAAACGCTGGGATACTGTTAAACCAATTCAAGGTGTAGAAGGGGAATAGTATGAGTTCATCACCCATTATAGTTGCATTAGATTTTCCAAATGAAAATGAAGCTTTAGCGTTAGTCGATCAATTAGAGCCTGGCCGCTGTCGTTTAAAAGTGGGCAAGGAACTTTTTACTCGCTCAGGCCCAGAATTTGTTAAAAAACTGGTTAAGAAAAATTTTGATGTCTTTCTGGATTTAAAATTTCATGATATTCCAAATACAGTGGCTCGTGCTTGCGAGGCAGGTGCCGATTTAGGTGTATGGATGATTAATGTCCATGCATTAGGTGGCCGCAAAATGCTCGAAGCAGCACGCGAAGCCTTACCCGCTAATGGTGCTAATCCTAAGCTTATTGCGGTAACCGTCTTAACCAGTATGGGTGCCGAAGACTTAAAAGAAATAGGTTTAAACCAATCCCCAGCAGAACAGGTAAAACAACTTGCCACACTCACCCATGACTGTGGACTTGATGGTGTGGTCTGTTCACCCCAAGAAATTGCTTTATTACGCGAATCATTAGAGTCAAATTTTGAACTTATTACACCAGGAATACGTCCCGCATGGAGCGTCACGGGTGATCAAAAACGTATTATGACGCCAGCCCAGGCCATGCAAGCAGGTGGCAATTATCTCGTAATTGGACGCCCCATTACTCAGGCTGAAAATCCCATGCAGGCATTAGAAAAAATAGAGGAAGAGCTCCGAGTATAAATAAAATCAGTGTAATTAAAAGCTATGTAAGGCAATTCTTACAAAAATTTCAGTGCACGCCTACAGAGTGGGCGGACATGATTTTATATAATCAGTGACTCATTTACTATGACAAGGAGTCAAATATGAAAACTTTAAGGATAATCGTTGCCCTTCTCGCATTAACTTTCTCTGCATTTGTGCATGCTGGTCCAGTCAATATCAATACCGCGAATGCACAATCACTCAGTAAAAATATTAAAGGCATTGGACTGAAAAAAGCCGAAGCTATTATTGCTTACAGGGAAAAACACGGGGAATTTAAAACTGTAGCGGACTTAACCAAGGTAAAAGGAATCGGTAAAAAGTTACTGCAGAAAAATGAAGGCTTATTGATAGTCAAACTACCCGTCAAATAAGCCCCTTTGTAAACAGGCATCCTCGATTTTGAACCAGGATGCCTTTTCTTTTTCATTCTCTACAATCTCACTCTGTTTTTATCTGCCACATTACCATGCTAGACTGCTTCTCTATAAACTCTTTTCATTTATTCAATAATTAAAGGTTCTATACTCTGATGACAAAAATAAGAAAAGCAGTCTTTCCGGTTGCCGGTTTAGGTACACGTTTTTTGCCCGCTACCAAAGCTAGTCCAAAAGAAATGTTACCCATCGTTGATAAGCCTTTAATACAATATGCTGTTGAAGAAGCCGTTGAAGCCGGTATAGAGCAACTTATTTTTGTGACAGGACGAAATAAACGCTCAATTCCTGATCATTTTGATAAAGCCTATGAGCTTGAAGCCGAGCTTGAAGCTAAAGGTAAAGATAAACTTTTAGAACTCATCAGAAATATAGTGCCGGATCATGTTGCCTGTATTTATATACGCCAAACAGAAGCATTGGGGTTAGGTCATGCTGTTTTATGTGCAAAACCTGTAGTGGGTGATGAACCTTTCTCTGTTATTCTTGCTGATGATTTAATTGATAATAAAAATGGCTGCGTCAATCAAATGGTTCAGTCATACCGTGAACATCAATCAAGTATATTAGCTGTACAACAAGTCGAAAAAGATGAAACCGATAAATATGGCATCGTCAGCTTACAAAACAATAAAGATAACGAAGGTTTTATCTCAGGTATAGTCGAGAAACCAGCTCCTGCTGATGCACCGTCAACACTTGCAGTTGTAGGTCGCTATATTCTTAATCCACGTATTTTCCACTTTCTGGAAAAAACACAAAAAGGTGCGGGCGGTGAAATTCAATTAACTGACGCAATTGCAGATTTACTTACAGAAGAACAAGTTTACGCCTACGAGTTTGAAGGTATTCGCTATGACTGTGGTAGTAAACTCGGTTATTTACAAGCCAGCGTGGAGTTAGGAATGAAACACCCTGAAATTGGTGAAGAGTTTAAGCAATACATAAAGAGTTTAAATAAATAAGTTTATCTTGAAACCTAATCATGTAATTCTTTCTGCTTAACCTTTAAACTACCGAGGCGATTTATTGCAAAGGCAAGTTCAAGTGCTCTGAAACACGCAAAATGGCCAGACAACTTTTGACTTAGAATATCAAGTCCACGTTCATCAACATCATTGACCACGCGTTCAACAACCTCGCACAGGGTTGTCTTGCCATCCATATATTTTTTAGCATACTCAATCGCATAACCTAACGCTTTTGTTTGCGATAATTCCGTTAATTGTTCAACATCAGTAAGGTCTGTATCATTATCACCAAAAACAAGACGATGGATATCTTTAGCGTATATAGAAAATTTGCCATACGTATTAATCGGTAAAATACTGCTCGATAATGGAATGCGCTCATGTATCTGTATTGGCTTAGCTTCACTTTCGGCTGCACGTTTTGTTGGTGAATTTTCTGCGATCTGATGGGCCTTGATCGTCACATCATGGGGTTGATAACTGATCATTTGAATAACCTGGTCAGAGACATCAAAATAATCGCCTACCCCACCTAAAACTAATATGGTTGAAATATTTTTTTCTAAATACAGCTGTGTCACTTTATCAATATAAGTCGTGATGGGTTCATCGTCTTTTTGCACTAACTGCTGCATTTTGTTATCCCGGATCATAAAGTTAGTTGCACAAGTATCCTCATCCATTAATAAAACGTCTGCATTGGCTTCCATGGCTTCAATAATATTAACGGCTTGCGATGTACTACCACTGGCATTGTCCGTAGAAAAAGATGATGTATTTTGATTGCAAGGAAGATTGTTTATAAAGGGCGAAATATCAGTATTAACAACACGCCGGCCACTGTAGGCTCTTATCTTTGCTGTTTTGTTATTCGTAACACAATACTCACGCCCATCACCGGGAATGTGATTATAAATTCCGTTTTCTATGGTACTGAGTAAAGTAGATTTACCATGATAACCCCCTCCTACGATTAAGGTCACACCTTTTTTAATCGCTAATCCATTTATACATCCAGCATGTGGAAGATCGATTTCAATATTGAGAGTCTCCGGTGCAATAAAAGGGATGATAGATTGTGCTGACATCGGCTCATCACTAAGACCACTTTTACGCGGTAAAATTGAATCATTGGCAATAAAAGCAATAAGACCGAGTGAGTCTAACTTTTTGCGAAGAGTGTCTGCATCTTCGGCTACCTCAATATGCTTTTGTAATGCTTTATGATCGATGTTCTTTTTTAACAAAGAGGCTTCAACAATAGCCGGCAATTCCTTAAATAACATATCATCTGCAATATTCGCTTTGATAAGACGCCCTTCACCAGGAAATCCGATAAAACAACGTACTTCAATGACATCATCAGTAATGACAATGTTGTTTCTTTCCAATATTGCTTGTCCTGGTTGATTAATGGTAATCAGGCCACTAAAACCCGTTCCACGAATACCGTCAGAATGTGATTGTGCAGAAATATAAAAAGTCCGCGCTAAAAAATCAGCAAATGCAACTGTTTGGACTTTTGACTCAAGATTTAAATTAATAAACCGTTCATCATTTCGTTGAACTTGAATACGACACAACCCCGTATGGGGTGGCGCGTAAGGATCTTTAGGGATTTGATGAATGATCAATTTAAACAAGGGGAAATCATAGTCTCCCAACAGCGACTGATAATTCACATAATCCTGTTTATCAAGAGAATGTAATTTCTGTTTGAGCTGAAGATAATCATTCATATAAGTTAACCCAAATACCTTATCCCTTTTAAATATAGTCGGAAAAAGTACTAAAAACGAATAAAACACTATCTATATTAAGAATAAAGTAATCGTAATATAGAAAGCGTTATTGTTTTTGAATGCTATAGCCTCGCGCTTTTAACTGGGCAAGCACACCATCATCACCGACCATATGTAATGCACCAAACATAACAAATTCAACCTCATTTGTTTTTAACATAGCCTCGATTTTAGGTATCCATTTATTATTACGTTCAACTAAAAGAGTATTATAAAGCTGAGGAAAATCTTTTTGCCAGGGTGTTAATGCCACTTCTTTGAGTTTTAGATTATCGCCCTTTCTCCAGGCACTTTTCATTACGGCAATTTGTCCGCCTAAATTTTTCATGTCGCGTAGTGTATATGTGACGAGTTCATCCGGATTATTTTCTCCCATATTAACTATAAAAGAGAGCTGTTCTTCCACTGATTCCAGGTAGGTAAATTTTTTTCCGTCTTTCAAACCTTTATTGATATAAAACTGATCAACACCAATATCCCCAATATTGAGGCGCTTCATTTCCATAACGGTTAACATCATCACCAGCATACCTGGCTTAAATTGCAACATGGGTTCAAAGGTTAAACCACGGTCAGTAAAATGCTTTTCTAAAGCTGTAATATTTTTTTTACTTAATATATCTTTAAGTGAGCGGTCACCTGAATAGGTGATTTTTTTCATAAAAGCCTTTTGAAATTCCGGGCTTTGAAACTTATGCATATCAGTTTCAAAAACTAACCTTGAAGAGACTTTATATGTTTTTTCAAAAGCCCGAGGCAAAGGGTAGTCATTTTTCCCCAATAAATGAATTGTCCCGCCAAGATAAAGATGGTTATTACCTTTACTCACCTTCCATACAGGTGAATCGGCATGCGCACTCATCGCAATACTGATAAAAACAATACCCAGTAAATAAATCGTTTTATTAACCCTCATAACTTACACCTTTAATTAACTTATATATTATTAATAAACAATATTCAGAGAAGATGTTATTTAATTTTTTATTAACTATCTCCTCAGTTCATTTAAACGGACGCGGACGAACTATAAACCAGCTTAACACAACCAAAACACCGAATACTGTATAAATAATTGTAAAAAACCATGGGCTCACCTGATAGTATAAAATATTTTCTAGCCAATACGATATAAACGTACCTGGATATACAGCTTCTCCTGCCTTTGAACGTAATACCATTTCTAATGTCGTAAATGGACATACAACACCGATCCACGACTGGATAACCACTATAATAATCGCCAGAATATGGGTTAAACGAAACCACGGATTACACACCCAATCCCATTTAAGCAGATAACCTATAATAATCATAACTAAGCCACCCACATTAAATATCACAATTAATATATGCAGTAAAAGAATGACATCAGCGGCTAAGAGATAAAAAAATGAGGAGTCCATTTATGTAACCTGGTATACAATAAATTAATTAACTTATTAATTTAACGGCTTGAATATTTTTTCAAAACTAACCGCCGCTTTATAATTGATAAAACTACATTAGAGTATAGTGTGCTCTACCTCTAATTACTTAAATAAATATTCGTTTTTTGTATTATGAATTGATTGCGCTATTATTTTCTCTATAAATACATTGAGGCAGATAAATGTCATACCCCATCCTTTATTCTTTACGACAATGTCCTTACGCCATGCGCGCAAGAATAAGCTTATTGCTGGCAAAACAAACCGTTTTGTTGCGTGATATTGTTATGAAAAATATTCCCAGCGAAATGTTAGCCGTTTCACCTAAAGGAACGGTACCGGTATTGTTATTTGATGACTCATCCGTTATCGAAGAAAGTATAGATATTATGACCTGGGCATTAAAACAAAATGACCCAAGCAATTTACTTCGCAGCCACCAACCAAATGACTATCAGGAAATGTTTGAACTAATAAAACGAAATGATAATGAGTTCATAGAAGCTCTAAACAAGTATAAAGCCGCTGCGCGTTATCATGATGCTGCTGAATCCACTTATCGTCGGCAATGTGAACCTTTTATAACCTATCTCGAAGAATGTTTAACACGGCACGATTATTTAATAGGCGCTACCCCGAGTTTGGCTGACTATGCAATCTTACCCTTTATTCGCCAGTTTTCCCGTGTTGATCGAAAATGGTACTTACAAGCTCCATACCCAAAACTTCAGCATTGGCTTGAGCAACATTATCAAAATCCCATATTTTCAAAAGCGATGACTAAATATCCTCAATGGCTGGACAACAAAGAATCCATTTTATTTGGAAGTGAATAATCTGAAATCAATATTACTCTGATTCAAGATTAAGCTTAATGATGTTTCTTATTTCAGGTATACACGAGCCACAATTTGTACCCGCACGTAGTAACTCACCCACTTGCTCGGGTGTACTGAGCTTACTGGATTTAATTGCATCAACCAGGGTATTTATTCCTACACTAAAGCAAGCACAGACAGCTTTACCCGCATCTTTTTCACCACTAGCGGGTTTACCGGTAAGCAGACTTTTTCGATCCACATCGTTCAACTTATTATCTTTAAATAATTTTACTAACCAGTCGCGTTCAGGCAATGAAAAGTCGGGCCCAATAAAAATACAGCTTTCTAATCGGCCATCTTCAACACGAGCGGCACGATAACGATTGACTGCTGAATCAAAATATTCAGCCCACTCGACTGCATCGGCATGTTGGCAGAGTAAACTTCGTGCATATTCTGCCCAGTCATCCGGAATTTGGTCGCCGGCAATTTCATAACGCCATAGCCCCTCACCCCGACTGCATGTCCAGTAGCTGGCATTCAATATATTTAATTTGCGACGTGATAATACGAAGCCATACCATTTGGTAGCATAGGATTTTACATTTACTGGTGTTGACTTAAATTCTGGCTGCCCCGAAAAAGGATCAACTGTTGCATTAATTAAACTACCCACCACGGCAGAACTGGCAAACTCATCATTCCAGTGTATAGGGACAAATACATTACCCTGTTGTTGTGATTCAGAAACATTAACCCGGCAAATAATATTTCCTAATTCACTACTAACTTGTGCTAACTCATTATTATTGAGTGAAAGCTTTTTAGAGTCATTGGGATGTAACTCAACAAACGGCTCATATATATGTCCAGATAAACGCGCAGCCTTACCTGTACGCGTCATAGTATGCCATTGATCACGGATGCGACCGGTATTTAAACGTAATGGATAAGTATCAGATACTTCTTTGGCAGCATAAGAAATGTCAACAGCAATAAATTGTGCCTTATGACTACTTGTATAAAAATGTCCATTTGCAAATAATCGTTCCGTACCTTTATTTGCATCAGAAGTTACAGGCCATTGAATGGGTTTTAGATTATCGTATTGACTAATGCTGAGGCCTTGTAAACCTGAAATGTCAAAGTCACGCGTGCCTTGATTTTTAAAACCTGAAAGTTTTGCATGCTCATTAAAAATTTCTGCCGAATTTTTATATAAAAATGCATCGTTAAACCCCATCCGTTTTGCAACTTCAGAAATTATCCACCAATCAGGTCGAGCTTCACCCGGTGAAGGTAAAAATGGATGTTGTCGCGATATTCTCCGCTCTGAGCTGGTTACGGTACCATCACGTTCACCCCAGGTCTGTGCAGGTAATAAAACGTTAGCATAGCGTGTGGTATCTGTATTTTTCATACAATCAGATACCACCACAAATTCACACTTAGCTAACGCATGTTTTACTTTATTCGTGTCAGGCATTGAGACAGCAGGATTAGTTGCCATAATCCACACTGCCTTTATTTTTCCATTATCAATAGCACTAAAAAGATCAACTGCTTTCAAACCTTCACGTTCAGCAATATTTGGGGAATCCCAGAATGTTTTAACAATTTCCCGATGGCCTTCATTTTCTATTGCCATGTGTGCTGCGAGTTGATTAGCTAACCCCCCGACTTCTCGACCACCCATTGCATTCGGTTGACCTGTTAGGGAAAAAGGTCCCATACCTTTTCTGCCAATACGGCCGGTATATAAATGACAATTAATGATACTGTTAACACGATCCGTGCCGTACGACCATTGATTAATCCCTTGTGAATAAACGGTGACAACACGTTCAGTACGTGCGAATAAACGGTAAAACTTTTCCACAGCATCAATGGCTAAGCCACAGTGATTGGCTACGATTTCTGATGATGAAGCATGAGACTCTGCAACAGCGAGTGCAGCATCTAAACCTTCAGTAAAATTATCAACAAAAATCTCATTCTTTTCATTCACATTTTTTAAATGCACTAATAAGCCATTAAATAAAACATGATCCATACCTGACTTTATCGGTAAATAAAGATCTGCAATATCACAGGTTGCGGTATGACGGGGATCAATGACCACAACCATCATATCGGGATTATCTTGTTTAGCTTTTTTAATACGTTGAAATAAAACCGGATGGCACCATGCAGTATTAGAACCGGTTAAGATAACCAATTTTGCACGCTCAAGATCTTCATAATTACAAGGAACAGTATCACTACCAAATGCACGTTTTTGACCTGCAACAGCTGAAGACATACAAAGGCGGGAATTCGTATCAATATTTGCACTGCCAATAAAGCCTTTCATCAGCTTATTCGCAACATAATAATCTTCAGTTAAAAGCTGACCCGAGACATAAAATGCAACAGAATCTGCACCATGGTCTTTAATAATTTTCTGAAAACGTTCTGCAACGGTATTAAGTGCCGCATCCCAACTTTGAGATTCCCCATCTACTACAGGAAATAATAAACGCCCATCAAGGCTTAAGGTATCACCGAGTGCCGCTCCTTTAGAACATAAACGACCAAAATTTGAAGGATGCTCAGGATCTCCCTTAATAGTCACCTGGCCATCAGCTTCAACTTGCGCTAATACCCCACAACCAACACCACAATATGGACATGTTGTTTTAATAACTTCAGACATTTTAATTATTAATCACTTTGACTACTATAGAAGATATATCGGCTACTTTAATGCTCACCTTTGGTTCTTAGTAAACCCGCAAGACGGTTACCTTGTTTTTGTGGACCACCTTTTGGAAAAATACGATGCAAATAAGAACTGTTACCGCGCTCATCATCCCATGCTAATTTGAAATGCTTAACCATTTTTCTAACTTCACATTGCACACCATGCTTATCGTAATAGTCACGTAAAAACTTAATAACGTCTAAATGTTCGTCTGTTAACTCTAGTCCTTCAACTTCAGCTTGCGCATATACAAAACCATGACTCCACTCATCACGATTGACAATATAGCCTTCGCCACAGGTTTGAATTTCTTTATCACCAACCATTACGGATTTTATTTGCATATTGGGATACATAAAGTTTCCTTTAATTACTTATTAGGACAACCATCTTCAGGAACAAGCGATAACATGATTTTGTTGCCTTCCATTTTAATTGGGAAGCTTGCAGCACAACCTTCATCAGGTGCGAGAGCTATGCCGTTATCCAGCCCAATTTTCCAGTCATGTAATGGACAAGCAACACGATACCCCATAACGATCCCCTGTGATAACTGGCCACCTTTGTGTGGACATTTATCACGTAAAGCAAATACTTTGTCATCTGCTGTTCTGAATACTGCAATATCACCTTCTGGAGCTTTTACAACACGTGCACCTAATTTCGGAATATCGTTTAATGTACCTACTTCTACCCAGTTGCTCATCATAATTACCATTTTTTAAAATTTGTATTTAAACGCAAAGTTCGCAAAGGCGCAGAGAACGAAAGGTTTTTCTTAGCGGCCTTTGCGTTAATTACGTAACCAATATATAACCTTTTACCCAATAACTTTCAGCGGTGTGAATTCATGTGCTTCGCCACCTTTAGCACGTTCTTCCCATGGATCATCTTGCATAAAGGTTTGTGAGAAGTTAAAACGCTCTGCTAACTCTTTACGTTTTTCAGGGTTATCAATTAATGCTTCTTTTATATGCGCTAAACCCATCCGTTCTATCCAGGGTGCTGTACGTTCAAGGTAATGTGCTTCTTCACGATAAAGTTGAATATAAGCGGCACTGTATTCAAGAACTTCTTCTTCTGTTTTAACATTACATAACAGGTCAGTCGCACGAACTTTAATACCTCCATTACCACCAACATGTATTTCATAACCTGAATCAACGCAGACAACACCATAGTCTTTAATTGTTGCTTCAGCACAATTTCGAGGACAACCCGATGCGGCCATTTTAAATTTATGCGGCATCCATGAGCCCCAGCTCATTTTTTCCAGTTTAATACCAAGCCCGGTAGAATCTTGAGTACCAAAACGACACCATTCTTTACCAACACAGGTTTTAACGGTACGTAATGCTTTACCATAGGCATGGCCAGATACCATACCGGCTTTATTTAAGTCATCCCAAATGGCAGGTAGCTCTTCTTTTTTCAATCCATATAGCCCGATACGCTGTCCACCTGTTACGTGTACAGTATCAACATTATATTTTTCAGCAGCATCAGCTACTGCACGTAATTCCTGAGGCGTTGTCATACCACCCCACATACGAGGAATGACAGAATAAGTACCATCGCCCTGAATGTTTGCATGCGCACGCTCATTAATAAAACGAGACTGACTGTCATCAAGATTAAGTTCTGGGAACTTGCATACTAAATAGTAGTTGATGGCTGGACGACATTTACTACAACCATCAGGTGTTTTCCAGGCCATTGCTTCCATAACTGTGTGAATAGATTTATAACCTTGTGCTCCTATTGCCGCACGAACATCATCGTGAGATTTATCAGTACAACCGCACATCGGTTTTAAATGGGGTGCAGTTGAGTAATCCCCGCCCAAGGTATGAGACATAATAGATTCAACAAGCCCTGTACATGAACCACACGAACTTGATGCTTTAGTATGGGCACGCACTTCATCTAATGTAAATATTTTATTAACAGTAATAGCTTTTACAATCTCACCTTTAGTGACACCATTACATCCACAAATTTCTGTATTGTCGGACATCGCGGCAACACGGTTATCATCACCATGACCCGAGTCACCTAAATGTGCCTGGCCAAATAACAAGTTTTCACGGAATTCTGAAATATCTGTTTCATCACGCATCAGATCGAAATACCAGGTACCATCAATCGTATCGCCATACATTACTGCGCCTTGAATCTTGTTATCTTTAACAATAATCTTGCGATAAACACCACGCGCTTTATCCTGAAATACGAGTTCATCCGTCGAAGCATCACCGATAAAATCACCGGCTGAAAATAAATCAATACCGGTTACTTTTAACTTGGTTGATGTCATAGTGCCTTCGTAACGACCAATACCCATCCTGGCTAAATGATTGGCACAAACTTTTGCCATTTCAAATAACGGTGCAACTAAGCCGTAGGCAACACCACGGTGTTGTACACATTCACCCACTGAATAAATTGTTGGATCATACGTTTGTAACGTATCGTTAACCACGATACCGCGTTCACAATGAATGCCCGCTTCTTTAGCTAACTTAATATTAGGTTTGATACCAACCGCCATTACCACCAGGTCAGCATAAATTTCTGAACCATCTTTGAAACGCACTTTTTCAACACGGTCTTTACCAATGATGGATTCTGTTTGCGCTTCCATTAAAAAATGTAAACCACGTTCTTCAAGTGACTCTTTTAGCATCGCCGCGGCAGGCCCGTCCATTTGACGTTCCATCAATTTATCCATTAAATGAACAACGGTAACGCTCATGCCTTGTTCCATTAAACCGTTTGCAGCTTCAAGACCTAATAAGCCACCGCCGATAACAACAGCATGTTTATGTTTTTTTGCTGCCGCCATCATAGTGTCGACATCTTTGATATCACGGAAAGCTATAACACCTTCAAGGTCGTTGCCCGGAACAGGAATAATGAAAGGATCAGAGCCTGTGGCAATTAATAAACGATCATAAGGTTCTTCAGTACCATCAGCTGCGATGACTTTTCGGTTCACGCGATCAATTGATGTGACTTCTACACCTTTATGTAACTTAACACCATTATCGACATACCATTGCTCATCATTTAGCATGATTTCATCAATGGTTTTATCACCAGCTAAAACAGGTGAAAGCATGATTCTGTTGTAGTTTCCATATGGCTCTGCGCCAAATACCGTAATGTCATAAGCAAGAGGGTCTATTTTCAATAATTCTTCGACGGTACGAATACCTGCCATACCATTACCAATTACAACCAGTTTATCTTTCATCCTAAGCTCCAAACTTTGTTCTATGTTATTCAGATTGTTTACCTGATTTATTGACTTCCTATAGAGCAACATGCGTGCCAGTATATTAGAAAGCTCTAAATCCTTATCTAACACATTGATTTAAATATATTTATTATTGAAGCGTGATAATTTTTGAGGTTTTAATTAGGCACCAGCATGCACAGTGCTGGTGCACCGATTTGGTGCTTTGCTCCGAACTTAAGCAAAACATAATTAGGAGTGCCATCCATGGCAAGATTGCTAATAAGCTTGCAGGTTCCACCTACTCGCATTGGGATCAAATATTCTTTACGCGACCTTTTCCTCAGGGTTTCGCTGACGTTCATAAAGGAATTTTAGCACCGCCGCACGATACTCGTTATATTGTGAATCATTCGCTAAAGTCACACGATTACGTGGTTTAGGTAAATCAACCTCTAAAATTTCACCAATGGTTGCTGCTGGACCATTAGTCATCATTACGATTCGATCAGATAACAATACGGCTTCATCAACATCATGCGTAATCATAATTACGGTGTTGTTTAAACGTTGTTGAATTTCAATCAATGAATCCTGCATATGTGCGCGCGTTAACGCATCTAATGCGCCAAAAGGTTCATCCATTAACAACACTTTTGGTTCCATGGCCAATGCACGAGCAATCCCAACGCGCTGCTTCATCCCCCCGGATATCTCGCTAGGGCGCTTGTGCATTGCATGATCCATGTGAACAAGGTTTAGGTTATGTTCAATCCACTCTTTCATTTCCTCTTTAGATTTTTTACCTTTGAAAACCTGTTTAACTGCCAGCTCAATATTTT
Organism: Gammaproteobacteria bacterium; assembly: GCA_026197095.1. Lineage (GTDB taxonomy): Bacteria > Pseudomonadota > Gammaproteobacteria > UBA6429 > Thiohalophilaceae > JAGLTQ01. Next base: position 24,224 of record JAPHTF010000076.1, read on the forward strand.
CATACGCTGTTAACCAGGGTAGTAAAGAATGATTCTGAAAAACGACAGCACGATCAGGTCCGGGTTCATTCACTTCTTTTCCATCGAGTATCACGCCACCTGTTGTCGCCTTATATAAGCCTGCCACAATATTCAGTACAGTTGATTTGCCACAACCCGAATGACCAATTAATGAAACAAACTCGCCTTCCTTTATAGAAAGGTTTACACCATCCAATGCTTTAAATGGGCCAGAAGGTGTTGGGAATTCAATTGATACCTGACTAATTTCTAAATGTTTTTTACTCATGACTTTCTCCAAAATACTTTGCATGTTGACTATATTTCAATAAATTAACGTAGTACTGCACTTTTATCCCAGGACACACTACGTTGTAGCATCAACATAAATTGATCTAATACGTAACCAATTAAACCAATGGTTACGACAGCAACCATGATTCGTGCTAACGAATCAGAGCTACCATTTTGGAATTCATCCCAAACAAATTTTCCCAGCCCGGGATTTTGCGCTAACATTTCTGCGGCAATAAGTACCATCCAGCCAATACCAAATGAAACACGTAAACCTGCAAACATCATTGGCACAGATGAAGGCAAAACAATCTTGGTAATATGCGTAAACCAGCTTAAACGAAGTACACGACTCACATTCAATAAATCTTTATCCATTGAAGAAACACCAACCGTAGTATTAATAATTGTTGGCCATAAACTACATAACGTTACAGTAATGGCTGAATTCACAAATGATTTTGAAAACATCGGATCATCCGTAATATAAACCGCACTCACAATGATGGTCACTATAGGTAACCAGGCGAGTGGTGATACAGGCTTAAACGTTTGAATTAGTGGGTTTAATGCATTGTATACAGTAGGACTTAAGCCACAAATGATACCAACAGGTATCGCAATCAATGAGGCGATAATAAAACCCGTCATCACAGTAATAATACTGGTTAATATTTGATCAAAAAATGTCGCTTTACCTGTATAGGCGCGAACTTTAATAGTCGCTTCAGGATTTGCAGCTAACTTAGCGACATTTCTTTTTTCCTGCCTTTCATAAAATGCCGCTTCCTTAGTACGTTCCACTTTGTGCTCTTCATAAAGTGCTACAGTTTGTTCCCAAACTTTAGTAGGCCCAGGCACCTGACCTAGTGATGTTTGAATTTGGGAGGCAACAGCACCCCAAATGGCGAGAAAGATACCAATAGCCATTAGTGGCACGCCAACTTTATTGACTGTTTTCTTAAAAAAACCATCCCAGTTTATTTTTTCTGGTTTGGATAACGATAATAATTTAGTCATGAATTTACTTTCTATCATGCTCATTACTCGTGCGTTCATGTTCTATACCTCGATTTAGCAATCATTTTCACTTTAACAATTAGTAAGCACCCTCACACTTTTCCCAAAAAGTGTGAGGGTGTCCCGTCTTACATTTTGTCTTTATTTTTTAAACCAATTTTAAATTTTTTCAGATATGCATTAGGTTGATTACCGTCATACACAATATTATCGATGAAATGTTTTTGTGGTTTACGAAATCCCGACTCTTTAACTAAATCAGGGAAATCTTTTGCAGAAACTTTACCTTCAGCAATCAACTCGTTAGCCGCTAGTGCATAGATATCTGGACGGTATACTTTTTTCGCTATATCTTTGTACCAGCTATCAGGCTTGTATTCTGAAATCTGGCCCCAGCGACGCATTTGTGTTAAGTACCAGATTGCATCAGAGTAATAAGGGTAAGTTGCGTTGTAACGGAAGAAGACATTGAAATCAGGTACCTGACGCTTATCCCCTTTTTCATATTCAAATGTCCCCGTCATTGAGTTCGCTATAACATCATAGTCCGCCCCCACGTATTGAGATTTAGATAAAATTTTCACCGCTTCAGGTCGATTCGCATTATTCTTTGCATCTAACCATTGCGCAGCACGGATCATCGCTTTAACAACACGGATGTGAGTATTCGGGTTTTTATCTGCCCAGGTTTTACTTACGCCAAATACTTTTTCAGGATTGTCTTTCCAAATTTCATAATCCGTTACAACAGGTACACCAATACCTTTGAATACTGCTTGTTGATTCCATGGCTCACCTACGCAATAACCATCAATTGTTCCCGCTTCCATCGTTGAAGGCATTTGTGGTGGAGGTGTTACAGATAACAACGTGTCTGCTTGTAATGTTCCACTACTGTCACCTTTATGCGGGGCATAGTAGCCCGGGTTAATACCTCCCGCGGCTAACCAATAACGTAATTCATAATTATGTGTTGATACAGGAAAAACCATACCCATCTTGAACGGCTTACCTTCTGCTTTATATTTAGCAATAACAGGTTTCAAAGAATCTGCTTTAATAGGATGAACGGGTTTTCCATCTTTATGTGGAATGTGTTTTTTCATTTCACCCCATACTTTATTAGAAACAGTAATCGCATTACCGTTAAGATCCATACTAAATGCAGTAACAATATGAGATTGAGTACCAAAACCAATGGTTGCACCAAGTGGTTGGCCGGCAAGCATATGTGCACCATCGAGCTCACCATCAATTACACGATCAAGTAATACTTTCCAGTTTGCTTGAGCTTCTAACGTGACATACAAACCTTCATCTTCAAAAAAACCTTTTTCATATGCGACTGCAAGTGGTGCCATGTCGGTGAGTTTAATAAAGCCAAACTTAAGTTCTTCTTTTTCAGGTTGACCTACAGCCGCATTGATGGGAGTTGAACCCATAAGACCAAAAGCCAGTGACGCCGAGAGTCCCAGCGTCATTACTGTAGACTTTAAAAATGTCCGACGACCAAATTGTTTACTAATAGTTTTCATTACAGCCTCTCTTACTGTTTTTTGTGCAAAAAAAAACGCCCACACTCCAGACAGATCTTCTCTGGGATGTGGACGCCTTTGTCCTATGTTTATTGCCCGCCGTTGGACAACTAGAAAATTACTATAGTTACTAGAGCAAAGTGTGTGCCAATTATTAAAAAGCCGCATAACAAAGCTATTTTCAATATAAATAGGCTGATTATTTTATTGCAAGTAATGGAAATATTTTATTTTGTGCAACAAAAAAGAGCATGACGCCATTTTTTGCATTCTCTTGGAACACTTTATGCAGCCGCTTTTTTAGCCGCTTCTTTCATAACGGTTGATAGCACAATGTATGCAGTAGTCCAGGCTTCTTTAACATCATCTGTAAAGTCATCCCCCAACCCCTGCCCTAATGTCCACAATAGTGCGCTGGCGACAGTGTCGTAATCTTTATCTTTTACACCATAACCAACATGACGAGCGCCTGATGCTTGAGCCGCTGGAATTATCACTTCAAGATGCTCCAGACTTTTAACAACAGTATCGAGCATCGTCATAAGTTTTTTACCTTGCTCTTTAAGATCACCTTTAAATAAAGGCTTAAGGGATGGATCTAATTCAAACAATTTCCCATAAAAAAGTTCTGCAGCGGTATCCGCAATTGGTAAAATTTTATCCCACGTTACGCCAATCAAACCTATTTGTTTTGGTGTCATCTTTTTTTCTCCTAAATAATAAGAAATAATATTTATTACAAGTTAACTTTTAACCGTTATTTGAATAACTACACCAACCATTTCCTCACTAATTTAAAATTTATACACGGCTATTTTTATCATTGCAAAATAGCTTTATACTATTCAGCATTAAGAACGCTGAATTCAATTACAATAACCAGATCTTCACTGTTATTATTCGTTTCAGAAAAAAAGCGCCTGCCTATAACCAGGGTTACCCTTGGTATAAGCAGGCGCCTTTGCCATAATAGTTGAAAATCATCTTCGATTTTCTTCTGTATACCTTGCCTTCTTTAACTATATACAGAATTAAATATTTTTAACCAAATAATTCAGATAACTCTATCATGCTCCTCGCAACATCAATTAATTTTTTATTTTGTTCCATGGAAATTTTTCTTAATGCTTTATAGGCATCATCTTCGCTTATATTTTTCTTATTCATTAATATGCCTTTAGCACGTTCTACGACTTTACGTTCTTCAAGGTTGATTTTTGTGTCGTATAATTCTTTATATAAAGACTGCATCTCTTTAAAACGCGCAATTGCAAGTTCTATAACGGGTTTTACTCTTCTTGCTGTTAAACCATCAACAATAAAGGCGCTAACACCAACCTTTACTGCTTTTTCAATAACAGTTGCTTCACCTTTGTCAGAAAAAAATACAATAGGTTTTGGGTGTTCTTTATTTATTTCAACTAATTGATTAAAGATATAATCATTAGGTGATTCCATGTCAATCACGAGCACATCAGGTTTACATATCTGAATCCCTGACAATATATCATCATCACATGAAATGCGACCAACTACTTTAAAGCCTGCATCATTAAGTGAATTTGTGAGCATGCCTGTTTTTGATGGATTTTCATCAATCAACATTATCTTCGATTTCATAATTAAATATTCAGTAATAATTTTAAACGCTAATTTCAATAAGCAAAAACAATGCCAGCAATTAAAAAGTGTATAGAGGAAGAAAATCAAGTAGCACAAAGCAAACAGAAGGCAGTAAACAATCTTAAACAGCAATATTTTTTATTTATTGCACCATTTATTTACATTAAAGAGAAAACAATAAGATTATGCACATTAACTGTGCATCGCATAAAGCAAATTAACACTATGTTCTGAACCTAAATCTGGGCAAACTTATGTTATAGCGTATCGCTAAAAGGCGAGATATAAATATACTGAATCCCGAAATGATTGCAGACAAAGTGGCATCCCACTCTATATATAACAAGAATATAAATAATAATGAACCCGTCCACGATACAGTAGCATAGAGTGTGCTTTGAAAAACAACAGGAGGTTCGTTACTTAATATATCACGAAATATGCCGCCCATTGTTCCTGTCATCACCCCCATAAAACTTGCAACTAACCATGGGGCACCTACCATTAAAGAAACTAAAGTTCCCGCAATGCCAAATGTTGCTAAGCCCGCTGCATCAGGAACTAAAAAAAACTTTGGTGAAATAACTTTTAACCGGGCAATAATAAAGATAATAATAGCGCTGGCTAATGAAGCAATAAAAAACCCCTGGTCGCGTATCCAGAATACTTCACGATCAAGCAACATATCACGTAAGGAACCGCCACCTAATCCAGTGGCAACCGCAATAATAATGACACCAAAGAGATCGTATTGTTTAAATCCTGCTTTCAATACACCTGATGCAGATGACACAATAACGGCAAATAAGGTAATCCAGTACAAAACATCTAAAAGAGCTGGTGTTGGGTTAATAATCATAATATTTTTTCGGCTGAGAATGTCTATTATTATCTATATATTGATGAAAATAATACACTTTTATTGTTTTGGACGGAGTCGATAAATGATTCCTGAGTCAGTTGAAAAATAAATCCAGCCTTCAGGACTTTGTGTTAACGCACGAATACGTTCATCAAGAGATTCTAATAAGCGTTCCTCTTTTATAGCTTTGCCATTCTCATTTAATACGATACGGTTTATATGTTTTAGTTTTAGTGCTCCTGCAAACAAATTCGCTTTCCATTCTGGAAAAGCATTTCCGGAATAAACGATTAAGCTACCAGGAGCAATTGAAGGAATATATATTTTTACTGGTTGTTGCATGCCAGTTTTATGTGTTCCTTCACCTACGGCAACAGGCCCCCAATATTCTTTTCCATACGAAATAACAGGCCAGCCATAATTTTTACCGGGTAAAATCCGATTTAATTCATCTCCCCCCCTGGGGCCATGTTCTATTTCCCACAGGCGTTTGTGTTTTAAATCAAAACTCAGGCCTTGAGGGTTTCTATGCCCATAACTCCATATTTCAGGTAATGCTGCTGGATTATTTTTAAATGGGTTGTCTTCTGGAATGGAACCATCAAGATTTAAACGCATAATAGTGCCAGCATGATTCGTCAGATCTTGCGCAATTGGCCGTTCACCACGGTCTCCTATACCAAAATAAACATGTCCTTGATCATCAAAAGCAATTCGGCTACCAAAATGATAACTAGTGGGCGTTCCTGATTTAGATACTAATAATTCTTGCCATTGAGTAAGACGATCTTTATTAAGCTTAGCACGAGCCAGTACCGTGACGCCTTGTTTATTACTGTCTTTAACATATGTAAAATAAATCCACTTACTGGTTTTATAATCAGGTGGGATAGCCACATCAAGCATTCCACCCTGGCCGTCGGCTAATACTTCGGGAGTGTTTTTCAGCTTGATATTAGTGGATGATTTTAGATTAATAAGCCGAATGATTCCTTCACGTTCAGTAATTATTAATTCTGAGGGTGAAACAAAAGCCATCCCCCAGGGAATTCCTGGCACAGTAAAAACTTGTTCTAATTTCAAACTTACTCCAGCACTTTTCACTGAAGCGACATATTTATCAAGTTTATTATCCGCGTATATATTTAACGGAAAAATGAGATAACTAATAATAAAAATTAAACTAAAGTTTTTCATGGTATAAAAACTCACTATTTAAATATTCTTTATTTCTTTACCGGTAACTCGTCGTATTTTATTAATTCGTCTTCATTCACATACCAACATGCTTTATCGGCATAATAAATGTTATGCTGTGGTTTATCTAAAGGATCACTATCAAGACTACCGGCAGGAACAACATAGGCTTTTCCACTTTGTGTTAGCCAGGGTAAGTAACAACCGCATGTTTTGCAAAATGAACTGGCAAAATGTTTTGCTTCAGCCAATTCAAACCGCCCGACATTATTTTCGCCCCTGATCCAGCTAAAATGTGACGGAGATATCAAGATATGTGAAGCAAAAGCAGAACCCGTGATTTTTTGGCAACGTGAGCAGTGACAATACTGAAAAACTTTTATGGGCCCAATAAATTCATAACTCACTTCACCACATAAACAACTGCCTGTAATCTTTTCTTCTTGCATTTGTCACGCCCCTTTTATTGATGTTAATGCGTCGCTTTATCACCCCAGATTTCTTTTAATCTTTGATCACGCCCGCAGCTCCAACGATAATATTTGTAACGTACTGAATTGTTTTTGTAATAATCCTGATGATAACTTTCATCACCTTTAATTGGATAAAATATGCTGGTACTGAGTATTGGCGTTATGACTTTTTTATCAGGGAATTGTATGACTACTTTGTTTCGCGATGCTTCGGCAAGTTGTCTTTCCTTTTTATTAGCAACAAAAATAGCACTTAAGTAGCTTGAACCTTTATCACAGAACTGTCCACGTGCATCAAAAGGATCAATATTAACCCAGTAATAATCTAATAATTGTTGGTAACTGACTTTCTCTGGATCATAAGTTACTTCAACCGCTTCATAATGGCCATCATGATTGCCTTGATAAGTAGGATCTTTAATCTTGCCGCCAGTAAATCCGGAAATCACGTCTGAAACACCTTCAAGCTTTTCAAAATCTGATTCCATACACCAGAAGCAGCCACCTGCAAATATAGCTTTGTCTGCGAAAGCATGGGGTATATAAGATAAAAGTCCCACTACTAAGATTGGTAACAGTTTATTTTTCATTTTTACTCTCAAAATACGTTTAATTTAATTAGTAATATCCTGACAGTTATTAAAAAGAGAGGTTCAGTTAAATGTAGTTATTGTAAAAAACGACTTACTTCCATTTAAAACCTTCATCTGACTCATCGTCATTTCGGTATTGCTTTTGTAATCCTTTTAAGAAGGTACGCAAAATTTGATCTTTACATTCACGATAGTGTTTATGCCCTGCTTTGCGGAAAAAAGCACTCAGCTCATGTTTGCTCATACGGAAATCCGATAACTCCATAATTTCCAATATATCTTCAGACTGAAGATTTAAAGCAATTTTTAACTTCATAAAAATAGCATTATTTGTCAGCTTCTTTTCAGGAACGGGCTGAGATCCTTCTTTTTTACCGCGCTTATCATTTATTAAGCCATTCAAATACGTAGCTAATAATACATCACTCAACTTTTTAAAAGCAGGATCATCTTCTGCTTTCATCCAGTCGCTGATTTGTGCACGTGTAACTTCACAATCTGCTGAAGCAAATAAAGCAATCATTTTATCGTCATTAAAATCAAAGATATAACGGATGCGACGTAAAATATCGTTATTGGTCATGATACTGTCCTGTAAATTATTTTATAAGTTGTATATGAATTTTTTCATTATTAAATTCGATAACATCACCTGAAACGATCTTTTTCCGTTTACGGGTCTCAACCATACCATTGACATTAACTTGCCCTTGTTCGATCACGAGCTTGGCCTCTCCGCCACTTGCAGTCATACCCTCAAACTTTAAAATTTTATAAAGCTCAACCGGTTCTTTGTTTATTTCAACTTCTCTCATATGACAAAAAAGCTCGCCCTTACATTTATGTGAATAAGAGCCGATTATATCGTAAATCAGTCATCTATAATATGAAGTATATAAAGGTAAATAGTGTAGACTGCCTTGGACTACCCTGGACTTATTAAATACATGTAAAACTATAATTTTATGGTGCAAAGCTGATATGAAAAAATTACTTCTTCTCTCCCTGGTTGTAAGCCTGTTTGTTGCGAGCGGTTGTGCCCGACGCGCTCAAATTATTATTGATCCAAATGGCGTTGATATGAGCAGGTACCACCAGGATTTAGCAGAGTGTCAAAATCTAGCTCGACAAGTAGACTCAAAAGTAGGTGAAGGTGTTGTTGGCGGAGCCGTTGTCGGTGCCATTGCGGGCTCCATTATTGGTGGCAGCAGAACAACAGATAAAATGGCAAAATTGGGGGCGTTAAGTGGCGGCCTTCAAGGTGGAGCGGCAACTCGATATGAACGTATAAAAGTTGTCAAAAACTGCTTACGTAATCGAGGTTACCAGGTTCTTAATTAGACAATAGAGATGGTTTCTATTTTCAAACAACCCCACTGATGGCATTGCATATCTGCCACGCCATCAAAATTGCACCAAAATGGCCAATGTAAGTGCACTTTAATATATAACTGCACTTCGTTTGTGCATTTCAAACTCTTAACATCCTTAAATCACAACTTTCTCTTTATAAAACAAATACTTAAAGTATTGGCATATCCTTTGCTGTCCTGTCTCAGAAGAATTTTAAACATTTTGGAGTGACAAAGGTATGTCGGTTGATACAAGTAAGCTAAATCTATTCTCATTTAGTGGAAAAATGCGCATTCTGCATTTGAGCTGGATTGCTTTTTTTATCAGCTTTTTTGTCTGGTTCAACCATGCCCCACTATTAGGCATGATGCGTGAATCATTAGGTCTAAGTGACCAACAGATAAAAACCTTATTAATCCTTAATGTCGCTTTAACCATCCCCGCACGGATTATTGTTGGTATGTTGGTAGATGCCTTTGGGCCTCGCCGCATATATTCGATGTTGCTATTTGTTTCCAGTTTTCTTTGCTTTGGCTTTGCTATGGCAGACGATTTTGAACAACTCGCCTTAATGCGATTTTTGCTTGGTTTTGTGGGTGCGGGTTTTGTTATTGGTATTCGTATGATTGGTGAGTGGTTCCCGGCTAAACAAACCGGACTTGCGCAAGGCATCTACGGTGGCTGGGGTAACTTTGGTTCTGCCGGTGCTGCTGTGATTTTACCGACAGTTGCGCTTATGTATGGCGGTGATGATGGTTGGCGCTGGGCTGTCGGTACTACAGGTGTTATTTCTCTTGTTTACTCGGCAATTTACTTTTTCAGTGTCAGTGATACTCCCAAAGGTTCAACCTACTTTAAACCAAAGAAAAATGGTGCATTAGAAATCAGCAGCACATTTGATTTCTTTTTATATTTAATCATGAATATTCCCTTATTTGCTGCATTAGCTGTATTAACCTGGAAACTCAGCCCTGCTAATTTAGGTATGTTAAGTTCAGGTGTGACCATGATGATTTATATCATCCTGGGCAGCTTGTATGCATTCCAGACAATTCGTATTTATCAAATTAATAAACATGTTTTCACTGAAACTATCCCCGAGATTGATCGTTATAAATTTAAACAAGTTGCATTACTTGATCTCTCATACATGGTGACATTTGGATCAGAGCTCGCCGTTGTTTCAATTTTACCATTATTCTTTATGGACACTTTTCATCTATCCGCAATTCAGGCTGGTTTAGTTGCTTCTGTTTTTGCAGGGCTAAATTTAATCATGCGCCCGGCAGGTGGCTGGATTAGTGATAAGTATGGACGTAAATCTTCACTTGCATTACTCATGTTGGGAACGGGCATCGGTTATTACCTTTTAAGCTTAATTACGAGCGAATGGAGTATTTCTCTGGCTGTTGCAGTTGTGATATTTAGTTCACTATTTGTGAATGCTGGCAATGGCGCCGTGTTTGCTATCGTACCTTTGGTTAAACGTCGTATGACTGGACAAATTGCAGGCATGGCAGGTGCTTACGGTAATGTTGGTGCAGTAACATTCTTAACAGTACTCTCATTTGTCGCTACCGATATCTTCTTTATGGTGATAGCAGCCTTTGCCGTTATTGTATTTATCTTAATTGTATTATTTCTTGAAAATCCCAAAGATCAAATGGCTGAGGTGTTACCTGATGGTACAGTTCAAATGATTGAAGTAGACTAATTCATATATAAAAATATAATCGAATTTTGATTATTGCTAACACAGTAAAGACAATGCCGTTATACTTTAACGACATTGTCTTTTCAAAAAAGCGAACAAATGCCAACATCATTAGAAATCAAGCATGCTCATTACAGTATTGCAGGAATTAAAGCGCAAAACGAAGACTCCTGTGGAGTTGTTATACCTGATGAACCTTTATTAAAAACTAAAGGTATCGCTGTTGTTATTGCAGATGGTATGAGTGCGAGCGATGATGGAAAGCTTGCTTCAGAAAGCTGTGTTAAGAGTTTTTTAAGTGACTACTTTAGTACACCGGAAACATGGTCAGTTAAAAGTTCTGGTCAAAAAATATTAGCGGCCTCAAACCGATGGCTACATGGACAGGGGCAACGTAAATACCAGAGCCACCAGGGCATGGTCACAACATTAAGTGCGTTAGTTTTTAAATCAAATACAGCCTATATATTCCATGTAGGAGATACACGAATATATCGCTTACGTAACAACGATCTTGAACAATTAACTAATGATCATCGCTTTACTGTAAGTAAAGAAAAAAGTTATTTATCCAGGGCGCTGGGGATAGATCTTCATGTAGATATTGATTATAAAAAATTAGCGGTAGAAACCGGTGATATATATATCCAGCTGACTGATGGTGTATATGACTTTATCACTGACCAGAAAATTAAAGATCTTGTTTCAGATAATAAAGCCAGCCTGGAAACTGCAAGTCAGGCCATTGTTGAAATGGCGGTAAATAATAAAAGTGATGATAATCTAACCTGCCAGCTGGTAAAAGTCACACGGTTACCAAAAGAAAATGAAAATGAGTTCTACGATAAACTCACAGAGCTCCCCTTCCCGCCAACGTTAGAACCTGGCTTAATACTTGATGGCTATAAAGTCATACGACATTTGTTTTCAAATAAACGCACCGAAGTCTATTTAGTTCAAGATACTGAAACAAATGAAAATATCGTCATGAAGGCACCCTCTGTAAACTATCAGGATGATCCGGAATACATTAACCAGTTTTTACATGAGGAATGGGCCGGTCGCAGAATCAATAACCCGCATGTATTAAAAATATTAGAAACAACGCGTAAACGGACGGCCTTATATTATATTACTGAGTACATCGAGGGTTGCTCTTTAAGACAGTGGCTTGATGATAATCCTCGTCCTTCATTAAACCAGGTTCGCACATTTAGTAAACAAATTGAACGCGGTTTACGTGCATTTCATCGGCTCGAAATGATCCATCAGGATTTAAAACCTGAAAATATTTTAATTGATAAGAACGAAACATTAAAAATTATAGACTTTGGTTCTGCTAAAATAGCGGGAATTGAAGAAATTTACCTGCCCATTGAAGTCAACAATATACTGGGTACGATTGATTACACGGCTCCTGAATACCATATTGGTGATTCAGGCAGTAATCGTTCTGACATCTATTCACTAGGTGTCATTGTTTATGAAATGCTTACCGGTCACCTTCCATATGGTAAGGATATGACCGCAAGAAATATTAAGCGCGCAAGATACATCTCACTCAAACGCTATAATCCTGAAATACCTGTCTGGGTTGACAAAGCTATTGAAAAAGCAGTACATATTAATCCAGAAAATCGTTTCAGTATTTTATCTGAATTCACCTATGCACTAAACAAACCTGATTCTTCACTAGTCAATTCTGATTATGTTCCGTTAATAAAACGTGATCCTGTTCGAAGTTGGCAAATTATTAGCTTTATACTTTTATTAATTAATATAATATTGATTTATAAATTAAATATATAATTAAGAAAAAATCAGATCTTCATATATATGGAATATACCCCTCCTCCCCATATTGCGTTAGATATTTATTATAAAGATGAATATCTACTCGTCATAAACAAACCCAGTGGTTTATTGTCAGTGCCGGGTCGGGGGGAAGATAAACAAGATTGTTTGATCTCGCGTGTTCAGTCTGAATACCCTGATAGCCTAATCGTACACCGACTAGATATGTCGACATCCGGATTAATGCTACTGGCCCGAGGTAAAGAACTTGAACGTTCGCTAAGTATTTTATTTCAAAACAGAGAAATTAATAAAAAATACATCGCTGTTGTTGATGGTAAAATTATGGCTAATTCCGGCGTTGTAGATTTGCCTTTAATTACTGACTGGCCAAACAGACCAAAACAGAAAGTGGATTTTGAAACTGGAAAATCCTCTATAACAAGTTATCGAAGATTATCTTTTAATAAAAACAATAATACATCTCGGCTTGAATTAGTTCCATTTACAGGACGAACTCATCAACTTCGCGTGCATCTGATGTCCATTAATAATGCGATTTTAGGTGATGAGCTTTACGCTAATAAAGATGCAAGAGAAAAGGCCGCAAGATTATTGCTACATGCCAGTTATCTATCCTTTCAACACCCTGTTACTGGTGAATTTATTGAAATTAAGTCAGAACCGGAGTTTTAGTTTTCTAACTTTAACATGGCCGTTGTTGAATCAGCCCATTCAACTGCTTCTATATAAGCATCAAAATATGGCTGAACATTATCAATGTCGACAATCAATTCGTCCCAACCACCCTGTTCATAACGAATAACATTATGAAGAATTTTTCCTTTTTTGCCTTTGTAATCGAGTAAAGCTATTTTTACAGGGGAAGATAATGCAAGATCATCCAGGAGATCAACCAGTGGAATATCCATCAAGGCATCAAGCAGAGACATCAAACCAATAGTGAACATTTCTCCGGCTTTATCCTCTTCTAATGACTCACACATCCTTGCTCTTACTAACGCTGAAATTAACAATGCTTCTGGTTTTCCTTCATTGAGTTGCATCATTAAAATTAACATTGCCCATTTTCTAATAGTATCGCCACCAACTAAAGCTAATGCTTCCTTTATAGTGCTGATTTCCTGGCGGTGACCAAATGCTGCACTATTAACGTAACGCAATAATTTATAAGTTAGTGTGGCATCATGCGCAACTGCTTTTTCAATTTCAGCAAACTCGAAATCAGGATTATTTAATTCTTTAATTAAATTAAGAACAACCAGTTTATTTGCAGGAATATTTTTATGACTGATTACCTGGGGAATACAAAAATAAAATCCCTGGTAAAAATCAAAATTTTGTTGCTTACAAAAATCATACATTTCAGGTGTTTCAACTTTCTCTGCTATTATTTTCCCATTAAAGTTCTTTAACTTTCTTAGCTTCTTTAATTCCCGAATAACTCTATTTTCACCAAGCTCAATAATATCAAGCTTTACATAATCAGCTAATTCCAATAATTCATCGTATTCAGGTGAATACATAAAGTCATCCAGAGCTATTTTATAGCCAAGCTTTTTAAGCCTGCGTACCCCGGCAATAACTTCTTTTGAAGGTTGTATTTCTTCAAGAATCTCAAGAACGGTATGTTTTTCATACATCGGTATTAGTGATTCATCGAGTATAAAGTCTTCAGTAATATTGATAAAAGCGGATGAGCTCCCTACTAAACTGTCAAAACCTATCTCTAAAAAGCTGTTCAGTATCACCTGAGACGAGGCAATTTTCCCATCATCAAAGGAGGCAACATTGATCGCCGATGCACGGTATAATAATTCATAACCAATGAGTTGATCATCATTGTCATAAATAGGTTGTCTGGCTATAAAGGTATTTTCCATTATTATTTACAGTCCCTTTTCAATATCTGCTTTAATATCATCAATTGATTCTAAACCAACTGAGACTCGTATCAAACCATCACTTATACCTGCTTGTTGCCGTTCTTCATCTGTTAAACGTCCATGTGTTGTTGTTGCCGGGTGAGTGATGGTTGATTTTGCATCACCTAAATTTGCAGTAATTGATAACAATTTAGTTGAGTCGATTAATTTCCAGGCCGCATCCTTACCACCTTTCACTTCAAATGATAAAACACCACTACCTGCGAATTGCTGCTGACTGGCTAATTCATACTGTGGATGTGATTCCAGGCCAGAGTAAAAAACCTGATTTACATTTTTATGCTGTTGCAAAAACCTGGCTAATTCCAGTGCATTTGCACTGTGTGCTTTCATTCTCAGTGATAACGTTTCCAAACCTTTTAGAAAAATCCATGCATTAAAAGGACTAAGGGTAGGACCTGCTGTTCTTAAAAATCCAAATACCGTTTCGCCCACAAGCTCTTTATTTCCTACAACCGCACCACCCACTGCCCGGCCCTGACCATCGATGTATTTTGTTGCGGAGTGAATAACAATATCAGCCCCTAGCTTTAGTGGCTGCTGCAGAATCGGTGTACACAAACAATTATCAACGACCAGTAAACAATCATTTTCATGAGCGAGATCAGCGAGTGCATTTAAATCAGCAACTTCTGTTAATGGGTTAGACGGTGTTTCTAAAAATAATATTTTAGTTTCAGGACGAATGGCCTTTTTCCAAGCATCAAGTTCGGTTAAGTCTACAAAGCTCGTCTCTACTCCAAAAGGTTGTAAATACTTATTAAATAAAACGACCGTCGTTCCAAAAATTGAACGTGATGAAACAATGTGATCACCTGCTTTTAACAACGCAATGCATGTACTTAAAATTGCAGACATACCTGATGCCGTTGCCACACAGCTGTCTCCACCTTCTAAAGCCGCGAGACGTTGTTCGAATGTGCGTACTGTTGGATTGGTAAATCGCGAATAAATATTACCCGGACTTTCACCTTTAAAGCGTGCTGCAGCTTCCGCTGCACTCGGAAACACATAGCTTGATGTAGGGAAAATAGGTTCACTATGTTCCCCCTCTGCAGTGCGCACTTGTCCTGCACGCACCGCTAATGTTTCAAGTGCCCAGTTTTCATCAAAATCAGACATTACTATCTCCAAAATAATCAATTTTTTAATTAAGCTAATAAAACAGGGCTGACCCGGCATAAAAGTTATCAGAAA